>NZ_LNQO01000002.1:0-400081 GCF_001456905.1 Gordonia sp. SGD-V-85
CTGGTACTAATCGGCCGAGGACTTACCAACAACACCCACAACATCACCAAACCTCAGGTTCGGTTGGTGTTCGCATCCACTATGTACTTCTGAAACAACACACTCCTCCGGGTGGCTTCGCCCCCCGGACACCCCCCAACAACACCACGGTGTGACGGGGTGGTGAGAGGTGACAAACAAACACACGCACACTACATGAGCGTGTTGTTTCACAAAGTTACGGCGGCTATAGCGGAGGGGAAACGCCCGGCCCCATTCCGAACCCGGAAGCTAAGCCCTCCAGCGCCAATGGTACTGCACCCTAATCAGTGTGGGAGAGTAGGACACCGCCGAACACAACATCCCATTGTGGCCCCTCGCGATTCGTGAGGGGCCACAATGCTTTTCTGGGTCGAGACGTGATCAGTCGGTGCCCTTCGGAACGACGATCATCGGAACCGACACCGCGCGAAGGATTTTCGCTGCGGTTGTGCCGAGGAAGAGCGTGTTGGGCGCCGCCAGCCGGCTGGAGCCGACCATGACCACATCGCCGTCCTGCCAGTCCAGGGAGCCGACTGCCTCCTCGATGGTCGACCCCTGGGCGATCGCCGAGCTGACCGGGAAGTCCGGTGGCAGTTGTTCTCTGGCCGCCTCGAGACTGCGTCGCGCGTGTTCGCGAGCGTGGTCGAGGGCCCGTTCTTCCGGCTCGGTGCGCCAGGGTTGGACGTCGTCGACGGCGACCAGCGAGATCAGCCGGATGGGCCGATGTGCACGGACACCGCTGCGCAACGCCGTCTGGAACAACAGCTGGGTGCCTGGCCTGCTACCGATCGCGACCGAGATCTCTCGCACCTCGTCGGCGCCGAGATGCGCGAACCCCGGTGGCGCCACCGCCACCGGGACCGGTGCGGAATGCAAGATGTCGTTGACCACGGTCCCGAGTGTGTGCCGGCCGCGGATACCGCCACCCGCGCCGCCGATGACCAGCATGTCCGCCGATGTGCGCCGGGCCTGCACGATGAGACCCTCCCCGGGGTTGGCGTGTTCGGCGATCGTCGTGGTGGTCTGGATGTCGTCGGGGAGTCTGGCGGCAGCGGCGTCGAGCCATCGGCGGGCCGCATTGTCCAGGGCGTCGGAGAGGCGTTCGACCGAGACCTGTTCGGACGGGTCGGCGCTGTCCGGCTCGGGTGGGATGACGATGCAGAGCTCGAGTTCGGCGTCGAAGGTCCGCGCGAGGCATGCGCCGAGGGCGACCGCGTCGTCGCCTCCCGAGGTGGCGATGTATGCGACGAGCAGCTTCATCGGTACTCCCAGCGTCGGTGTCTCGGTCCCCGGTCATCGCCAGCCTAGTCATCTCCGACGGGGTGCCGGGGGACACGCTTAGATGGGGTCATGGACTCCCTCGTCGACGGTTACCTCAGCCACATCATGGACGAATGCCATTCGGACCGATCCGGTCATGTCGCCGACTACATCCCGGAACTGGCCGCCGTCGACCCCGAGGGTTACGGCCTGTCGATGTGCGTGCACGACGGCCACACCTACTCACATGGTGACTCCGCGACGGCGTTCACCATCCAGTCGGTCTCCAAGCCCCTCACCTATGCGATGGTCCTGAAGAAGCACGGCACCGCGGCGGTCGACGCGAAGATCGGCGTCGAGCCGTCCGGCGAGGCATTCAACGAGATCAGCGTGGACGAGCGCCGACGCCCGAAGAACCCGATGATCAATGCGGGGGCCATCTTTGCCGCATCCATGCTGTTGCCGCCGACCCGGGACGTGGCCGAGGCGGCGGTCGACGCCGCTTTCCGGGAGGTGCTCGAGTTCTACTCCGGATGTGCCGGACGGCGCCTCACGATGGACGAGGGGGTCTATGCCTCCGAGGCCGCGACGGGTTCGCGCAACCGCGCGATCGCCTACATGCTAGACAGCTTCGGGGCTCTAGAGACCAGCCCGGACGCCGCTCTCGACCTCTACTACCGACAGTGCTCGATTCGGGTGACGACCGACGACCTGGCCGGGATCGGCGCGACGATCGCGAACGGCGGGATGAATCCCCGCACGGGTCGGACGGTCTTCTCCAACGAGACCGCGCAGCGGTTGCTGAGTGTCATGACGACGTGCGGGATGTACGACGGCGCGGGGGACTGGGTCACCTCCGTCGGCCTGCCAGCGAAGAGCGGCGTCGGTGGCGGGATCCTCGCGGTGCTGCCGGGGCAACTCGGCATCGGCGTGTACTCGCCACGGCTCGACGGTCACGGCAACAGCGTCCGCGGCGTCGACGTGTGTCGGCATCTGTCCACCGACCTGGGTCTGCACATGTTCAACGTGACACGGGAGAGTCGGGTGACGATCCGGTCGGTCTACGACCTCGCCGACACCCCCGTCAGCGCGGAATGGGGCGAGCAGGAGCGCAGCTATCTGCGGACCTGTCGCGACCGCATCCGCGTGTACGAACTGCAGGGAGACCTGACCTTCGCCGGCGCCGAGAGTGTCCAGCGGCGCCTCATGGCCGACATCGACGCATACACCGTCGTCATCGTCGAGATCTCCCGCATCGGGGTGATCGACGCGGTCGCACGCACGATGGTGCTGAGCATCAAACGGCTGCTGGACGACAGCGGCCGGCGGGCCGCGCTCGTCGACCCGGACGGCGTCGTCCGCGCCAGCGTCGATCGGCACCGTGACGACGCGGCGGTGCCCGATCTCGATGCGCCGCCGGAACTCCGGGGATTCGACCCGGCGCTTCCGCACGTGCACTCGACGATGGACGACGCGGTCGTCGATGCCGAGACGTTTCTGCTGAAGCACTACTACGACGAGTGAGCGGGCCGCGCCGCCCGGTTCCGGGACACACCACTAGGGTGGGCACGTGCGTCTCGTCATCGCGGAGTGTCAGGTCGACTACGTCGGGCGGCTGACCGCCCATCTGCCCATGGCCCGGCGGTTGCTGCTGATCAAATCGGACGGATCGGTGAGCGTGCACGCCGACGACAGGGCCTACAAGCCGTTGAACTGGATGAGTCCGCCGTGCTGGCTCACCGAGGCGCAGGTTCCCGACGGTACGCAGGCGGAGGCGTACTGGGTCGTCACCAACAAGGCGGGCGAGGAACTCCGCATCACCATCGCGTCGATCGAGCACGACTCCCAGCACGACCTCGGCATCGACCCCGGACTCGTCAAGGACGGCGTCGAGGCGCACCTGCAGGAGCTGCTCGCCGAGCATGTCGAGACGTTGGGTCCGGGTCACACGCTCATCCGCCGCGAGTACATGACCGCGATCGGGCCGGTGGACCTGCTGTGCCGGGACGCATCGGGTGCCACGGTGGCGGTCGAGATCAAACGGCGCGGGGAGATCGACGGTGTCGAGCAGCTCACCCGGTACCTCGAGCTGCTCAACCGCGACACCACACTCGCCCCGGTGGCCGGCGTATTCGCCGCCCAGCAGATCAAGCCGCAGGCCCGCACGCTGGCCGAGGACCGCGGAATCCGTTGCGTGGTGCTCGATTACGACGAGCTTCGCGGCGCGGAGAGCACGGAGTTCCGGCTGTTCTAGGCCCACCCTGCGGAGCAAGCGGCGTGGCCCACCCCCTGCTCCCTGAGGTGCGAGCGCAGCGAGCCACGAAGGGCCCTCGCCCTCGTCTTGCCAGGCCCTTCGTGGCTCGTCGCTCGCGCTCCTCGCACCTCAGGGAGCAGGGGCTGGGACCTGAGGTTGTGTGGTTCTTTCGGATCAGGCGGAGCGGACCTCCGGCGACCGCGCCTCGGGCGAGAGCTTGCGGTTGAGGAGGTCGAGATCGTCGGCGTCGGACAGCACGGAGTACTCGGAGTCGTCGGGCTGGGCGAGCAGTTCCGGCAACTCGGCCAGCTCCTCGCGTAGCCGCCCGAGGTTGGCGGCGATGTCCTGACGCGTGCGATCAGCCGCCTGCGCGAGTTCGCGTGATCGATCGAGTCGTTCGGTCGCGATGTCGAGCGCGGTCTGACGGATGTGTGCCGCCTCGTCGAGTGCGCGTTCGCGCTGATCGGCGAGTTCGGCATCATGGCGTTCCCGCTCGGCCCGGCGTTCGGCGGCGCTGACCGCCTCGAGTTCGGCGACCTCGGCTTTCGCCTTCTCCACCACTCGGCGGGCCTCGTCCTTGGCGGCCTGCATGGTCTTGGTGTGTTCGGCCTCCATCGCGGCGGTGCGCTCGGCGATGAGGCGGGCGGACTCCGACTCGTTGGCGGCCGCGGTCTCCTTGACCTGCCGTGCCCGGGCGGCGGCCTCGTCGACCAGCTTCTTCGCGGCCGTGCGTGCCTCGCCCCGGACGCGCTCGGCGTCGGTCGCGGCCGACGACCGCATGTCGGCGGCCTCCTGGCGCGCGATGGACAGCGTCTCGGCGGCTTCGGCGGCCGCTTCGGCGCGCATCTCCGACGCTTCGTCGGACGCCAGCTGCAGCATCCGCGACAGTCGCTCGCTCATCCCTTGCGCGGTGGTCGGCGGGACCGAGAGCTTGTCGACCTCCCGGCGCAGTTCGGCTATCTCGTCGCGCGCGTCCTCGAGATGCGCGGCGAGTTCGTGTGCGTTGGCGGTGGCGGCGTCGCGATCGGCGGCGAGGACGCGCAGATCGGCGTCGAGGCGCTGGAGGTGATCGGCGACCTGCTCACGGTCATAACCGCGCATCACGATCGCGAAGGGCAATTGCCGTGCGGGACCTGGCATGGCGGCCAGTGTATCGGAGAGAGTGCGGGATCTCCTCGACGTCGGCGACGCCGTGCGTGGAGGTGCCGAGCCGGCCGGTCCACGGATGGGAGCGGCCGGCTCGGCATGTCGAGTCAGCTAGCGGCGCAACGGTTTTCGGCCGTTGCGGCGGATCAGTGTGCGGTGGCGGCGGGTTCCACGAGTTCGAGCAGCACGCCGCCCGCGTCCTTGGGGTGGACGAAGTTGATGCGGGAGTCCGCGGTGCCCCGCTTCGCGGCAGGATAGAGGACCCGGACGCCGGCTTCGGTGAGTCGTGCCGTGACCGCGTCGACGTCGGTCACCCGCACGGCGAGCTGCTGGAGCCCAGGACCGTTGCGGTCGATGAACTTGGCGATCGTCGACGACTCGTCGAGCGGGGCGAGCAACTGGATGACCGCACCGGTGCCGCCGGCCGGGCCGACCATGGCCTCCTCGACGCCCTGCTCGGCGTTCGTCTCCTGATGCAGCGTCTCGAACCCGAGGTGGGTGGCGTACCACTCCTTGGCGGCGTCGAGATCGGGGACGGCGATGCCGACGTGATCGATGGCGACGATCAGGTCGGAGATGAGTGCGGTGGCGCTGGGGTCCGTTGCTGAGGAAGACATGGGACAACGGTAGCGTTGAGGTGTTGAGCGCACAGAGCGGGCGCTCGGTTGGCCCCCTATCTAGACACTTCCCGGAGGTTCCCTCATGACTTCGACTGCCGACAAGACCACGGTCATCGTCGCCGGCGCACGCACCCCCTTCGGCCGCCTGCTGGGCTCCCTGAAGGACTTCAGCGGGGTCGATCTCGGCGCGGTCGCCATCAAGGGCGCACTCGAGCGGGCCGGCGTTCCGGCATCCGAGGTCGAGTACGTGATCATGGGCCAGGTGCTGACCGCGGGGGCCGGTCAGATGCCCGCCCGCCAGGCCGCGATCAAGGCCGGCATCGGCTGGGACGTCCCGACCCTGACCATCAACAAGATGTGTCTGTCGGGGATCGACGCGATCGCGCTGGCCGATCAGCTCATCCGGGCCGGCGAGTTCGACGTCGTCGTCGCCGGCGGCCAGGAGTCGATGACTCAGGCGCCCCATCTCCTGCCCAACAGCCGCGGCGGCTTCAAGTACGGCAACACCGAACTCGTCGACCACATGGCGTTCGACGGGCTCTTCGACGCCTTCACCGATCAGCCGATGGGGGCGCTGACCGAGCAGGGCAACGACGCCGACGGGTTCACCCGTGAGCAACAGGACGAGTTCGCGGCACGAAGCCACTGGCTCGCCGCAGCCGCGTGGAAGAACGGCGTCTTCGACGACGAGGTCGTGCCGGTGGCCATCCCGCAGCGTAAGGGCGACCCGATCGAGTTCGCCGAGGACGAGGGGATTCGCGCCAACACCACCGTGGAGTCGCTGTCGGGGCTGCGGCCGGCCTTCCGCAAGGACGGCACGATCACCGCGGGCAACTCGTCGCAGATCTCCGACGGCGCGGCGGCCGTCGTGGTGATGAGCAAGGCCAAGGCCGAGGAACTGGGCGTCACGTGGCTGGCCGAGATCGGCGCCCACGGCGTCGTCGCCGGCCCGGACTCCAGCCTGCAGGCGCAGCCGGCCAATGCGATCGTCAAGGCCTGTGACCGCGAGGGCATCGCACCCGCGGACCTGGACCTCATCGAGATCAACGAGGCCTTCGCGGCGGTCGGGCTGTCCTCGACCAAGCAGCTCGGCGTCGATCCCGAGATCGTCAATGTCAACGGTGGTGCGATCGCCGTCGGACATCCGATCGGGACCTCCGGGGCGCGCGTCGCGCTGCATGTCGCGCTCGAGCTGAAGCGACGGGGCGGTGGCGTCGGTGCAGCCGCGCTCTGTGGAGCCGGCGGCCAGGGTGACGCGCTGATCATCCGGGTTCCGAAGTCCTGAACGAAGGAGATGTCTACGACATCTTGTAGTAGTTTGCTGTCCGATTCGGCACAATGAGGGCCATGCTGTCATTCTTCGACCTGACCACTCCCGCCAAGCGCTTCCGGTTCGTCGCCGTCGCCGAGGCGATCACCTGGGCGGTCCTGCTGGTCGCCATGGTCGTCAAGCGGGTCAACGACGACGACGAGGCCATCGCCAAGCCGGGCATGATCCACGGGATCGTCTTCGTGATCTTCGTGGTCGTCGCCCTGATCACGGCGATCCAGCTCAAGTGGAACGCGGTGAAGTGGGAGCTGCCGGTGGGTTCGCGGCGGATCGGAATCCCGATCGTCACCCTGCTGGCGCTGGTCTCGAGCCTCCCGCCGTTCGGCACGATCGTGTTCGAGTGGTGGGCGCGCCGTAACGGCCATCTCGCCGAACTGTCCGCCGACCGCGCGCCCAGGCAGGCCACGGCCTGACCGCCCCGATCCCGCCTTCGATCGCCCCGACGCTCCGGCGCTCCCGCCGCAGCGTCGGGGCGATCTTCGCGCTCAACGGGTTTCTCGCCGCGATGTGGGTGGCCCACATCCCGGTCATCAGTGCGCGCACCGGAGTCGATCACGACCAACTCGGCGGACTGTTGCTGTTGCTCGGCGCGTCGGCGTTCGTCGGCATGCAGGTCTGCGGCCGTCTGATCGACCGTCGGGGGTCCCGGCCGGTGACGATCGGTGCCGCGCTGCTGCTGTCGGCGGTCATCGTCGCCCCGGTGCTCGCCGCCGACGCCCTGACGCTCGCCGCCGCGCTCGTCGCCTTCGGATTCGCCAACGGTTGCCTGGATGTGTCGATGAACGCGCAGGCGGTCGTGGTCGAACGGGCCTACGGCCGACCGATCATGTCGTCGTTCCACGGGTTCTTCTCGGCGGGCAGTCTCGTGGGTTCGGGAGTAATCGCGGCAACCCTGTGGGCCGACGTCGGTGTCGTCCTCACCGTGGCCTGCGCCGCGGCGGCCGGCATCGGCGTCGTGGCGTGGAACGCGCGCGGTCTGGCCGGTCGCGAGGTGGGGACCGACGATGCGAGTGCACGCGGTGCAGACGCCGACGGTCCCGCGTCCGGGAAGTGGTGGCACACCGTGGACCGGCGCCGCCTGGTGCTGCTGGCGGTGGTCGCGTTCGCACTCATGCTCGCCGAGGGCACCGCCTACGACTGGAGTGCACTGCACGTGGTCGAGACCTTCGGTTCCGCCGAAGCCGTCGGCGCCATCGCTTTCGGCGCATTCAGCGCGACGATGACCGTCGCGCGATTCGTCATCGATCCGGTCGTCGGGTCGGTGGGACCGGTGGCGGTCGTCCGCTACGGCGGCCTGCTCGGCACCGCCGGAATCCTGATCGCGGTGCTCTCGCCCGTACCCGCGCTCGCCATCGTGGGATGGGGTGTGTTCGGACTGGGTCTGGCGGGGCTGATCCCGCAGATCTTCACCGCGGCGGGCAATCTGTCGGGGGAGTCGAGCGGCCGGACGATCTCCGCCGTCGTCGGATGCGGGTACCTCGGCATGCTCGCCGGCCCCGCGGTCGTAGGCTTCATCAGCAGCCGGACCTCGCTGAACACCGGGTTGCTGGCGGCCGTGGCGGCGCTCGTCCTCGCCGTCGTGCTCGCGCCGGTCGTTCGCCCGGACCGCACGCGCACCGCCGCGCCGGACCGAACGCGTTCGCCCGACGTCATCTGATTCCGCGTGGGCGGTCGTGACACACTGGAGGGGTGACGCGACCAACCAATCGTCAGCAGGCCGCCGCCGCGGCCCGACAGCAGGCGGCAGCAGCCATGGCCATGTCCGGCGCGGTGGATCTCGGCGTACTCAAGGAGCGGGCCGAAGCCGAACGCGCACAAGCGCAACGGACCCAGTCGCAGGCCGCAGCACGACCTGCCGCGCCCGGTGAGCCGCCCGCCGAGGGCGGGCAGTCGCCGGCCGCCGGTGCGGGAACCGCGGCGGCCGCGGTCCTCGACGTCACCGAGGAGACGTTCGAGGCCGAGGTGCTCAACCGGTCGATGCAGCAGCTCGTGGTCATCGACCTGTGGGCGGAATGGTGCGGGCCGTGTAAGCAGTTGTCGCCGGTCCTCGAACGCCTCGCCGCGCAGTCGGGCGGGCGCTGGGTGCTGGCGAAGGTCGACGTCGACGCCAATCCCCGTATCGCACAGGCCTTCCGGGTGCAGTCGATCCCGATGGTCGTCGCGATCGTGCAGGGACAGCCGGTGACCGCCTTCAACGGGGTGCGTTCCGAGGCCGAGATCACCCAGTGGATCGACGACATCTTCGCCCAGATCGGCGACATCCTCCCGGGCGTGCCCGACGGGCCCGCACCCGAGCCGGAGCCCGAGGACCCGAGGCTGGTCGCCGCCGAGACGAAGCTGAACGACGGCGACTTCGACGGCGCACTCGCCGACTACCGGGCGATCGCCGAGGCCGAGCCGGAGAACCTCGAAGCGGTGTCCGCCGCGCGGAACCTCGAGTTCATCCTGCGGGCGCAGGCGCACGATCCCGCCATCGTGGAGACGGCGTCCCCGCGTGACGTCGATGCGCAGCTCGCGGCCGCGGACGTCCTGTTGCTCAACCAACAGCCCGAAGCCGCGTTCGACCGCATCATCGACGTCGTGCGCGTGACCGCGGGGGAGGAGCGCACCCGGGCGCGCACCCGGCTGCTCGAGCTGTTCGAACTCTTCGATCCCGCCGAGCAGTTCGTCGTGAGCGCCCGGCGCAAGCTCGCCAGCGCCCTCTACTGACGGGTTGAGGCCACTGCCGCGGGAGTTTGAGTGGTGTGTTTCGGAACCAGGCGACTGATTCCGAAACACACCACTACTCCCGCGGCACCAGCCAGATCGCCGAGTTGGCGGGCAGCATGACCCGAGCCGACACGGGACGTCCGTGGTACGACGGCCCATCCGCCGTGACCGACCCCATGTTGCCCCGCCCGGCACCGCTGTAGGCGTCGGCATCGGTGTTGAGGATCTCGTCCCAGACACCGGCCGAGGGCAACCCGACCTGATAGTCGGCGCGGTCGGAGCCGCTCAGGTTGAACAGGCACGCGACGACCGATCCGTCGGTGCCGTACCGGAGGAAACTGATGACGTTGTTGGCGGTGTCGTTGGCGTCGATCCACTCGTAACCCAGGGGATCGATGTCCTGGGTGTACAGCGCCGGTCGGGACCGGTAGATCCGGTTCAGGTCGGTGACGAGGGCCGAGATGCCGGAGTGCAGTTCGCCCTCCCAGCCCTCGAGCTGATGCCAGTCCAGGCTACGGTTGTCGGCCCATTCGCCGGTCTGCCCGAACTCCTGTCCCATGAACAACAGTTGCTTGCCGGGGTGGGACCACATGTAGGCGAGGTAGACGCGCACTCCCGCGGCCTTGGTGAACGAATCGCCCGGCATCCGCGTCCACAGCGTGCCCTTGCCGTGCACGACCTCGTCGTGGGAGAGCGGCAGCACGAAATTCTCGCTCCACGCGTACACCAGCGAGAAGGTGATCTCGTGGTGGTGGAAGCTGCGGTGGATCTGATCGCGGGACAGGTAGTCGAGGGTGTCGTGCATCCAGCCCATGTTCCACTTGAAGCTGAACCCCAGCCCGCCGAGATCGGTCATGCGGGTCACGCCCGGCCATGCGGTCGACTCCTCGGCCACCGTGATCACGCCCGGGAAATGTTTGTGCACAGTCGCGTTGGTCTCCTGGAGGAACTGCACCGCCTCCAGGTTCTCGCGACCGCCGTGCACATTGGGGCGCCATTGCCCGGCCGGTCGTGAGTAGTCCAGGTAGAGCATCGAGGCCACCGCGTCGACGCGGAGACCGTCGATGTGGAACTCGCTGAACCAGAACAGGGCGTTCGCCACGAGGAAGTTGCGGACCTCGTGCCGGCCGAAGTCGAAGACGTAGGTGCCCCAGTCGAGCTGCTCGCCGCGCATCGGATCGGCGTGCTCGTACAGCGGGGTGCCGTCGAATCGGGCGAGCGCCCAGTCGTCTTTGGGGAAGTGGGCCGGCACCCAGTCGACGATCACGGCGATGTCACGGGAGTGGAGGTGATCGACGAGGTAGCGGAAGTCGTCGGGCGTTCCGAAGCGCGCCGTCGGCGCGTAGTACGACGTGACCTGGTAACCCCAGGAACCGCCGAACGGGTGCTCGGCGACGGGCAGGAACTCGACGTGGGTGAAGCCCTTCTCGACGGCGTAATCGGCCAGCTCGTGCGCGAGTTCGCGGTAGCCAAGGCCCTGACGCCAGGACGCGAGGTGGACCTCGTAGACGCTCATCGGCTCACGCTCGGGCGCGGACCGTTCCCGGCGCGCGATCCACGCGTCGTCGGTCCAGACATGTTCGGACACGGTGACCCGGGACGCGGTTGCCGGGGGCGTGCTGGTGCGGAAGGCCATGGGGTCGGCCTTGTCGCGGATGACGCCGTCGGCGCCATGGACGCGGAACTTGTAGTGGGTCCCGTCGCCGACGTCGGGGATGAAGACCTCCCACACCCCGCTGACCCCGACCTTGCGCATCGGCGCAACGCGCCCGGTCCAGTCGTCGAAGTCGCCGATCACGGTGACGCCGTGGGCATTCGGTGCCCACACGGAGAAGGCGGTGCCGTGCACGTCGCCGTCGGTGGTCGTGTACGACGTCACCCGCGCACCGAGGGCGTTCCACAGTTCCTCGTGGCGGCCCTCGCTGAAGAGATGGATGTCGACGTCGCCGAGGCTCGGCAGGAACCGGTAACCGTCGGCCACGACGAATTCCGACGTGCCCCCGGTGGAATCGGGGTAGACGACGCGGTACCGGTAGTCCATCAGGTCGGCCATCGGCACGGTGACCACCCACAGGTCGTCGGTCTGACGGGTCATCGGATGATCGACTCCGCCGATGACCGCCGACACCGAGATCGCGTTCGGGCGCAGGGTGCGCAGGATCGTCGCGCCGCCGGGCGCGTCGTGGGCGCCGAGGAAGGCGTGTGGATCGGGATGGGTCTGCGCCGCGAGCCGACGCAGGTCGTGGTCGGTCGCGTAGGGGTCGGGCAGGTCTGGCGGATCGGTGCGATCGGTCACTGATACCTCACTGGATCCGATAGGCGAGCTGTTGTGCGGCAACAGGTTCGAGGGGCGGCAAGGCGAGGATGTGCGCCACCGCCCGCCATGGCTCGAGCCGGACGTAGTTGTCCTGGCCCCACCAGTACTCCTCGCCGGAGACCTCGTCGCGGACGGGGAAGCGGTCGTACCACTCGAAGCCGAGCTTCGGCAGGTCGAGCCAGACCGTGGAGTCCTCGGGACCGAACGGGTTCAGGTTGATCACGACGATGACCCGGTCGCCCGACACCGGGTCGATCTTCGAGTAGGCGATCAGCGACGGGTTGTCGACATGGTGGAAATGGATGTTGCGCAGCTGCTGCAGTGCGGGGTGCCGGCGCCGGATCTCGTTCAGCGAGGTGATCCACGGCTCGAGCGACTCGCCGCGGCTCGCTGCCGCCTTGTAGTCACGGGGCCGCAGCTCGTACTTCTCCGAGTTGAGGTACTCCTCGCTGCCCTCGGTCACGGCGACGTGCTCGTACAGCTCGTATCCGCTGTAGACACCCCATGTCGGGGCCAGGGTCGCGGCGAGCGCGGCGCGCAGTGCGAACATGCCCGGACCGCCGTGCTGAAGACTCTCGTGCAGGATGTCGGGGGTGTTGACGAAGAGGTTGGGGCGGGCCTCGTCGGCGTGGTCGGCGATCTCCCGGCCGAACTGCTCGAGCTCCCACTTCAGCGTCTTCCAGGTGAAGTAGGTGTAGCTCTGGCTGAAGCCGAGCCGGGCGAGGCCGTAGAGCCGCGCCGGCCGGGTGAAGGACTCGGAGAGGAAGAGCACGTCGGGGTGGCGCTTCTTCACCTCACTGATCAGCCACTCCCAGAAGTTCGGCGGCTTGGTGTGCGGATTGTCGACGCGGAAGATGTCGACTCCGAGCCCGACCCAGTGCAGGACGACCTTGAGGACCGCTCGGTAGATGCCGTTGCGGTCGTTGTCGAAGTTCAGCGGGTAGATGTCCTGGTACTTCTTCGGCGGGTTCTCCGCGAAGGCGATGGTGCCGTCGGGCTGGGTGGTGAACCACTCCGGATGCTCGAGCGCCCACGGATGATCCGGTGCGCACTGCAGGGCCAGATCGAGCGCGACCTCGAGGCCGAGTTCGCGAGCCCGGCCGACGAAGTACTCGAAGTCCTCCTCGGTGCCGAGGAGGGGATGGATGGCGTCGTGCCCGCCGTCGGAAGATCCGATGGCCCACGGCGAACCGACATCCTCGGGTCCCGCGACGAGGGTGTTGTTGGGGCCCTTGCGGTTGATCTCACCGATCGGGTGGATCGGTGGCAGGTAGACGACGTCGAACCCCATGTCCGCGATGCGCGGCAGATCCTGGGCGGCGGTGAGGAACGTGCCGTGGACGGGATTGCCCTCACCGTCCCAGCCGCCGGTCGAGCGCGGGAACAGTTCGTACCACGAGCCGAACAGTGCGCGCTTGCGATCGACCCACACCCGGTAGGTACGGCTCTTGGTGACGAGCTCGCGGACGGGATGGGCGGTCAGCAGTTCGACGACCTCGTCGGAGACCGCCAGACCCACCCGGTTCTCGACACGGCGACGACGTGCCCGGAGTTGGCGCGCGGCGTCGAGCAGGAGTTCTCGGTCATCACCGGCGACCAGGTCGGCTGCGGTGTCCAGTACCCGCGCGCCGGTCTCGATGTCGTTGGCGAGGTCGGCGGCGCCCTGCCCGGCGTCGAGCTTCTTCAGAACGGCCGAACGCCACGTGGCGTAGGGGTCGCTCCAGGCCTCGATCCGGTACGACCAGAATCCGACGGCGTCGGGGACGAAGGCTGCGTTGAAGGTGTCCGGTTCCGGCGCGGGAACCATCCGGACATCGAACGGTCCGCGTCGCGGAGCCTCGACGTGCAGTGTGACGCCGAGCGCGTCATGTCCTTCACGCCAGGCCGTGGTGCTGACCGGGAAGTATTCTCCCACAACGGCTTTGGCAGGTTGCTGACCCGCTGACACAAGGGGTGCGATGTCGTCGATACCCATGCGCCCGATCACGTGGAGCCTCCTGTCGTCAGCTCCCGTGAGTGGCCGGGGTGCGCTGTCGGTCTCGCCTTCGTTGGTATCACCGGTACCCAACCTAGTGCCCCGCGGACGGGATTGTCTTGTCATGGATCGCCCGCCGTGTCGGGCGGGCCGGGCGCGGCGGGGTCGGTCGAGGTCAGCCCACCGAACGGGCGGGATCGGTCAATCGGGTCAGTGCCGAACGGACGACCGCGGGGTCGGTGGTACGCCACATCGGGGGCAGCGACGCGAGCAGATAACCGCCGTACCCGGCCGTGGCCAGTCGGGAGTCGAGGACCGCGACGACCCCGCGGTCGTCGACCGAACGCAGCAGGCGGCCGGCGCCCTGGGCGAGCAGCAGCGCGGCGTGGTTGGCCGCCACCGACAGGAATCCGTTGCCGCCGCGCGCATCGACCGCACGCTGCCGGGCGGTCAGCAGCGGATCGTCGGGACGAGGGAAGGGGATGCGGTCGATGAGCACGAGGCTCAACGACGGGCCCGGCACGTCGACCCCCTGCCACAGGGACAAGGTGCCGAACAGGCAGGTCGCCGGGTCGTCGGCGAACCGCCGGACCAGGGTGGACGTCGTGTCGTCACCCTGGCACAGCACCGGGTGGTCGGTGCGGTCGCGGATCGCGTCGGCGGCTTCGCGCGCCGCGCGCATCGAGGAGAACAGACCGAGCGTGCGTCCGCCGGCGGAGTTCACGAGCTCGGCGATCTCGTCCATCGTCCGCGACGAGATGCCCGAGCGGTCGGGTCGGGGGAGGTGACGTGCGACGTAGAGAATCGCCGACCGCGGATAGTCGAAGGGCGAGCCGGCATCGAGGCCGGTCCAGCGTGCCGAACCCGAATCGGACGGGACCGCCTTCCCGCTGGCGGTGACGTCGGCTGTGCTCGACCCCGCTGCCGGGCTCGTCTCGTCCGTCACCGGACGGTCGGTCCCGCGCCCCGACGCCGGGAGTCCCCAGGTCGCGGCGAGGGCGTCGAAGGAGCCGCCGATCGTGAGGGTCGCCGAGGTCAGGATGACCGTGGCGTCGGCGAACAGGGAGGCCCGGAGCAGGCCGCCGACCGACAGGGGTGCGATGTGCAGGATGGGCCGGGGCTCGGCCCCGCGGCGTGAGGTGTCCAGTGACGCCCACACGACGTCGCGCCGCTTCGCCTCGTCGGGTTCGTCGAACGCACCGAGTACGCGGACGACGGTGTCGTGCATGTCCTCGAGTGAGGTCAGGGCCGCCGAGCGGGCGGCCGCCGCGCCGTCGTCGGCGCCGGCCATCCGTACCGGTCCGATCGCGGTGCGCGCCTGCCACAGCCGGTCCCGCAGCATCACGAGGACAGCGGTGGCGTCGGACGGCAGGCCGGTCCACTGGCGCATCGGCGCGTTGTCGAGCAATTCGCCCAGCTGTTCACCGGCGCCCAGGAGGGCGTCGGCGGTCTCCTCGTCGACGAGCTTCCCGCACCGGCGTGCGACGAGCGCCACCGAGGCCGCCGACAGTTCGTCGGTGGCCACCGACGTCATCCGGTCGACGAGCTCGTGGGCCTCGTCGATGACGACGACGTCGTGCTCGGGCAAGACGTTGGCCGGGCTCGTGGCGTTGATGGCCAGCAGCGCGTGGTTGGTCACCACCACGTCGACCTTCCCGGACCGACGGCGGGACTGCTCGGCGAAGCAGTCCTCGCCGTAGGAGCAGTTGGCCGCGCCCAGGCACTCGCGGGCGGTGACGCTGACCTGTCGCCACGACCGGTCGGAGACGCCGGGGACGAGGTCGTCCCGGTCGCCGGTCTCGGTCTCGCTGCTCCACTCCCGCAGACGCGTGACCTCCCGGCCGGTGCGCGACAGCTCGAACGGGTCGAACAGCTCGGTGTCCGGCTCGTCGGCGGTACCGGAGTGGATCTTGTTCAGGCACAGATAGTTTCCGCGCCCTTTGAGAATCGCGAAGGTGGGCTCGCGGCCGATCGGCTTCTTCAGCGCCTTGGCCAGGCGGGGGAGATCGCGCTCGATGAGCTGGCGCTGCAACGCGATCGTCGCGGTGGACACCACGACGGTGCGGCCGCTCTCGACGGCGTGCCGGATGGCCGGCACGAGGTAGGCCAGCGACTTGCCGGTGCCGGTGCCGGCCTGGACCGCGAGATGTTCACCGGTGTCGATGGCGTGCGCGACCGCGGAGGCCATCGCGACCTGACCGTCGCGGCGGCGGCCGCCGAGTGCGGTGACCGCCGCGTCGAGCAGGTCGGTCACCGGGGGTGTGTTGGGCATGAGGTGTGTTCCGGTTGTCCTTGCTGGGTTCGCCGTGCGCGGGAACGGTGTTCTTTCAGACGTATCGCGGGCCCGGTCGGTTCCCGCTGTCGAGATCGGGATCGTGGTCGGGACCGCGGCGCTGCTACCCGGTCCGACTCGACCCGTCGTAGAGCAGGTCGCCCACGAGTTCGACACCCGCCTGCCGCAGCGCCGAGAGAGCCTTCGACGTCGTCTCGGGCGCGACACCGGCGGTGAAGTTCAGGAGGACGCGGGTGCTGAAACCGGCCTCCACGGCGTCGAGCGCGGTCGCCCGCACGCAGTGGTCGGTGGCGATGCCGACGATGTCGACCGACTTCACCTTCCGTTCCCGCAACCACACGGCGAGGGTGGAGCCGTCGGCGGCCGCGCCCTCGAAGCCGGAGTACGCGGCGCTGTACTCGCCCTTGGAGAACACCTCGTGCGCCGCCGCGGCGTCGAATTCCCGGTGGAACGCGACGCCGTCGGTGCCGACGCGGCAGTGCGGTGGCCAGGTGTCGACGTAATCGGGGTCGTCGGAGAAGTGCGCACCGGGGTCGATGTGATAATCGCGGGTCGCGACGACGGTCCGGTATTCGTCGAGGATCGACGTGACCGCCCGCGCGACCGCGGCGCCGCCGTTCACCCCGAGGGCGCCGCCCTCGCAGAAGTCGTTCTGCACGTCGACGACGATCAGCGCGTCGGCGGGACGGGTGCCGTCGCTGCGTTCGGCGCTCATCCAATTCTCCTGTCGTCGGGGGACATCGGTTCCGGGCGTCGGGGTGCGGTCAGCCGAGCTCGTAGCGGGTCGGCACCGCGGGATCTCCATGGGACAGGCCGAGACCCTCCCAGGGCAAGCTCACCAGGCCGGCCGCGAGGTGGGCGCGGGCATCGGTGAGAGTGGGCAGCGACGCCACGGGCGTCCCACCGCGGACGAGCGGGATCTGCAGGTCCCGGATGCCGAGCCCGTCCGGCGCGGGGCGGGTGCCGTCGGCGCGATACACGATCTCCTCGACGATCGTGCCGCTCGACCGGGCCGCCCGCACGGCCGACTTGGCGCCGCCGCGCGACTCCTTGTGACTCGCACGTTTGGCCACCGGCAGGCCGTCGACCTCGACGAGTTTGTACACCATCCCCGCCGTCGGCGCCCCGCTCCCGGTGACCAGGGATGTCCCGACCCCGTAGGTGTCGACCGGCTCGGCGCGCAGCGAGGCGATCGCGTACTCGTCGAGATCACCGGACACGACGATCTTCGTCTCCGTCGCGCCCAGGTCGTCGAGCTGCGCGCGGACCTGGCGCGCCAGCACACCGAGGTCGCCGGAGTCGATGCGCACGGCACCGAGTCCGGGGCCGGCCACCTCGATGGCGTTGCGCACGCCCTGGGTGATGTCGTAGGTGTCGACCAGCAGCGTGGTACCGATCCCGAGGACCTCGATCTGCGCGGCGAACGCGGCCTTCTCGTCGGGCCCGTCCGGTCCGGTGAAACCGAGGGTGAAGGCGTGGGCGGCGGTGCCGGCGCTGGGCACGCCGAAGCTCCGGGCCGCCTCGAGGTTCGAGGTGGCGGCGACGCCGGCGATGTAGGCGGCGCGCGCACTGGCGACGGCGGCGCGCTCATGGGTGCGCCGCGAGCCCATCTCGATGATCGGGCGCGACCCCGCCGCGCTGACCATTCGAGCCGCGGCCGACGCGATCGCGCTGTCGTGGTTGAGGATCGAGAGGATCAGGGTCTCGAGCAGGACCCCCTCCGCGAAGGGCGCGCGGACGGTGAGGATCGGCGAACCGGGGAAGTAGAGTTCGCCCTCCCGGTAACCGTCGATGTCACCGGAGAACCGATAGTCCCGCAGCCAGGCCACCGTGTCCGCGTCGAGGAATCGCTCGACCACGGCGATCTCCTCGTCGCGGAACCGGAACGCCGCGAGTTCGTCGAGAACGCGGCCGGTTCCGGCCACCACGCCATAGCGCCGGCCGTCGGGGAGGCGGCGGGCGAAGACCTCGAATGCGCACTGGCGGTGCGCAACCGGGTGGCTAAGTGCCGCTGCGACCATCGTCAGTTCGTACTGATCGGTCAGCAGCGCGGTGTTGTCGTTGGTCACAATCGCCTACCCTGTCCTCATGGCGCCTGACGAAACTCGTGCGCACGAGGCTACCCCCGGCGGTACGGCGGTTGCCGAACCAGAGGTCGCCGACGGCGCGGCGGGACTCGACAAGCCCTGGATGACGATCGTGTGGGACGACCCGGTCAATCTGATGCGGTACGTCACCTTCGTCTTCCAGAAGATCTTCGGCTACTCCGAGTCCCGCGCCAACGAACTGATGATGCAGGTCCACACCGAGGGCAGGGCGGTGGTGTCCTCCGGGGACCGGGAAAAGGTCGAGGCCGACGTCGCGAAGCTGCACGCCGCGGGGCTGTGGGCGACGATGCAGCGGGATTCGTGACCCGGACCGGCCGCGGACGACTCCCAACCGGTCGATCGGCCTTCGCGGCGCGGCAGGCACACTGACACGCGTGCGCACCTGGAAACGCAAGGGGCGCGGCGAGCAGATGCGCATCGCATCGCAACTCGACGCGCACGAAGCAGAGCTGCTCGCGTCGATGGTCACGTCGATGTGCGAATTGCTCACCGAACGAGCCGATTCCGCACCCCGCGACGACCTCGCGAGGCTGACCGGTATCGACGTCGGGCACTCGCAGGCACCCGACGATGTCACCCTGGGCCGTCTCCTCCCGGATTTTCATCGGCCCGACCAGGACGACGAACTCTCCGCCGAGGTCGTCAACGGCGAACTGAACTCGGCGCTGCGGAGCGTTCACGAACCACAGATCATCGACGCCAAGCTGGGCGCCGCCCGGGTGTTGCTCGACACCCTGCCGGCCGGCGGCGGGGATTTCGCCCTGTCTCCCGACGAGGCCGCGGCGTGGCTCACCGCGCTCAACGACGTGCGACTGGCACTCGGCGCGATGCTCGGGATCTCCGAGGACACTCCCGAGCAGTTGCCGCCCGACCACCCGCATGCGGCGCATCTCGACGTCTACCACTGGCTCACGGTGATGCAGGACCTCCTCGTCGAAGCCCTGATGTGACTAGTGGTGTGTCTCGGAAATAAGCGACTGGTCTCCGGCGCTCGATCGGCGCCTGGCTGCGTTGTCGTCGGTCGAGATAGCTCCGCTATCCCTCCCTCCTCCGCCTTGCCAGACCACCGATCGCTCCACCGGATACCGGCCACCTATTCCGAGACACACCACTAGGGTTCCGTTCGGGAACTTCGTCCGCTTCGACGTCAGGGGTCTCGTGAGCACACTCGGCCGACCGGCCCCGGCCGGCAATCGCATCACCGACATCGCCGGCCTCGCCGTCGGGCACGCGCACCGCGTCGACCCCGACGCCCGGGTCGCCGGTGCACCGGAGGCCCCCGACGGTCACGGGTGGGCCACCGGGACCACCGTCGTACGGGTGTCGGCGCCGGGCGCCATCGCCGCCGTCGACGTCCGCGGTGGCGGTCCGGGTACCCGCGAAACCGATCTCCTCGACCCGTCGAACACGGTCCAGACCGCGCACGCCATCGTGCTCAGCGGAGGTAGTGCCTACGGACTGGCCACCGCCGACGGGGTCATGCGCGCGCTCGAGGCCGACGGGATCGGACTCCCGCTCGACGACCGCGGGCACGTGGTGCCGATCGTTCCCGCCGCGGTGATCTTCGACCTCCCCGTCGGCGCCTGGGACCACCGACCAGACGCGGACTTCGGAATGGACGCGGTCCGCGCGGCGGACACGGAATTCGCCGTCGGGTGTGTGGGTGCGGGTGTCGGCGCCCGGGCCGGCGCGCTCAAGGGCGGGGTCGGGACGGCGTCGATGACGTTCGACGCCGGTCCCGCGGCCGGCATCACCGTCGGTGCAGTGATGGTCGCCAACCCGGTCGGGGCGGTCATCGACCCGCAGACCGGGCTGCCGTGGGACCTCGGCGAGACCGAACTGGGCCGCCTGGGGTTGCGCCGGCCGTCGGCCGCCGACATCGACTCGCTCGCCGACCTCGCGGCGAAGCACACCGTGCTCAACACGACGATCGGTGTCGTGGCCACCGATGCCGTGCTCGACGCGCCGATGACCAAGCGACTGGCGATGGCCGGACACGACGGTCTCGGGCGGGCGATCAGGCCCGCGCACTCGCCGCTCGACGGGGACACGATCTTCGGCATCGCCACGGGTGCGGTCCGGCCGTCGACACCGGCGCCGGCGCCGGCGGGTATGCATGCCGACGTCGCCGTGGTCGCCGAGGTGTGCCGGGCCGCGGCCGACGTCGTCCAGCAGGCCATCGTGAACGCGGTCCTCGCGGCGGAACCGGTCGCATCGATCCCCACCTACGCACAGACGGCGCCGTCGGCTTTCCGCTGACCGGGGTCGTCGCGAACGGCGAACGGAATAGGTGCCGCGGCGACGATGTTGCGACTCGGGGAACCCCGGGGTCCCCGGGTGTGGACACGTCTGGACAGGAGAATGCGACACCGATGCTGAAGATCGGGCAGGAGCTGGTCGATGCCATGGTCGCGCACGCGCGCGCCGACCATCCCGACGAGGCCTGCGGGGTGATCGCCGGGCCGGAGGGTTCCGACGATCCGCAGCGTTTCATCGCGATGATCAACGCCGAGCGGTCGCCGACCTTCTATCGTTTCGATTCGGCCGAGCAGCTCGCGGTGTGGCGGGAGATGGACCGCCGTGATGAGGAACCCGTGGTGATCTACCACTCGCACACCGCCACCGAGGCGTACCCGAGCCGCACCGACATCTCCTACGCCGGCGAGCCCGGCTCGCATTACGTGCTGGTGTCCACGCGCGACCCCGAGACCGCCGAGATCCGTAGCTATCGCATCGTCGACGGTGCGGTCACCGAAGAAGAGATCGAGATCAGGAGCTGAGAATGTCTGTCACCGTATCCATCCCGACGATCCTGCGTATTCACACCGGCGGGGAGAAGCGCGTCGAGGGGTCGGGTTCGACGCTGGCCGCCCTGATCGACGACCTCGAGACGGGCAACGCCGGGCTGAAGGAACGACTCGTCGCGCCCGACGAGAACGGCACCGCCAAACTGCACCGGTTCGTCAACATCTACGTCAACGACGAGGACGTGCGGTTCTCCGGCGGCCTCGACACCCCGATCGACGACGGTGACGAGGTGACCATCCTGCCCGCGGTCGCCGGCGGCTGAGCGTGGCCCGCTACGACTCCCTGATCGACTCGGTCGGCAACACCCCGCTCATCGGTCTGCAACGGCTCTCGCCGCGCTGGGACGACTCCGACGAGGGCCCGCACGTCCGCCTGTGGGCCAAGCTCGAGGACCGGAACCCGACCGGATCCATCAAGGACCGCCCCGCGCTGCGGATGATCGAGCAGGCCGAACGCGACGGGTTGCTGCGGCCGGGCTCGACGATCCTCGAACCCACGAGCGGCAACACCGGCATCTCGCTCGCGATGGCGGCGAAACTCAAGGGCTATCAACTGATCTGCGTGATGCCCGAGAACACCTCGGAGGAACGGCGCTCGCTGTTGCGGATGTTCGGCGCGCAGGTCATCTCCTCACCCGCGGCGGGCGGCTCCAACACCGCGGTCGCGGTGGCCAAGGGCCTCGCCGCGGACAATCCCGACTGGGTGATGCTCTACCAGTACGGCAACGCGGCGAACGTCGCGGCGCACTATGAGGGCACCGGCCCCGAGTTGTACGCCGACCTGCCCGAGATCACCCACTTCGTCGCCGGGCTCGGCACGACCGGAACGCTGATGGGCGTCGGGCGGTTCCTGCGCGAACGCAATCCCGAGATCGAGATCGTCGCCGCCGAACCGCGGTACGGCGACGAGGTCTACGGCCTGCGCAACATCGACGAGGGTTTCATCCCCGAGCTGTACGACGACTCGGTGCTGACCCGCCGCTTCTCGGTGACCGGCGTGGACGCGGTCGCGCGAGTGCGGGAGCTGATCGACCTCGAGGGCATCTTCGCGGGGATCTCCACCGGTGCGATCCTGCAGGCCGCGCGCGGTATCGGCCGGCGGGCACTGAAGGCCGGGACCCGCGCCGACATCGGCTTCGTCGTGCCCGACGCGGGATGGAAGTATCTGTCGACCGGGGCGTACGAAGGTAGTCTCGACGACGCGGAGCAGGCACTCGAAGGCCAGCTCTGGGCCTGACCCCGCTACCGAGGACTTCCCCGCCATGAGCTCGTACACCCCGCCGGTCGGGCAACAGCCCGCGCGACGCGCGCGTCCGCTGTGGCTGCGTTCTGCGATCATCACCGCGTGCATCGTCGCGGTGCTGTTCGTCATCGAGGCCATCGATGTGGCGACCCACTACGACCTCGACCAGAACGGCATCGTGGCACGTCAGGTGGACGGGCTGGACGGCATCCTGTGGGCGCCGCTGCTGCACGGCGACTGGCAGCATCTGCTCGCGAATCTGATGCCCGGCGCGGTGCTGTGTTTCCTCGTGCTGATGACGCGGCAATTCCTCATCGTCACCGGCATCATCTGGGTGGTGTCGGGGGTCGGTGTCTGGCTGTTCGCAGCGCCGTACTCGCCGACCGTTGGGGCGTCGGGCATCGTGTTCGGCTGGCTCACCTTCCTCATCGTCCGCGGCCTGTTCAACCGCGATCTGTGGCAGATCCTCGGTGGCCTCGTGCTGTTCCTCGTGTACGGATCGATCCTGTGGGGCGTCCTGCCCTCGGACCCGTTCGTGTCCTGGCAGGCCCACCTGTTCGGTGCGATCGCCGGCGTGTTCGCGGCGTGGGCACTCGCGGCCCGGGATCGACGGAAGCCGACGGTCACCGCACCGGGGGTCGCGCCATAATCGCGGCGGGCGGCCAGGACGCACCCATCGGGATCTTCGACTCGGGTGTCGGGGGACTGACGGTCGCGCGCGCCATCATCGATCTACTGCCGGACGAGGACATCGTCTACATCGGCGACACGGCCAACGGGCCTTACGGTCCCCTCACGATCCCGGAGATCCGACGCCACGCCCTCGCTATCGGCGACGACCTCGCCGAGCGCGGGGTCAAGGCCATCGTCATCGCCTGCAACACCGCCTCGGCCGCCTGCCTCCGCGACGCGCGCGAGCGATACGCCCCCATCCCGGTCATCGAAGTCGTGCTGCCGGCGGTGCGCCGCGCGGTGGTCGCCACCAAGACGGGCCGGATCGGCGTGCTGGGTACCGAGGCGACGATTTCCTCACGGGCATATCAGGATTCGTTCGCGGCAGCACGCGACGCGGTGATCACCGCGGTGCCCTGTCCGCGGTTCGTCGACTTCGTCGAACGCGGTATCACCAGCGGCCGGCAGATCCTCGGACTCGCGCAGGGTTACCTCGAACCACTGCAGCAGGCCGGCGTGGACACCGTGGTCCTCGGCTGCACCCATTACCCGCTGCTGTCCGGGGTCATCCAGCTGGCGATGGGCGACGAGGTCACCCTGGTGTCGAGCGCGGAGGAGACGGCGAAGGACCTCTTCCGGGTCCTCACCGAGGCCGACCTGCTGCACCCGCACACCGGCCGCGACGCCACCCGCGTCTTCCAGGCGACCGGTGACCCGGAGCTCTTCGCGAAACTGTCGAACCGATTCCTGGGGCCGGTGATCGGAGCCGTGCAGCACGTGTGAGGGGTCAACTGCGCATCGCCGCGCACTTGTGACCCGTATGCCGCCGCCCGCGCGCGGAATCGTGGCACAGTGGGGCCTATGCGTCTCACGGTCCTCGGGTGCTCGGGCAGTGTGGGCGGACCGGGAGCCGCGTGCTCCGGCTACCTGCTCTCCGTACCCGGTGAACAACCGGTCCTCGTGGACTGCGGCCCGGGTGTCTTCGGCGAACTGCAGCGCGTCACCGACCCCAACAATGTCGCCGTCGTCCTCAGTCATCTCCACGCCGATCACTGCCTCGATCTGCCCGCGATGCTCGTCTGGCGTCGGTACGCACCACAGCCGGCACGGCGGCGGGCGCCGCTCTACGGCCCACCCGGCACCGCCCTCCGGATCGGCTACGGGTCGTCGGAATTCCCCGGACAGCTCGACGACATCACCGACACCTTCGACGTCCACGAGTGGAGCGACGACCAGGAGATCACCCTGGGCGGGATGCGAATCCGGGCGATGAACGTCAATCATCCGCCCGACACCTTCGGTCTGCGGATCACCGGTCCCGACGGACAGGTGATCGCCTACAGCGGAGACACCGCGCCGTGCGACGAACTCATCGACCTCGCGGCCGACGCCGACCTGTTCCTGTGCGAGGCGTCGTGGACCCATGCGCCCTCGGAGCGCCCACCGGATCTGCACATGTCGGGCATCGAGGCGGGGGAGGCCGCGACCAAGGCGAACGTCCGAACACTCGCGATCACCCACGTCGCCCCGTGGTCCGATTCGGCGGAGATCCTCGCCGAGGCCCGCAGCACGTTCTCCGGTCCGACGGAGCTCGTCAGCCAGGGACAGGTCTTCGACCTCACCTAGCTGTCGTGTCCGCGCCGGTCGTTACAGTGAGACCCGTGACCACACGAGCTGACGGCAGAGCCGACGACGAACTCCGTCCCATCACGTTCACCCGCGGTTTCACCAGCCATCCGGCGGGTTCGGTCCTGGTGGAATTCGGCAAGACGCGGGTGATGTGCACCGCGAGTGTCACCGAGGGTGTCCCGCCGTGGCGTCGTGGTTCAGGCTTGGGCTGGCTGACCGCGGAGTACGCGATGTTGCCCGCCGCCACCCACGACCGGTCGTCACGTGAATCGGTCAAGGGCCGGGTGGGTGGTCGCACCCACGAGATCAGTCGACTCATCGGCCGGTCGCTGCGTGCGTGCGTCGATCTCGGTGCCCTGGGCGAGAACACCATCGCCCTGGACTGCGACGTCCTGCAGGCTGACGGCGGTACCCGCACCGCAGCCATCACCGGTGCCTATGTCGCGCTGGCGGACGCAATCACCTACCTGCGTGCCGCGGGCAAACTGTCCGACCCGCAACCGCTTTCGTGCGCGATCGCCGCGGTCAGCGTGGGGGTTGTCGACGGCCGCGTCCGGCTCGACCTTCCCTACGAAGAGGACTCGCGCGCCGAGGTGGACATGAACGTCGTGGCGACCGACGCCGGCACGCTCGTCGAGGTGCAGGGCACCGGCGAGGGTGCGACGTTCCCGCGCTCGACGCTCGATGCGCTGCTCGACGTGGCCGCGATCGGAACCGAGAAGCTGTTCGAGGCGCAGCGAGCCGTACTCGCCGAGCCGTACCCCGGCGAACTCCCCGGACGGGCCTGATGTCCTCGGTGCTGCTGGCCAGCCGTAATCGCAAGAAGCTCGCCGAATTGCAGCGCGTCGTCGACGCCGCGGGAATCACCGGGGTGGAGGTCATCGGTCTCGACGCCGTGGCCGAGTACCCGGAGGAACCCGAGACCGGTGCCACCTTCGAGGACAATGCGCTGATCAAGGCCCGCGCGGGTGCGAAGGCCATCGGAATCCCATGTCTCGCGGATGATTCCGGTATCGCGGTGGATGCCCTGAACGGCATGCCGGGCGTGCTGTCGGCGCGTTGGTCGGGCCGGCACGGGGACGACCCGGCCAACAACGCGCTGCTGCTCGCCCAGCTGTCGGACACCCCGGACGAACGACGCGGCGCCGCGTTCGTCTCGGCCTGCGCGCTCGTGCTGCCGGGCGGGACGGAGACGGTGGTGCGCGGCGAGTGGCGCGGACGAGTCCTGCGAGAGGAGCGCGGGCCGAACGGGTTCGGGTACGACCCGCTGTTCGCCCCCGACGACGAGATCGCCGACGGCCGGTCCGCGGCGGAGCTGTCGCCGGCGGAGAAGGACGGGCTCAGTCACCGCGGAAAAGCGTTGGCGCAGTTGGTTCCGGCGCTGCGGGCGCTCGCGGGCTGACCCCCCTTGCGTCGGCGTCCGGACTCCGATCAGCTCGCGGCGCCGGTGTAGATGTAGACCCCCAGCGTGTGCGGTTCGCCGTCGAGCAGGATGTCCATATCGTCGGCGCCGGCACGTGACATGCCCTGCCGCTCGTAGAATCCGAAGGTGCACAGCGAGTCTGTGTACAGGTGGAAGTCGGAGCGGCCGCGGCTTCGGAGATGGTCGAGGAACGCGCCGTACAGCGCCGCTCCGACGCCGTGTCCGCGCGTCGTCGAGGCGACTGCGAACAGGGTCAGTTCGTCGTCGAGCGACGTGCCCGTCGCGGCGCCGAGCCGGTGGGCCACCGACTCGAAAGCGAACAGGGCCCGCAGCGACTTCCACTGGGGCAGTCCGAGAATCGCAGCTCTGGCGGTATGCGCCCAGAGCAGCGCGCGATTCTTCGTCCGCTCGCCGAGATGTGGCTCGCCGTCGATCCGTCCCAGGATGATTCCCACCACGCGGCCGTCCTTCACCGCGACGCGACTCCAGGTACTCGCGACGAGTTGCTCGCGGAGGTAGACCTCGAGTGCCGCGTCCAGGACGTGTTGTCCGTGGACGTAGCGGTGGATGTAGAACGCCTCGTCGATGATCTTCTTGACGTCTTCGGCGTCGGTGGAACGGTAGGGGCGGTAGGTGATGTCGGTCATGATCCCTTCTTTGCGTGTGTGTGGGTGAGAGCGATGAGGTCTGCTTCGAGGGCGGCCCGTTCGGTGTCGTCGAGGACGGCTCCCCACAGGGGAGCGGTGTTCGAGCCGTCGGCGGCCGCGATGATCAGTCGCGTGACCGCCGGGTCGAGACCGTCGTCGAACAGCGCGGCGCGCCAGTGATCAGCGTCCTGCTGGGCGAGCGCGGCCGGGCCCGGTTCGTACATCAGGCTGGCGGCCAGCGCGATCTGGTCGCGCAGGCCGGCGGAGTCTCGCGCGTCGGCGAAACTCACCCGAATGTAGGCCCTGGTCAGCCGTCCCGGCGCGTCGTCCTCCTCGTCGGCGGTCCGTTCGACGTTCGACCGGAACTGGGCCATCAGGTCCGCCGCGAGTTCTTCGAGCAGGCCGTCCTTGGCGGGGAAGTGGTAGAGCAGTCCGCCCTTCGACACCCCGGCCGCGGCGGCGATCTCGGAGACGGACACGGCGGCACCGTGTCGCGAAATTAGCCGGGCCGCGGCGTCGAGGATCAACCGTCGGGTGTCGGCGGCACTCCGCCCGGACGTGCGTGCCATCGGACCCTCCGTGCTCGATGTCCCGAGGACTTCCCGGATCGCTTATAACTATACCGTCCAGACGGTGCAGTTTCAATGGCCCGTTGATTGTGCGCTCGATCCCGTCGACCGGGCGTCGAAATGCATCGCCTGTGCACGGGGCGAAGCAGAGGGGCGCTCAGCAGCCCGCGTGGACTCCCAACATCCGCGCGACCGAGTCGGGCCAGGGGTACTGGGTCGCTCGATGACGCGCCGCCCGTTCGCGGTCGACGCGGGGGAGGCTGAGAACTTGCCGGATCGCGCTCGCGAAGCCCGGGCCAGAGTCCTCGGCAGCTGCGCCGCATGTGTCGTCGACCAGGGTCGCGACTGCCGACGACTGCGACCCGATGACCGGTGTGCCGGCGGCCAGTGATTCCAGCGCGGAGAGGCAGAAGGTCTCGTGCGGACCGGGGGAAAGGGAGATGTCGGCGCTGGCGAGGAGCGCGGCGACCTGACTCCGCTCGGAGAGATGGCCCAGGAAGGTCACGGGTAACCCGCGGGCCAGATGCTGCAGCGGGGCTCGCATCGGTCCGTCGCCCGCGATCACCAGGTGCGCCGGCGTTCCCGACCGATGGAGTCTGCCGAGCGCGGCGATGCTGCGGTCGGCGCGCTTCTCCACCGAGAGGCGTCCGCAGTGGGCGATGAGCGCTCCGGTGCCGCCGGACCACCGTGCGCCCAGGTTCGGGTCGAGGTGTCGGGGGTCGAAGACATCGAGGTCGACGCCGAGCGGGGCGCGGACGACGTTGGTCGCCCTCACGCGATCGAACTCCGCGGCGGCGAAGTCGGTGGTGCACACGACGGTGTCGTAGTCACGGGCGGTGGCCGCGTTCGCGCGGTCGGCCAGTGCACGTGCCGTGCGGCCGGGCATGACCTGGCCGAGCAGTCGGTCGAGGCGTTCATGGGACACCATCGTCGAGTGGACGTCTCGCGCGCGGGCCCACCGGCCGAAACCCCGCAGGGTGAGGCGGTCGGACACCTCGAGGGCGTCGGGACGGAGATGGGTGAGGACGTCGGCGACGCGTCGGGCCGACGCCAGGCGGTAGCCGCCCGAGGCGGGAATCCGCGGCGCGGCAACGGTGATCCGGGTGACGCCCGAAGCGAGCGTCTCCTCACCGGGATCAGCGCCGGGGACGATCAGGACGACGTCGTGACCAGCCCCGACATAGCCGGCGCCCCAGCGGTCCACGGCGGTACGAAGACCGCCGGAGCGGCCGCCGTAGAAGTTCGCTAGCTGGACGATCCGCACGGGGTCCAGTCAGCCGGACCCGGGTGAACGGCCGTCCAGCACGAGGAGATCAGAGGTTGAACTGCGCCTTCACTTCCTTGGTGCGCTTGTGCTCGAACCAGAAGGACAGGAAGGGGATGGTGCCCGCGATCGCGGTGATGATGGTCTTCCCGACGCTCCAGCGGACCTTGATAGCGAGGTCGATGGCCATGATCAGGTAGACGAAGTACACCCAGCCGTGCACGAACGGTACGAAGTCCAGAGCGTGGTTGTCGTAGCCGTAGGTCAGGACGAGTTCGACGACGAGAAGCAGCAACCACACGCCGGTGATCCAGGCGAGGACGCGATACCGCAACAGCGCGCCGCGGACCTTCTCCACCGGGGCGGCGAGGGCGGGGGCGGTGGGGTCGGTCTCGGTCACTGCGGGCCTTTCGATGAGGGGGTGGGTCGGGCGTCGGTGGTGTGCGCGTCGGCGTCGCGGAGCTCGGCGAGATAGCGGTTGTACTCGACCAGCGCGACATCGTTGGCGGGGTCCGGCGATGCCAACGACGACGCGCTGGGCGTGGTGGGGCGCTCGGGCAGGATGCCCTCCGGGATCTCGGCGACGGAGTTCTTCGCCGCGACCTTGCGGGCTTCCTCGGGATCGCTCTCCAGGATGACGAAACGTCGATAGGCATAGATCACGGCCGCGGCGAACGCCGGCCACTGCAGGGCGTAGCCGAGATTGAGTCCGGAACCGGATGCGGACTCATAGCGTGACCACTGCCACCACGCGAGCACCAGGCACACCACCGCGGCGGATACGGCGAGCACCGTGAGCGCGGGCCGGTGGGTGCGGCGGCGGGTGGGGGACATGGCTACGACGGTACCTGGCCTGCGATGATCAGAACGCGGGCGGTAGGGTGGTCGCCGTTACACTGCGTGACTCACACTCCGGCGAGTCGCGCCCACGCGCGAGTGGCGGAATTGGCAGACGCGCTGGATTTAGGTTCCAGTGTCTCAGGACGTGGGGGTTCAAGTCCCCCCTCGCGCACCATAAACTCGCACCCGCAGTTGCGCTCGAAAGCCCTGCATCGTGAGTCGACGGTGACAGTGCTCCTCGCGCCTGGTGCAGCCTTGCCTAGGTAACAGCTCAAGTCGCGGCGCACTCGGCGCAGCAGAACTACCGACGCGCCGAGCACCCGTCGGCATCCGGCATGCCAACATTTCAAGCCTTCTCAGAACGGAAACACTTGCGGCAACGGTTGGCAGTGACGCCCGCTGGGCATCTCAGATTCCGCCCATCTAGATTGTCAATGACTGCGACTGTCTGGATGTTGGACATAGTTTGGCGGTAGCGAACCGTCGCACAGAGAAGAAACTCCGATCTGGGAACGGCGCCGGCAAGGTCTGTTGTCGGGACTGGATCGACCTCAACAGACGGAATTGTGTCGTCGAGTGCAGCGCCGATGACGTCGTCGAATTCAGTCGACCGGCGTGCATATCGAGATTGCGCTCAACATGCTCGTCGCCCGTTCTTCGATCATCTTGGGCGGACGGTCGCGAACCCTTGGAGCGCCGTGGCCGCTGCATGCATCTCGCGGAGTTCCGCTTTCGATGCCATGACCCGTTCTCAATGGACGCCTACTCGGCGGCCGGCTAGCGCCTTCGACTGGCGGCGCCAGATCACTCCATGAATGTCAGGGGTCTTCGATATGGTCACCTTTCCAATCAGTTGCAACTTACCTTTGCGGTTTCTGCGTCGCCTTGAGGATGCAAGCCGCACTCGACGGGAAGAGCGGTACAGAATGACTCGAACAAGAGCGCAACTTCTGCTATTGACGATGATCGCTCTACTTTGTCTGCGTTTTGGATTCCTACGACCGCGTGTAGAACGAAGAAAAAAGTCTTGCGCCGATGAAGCCCGTCTCGAGGCCCGAAGACTGTCAGCGGAAGCCAGGCGCCACGTCCGCGATCGATTTCGCTCTCGCGTAATCGGGGACGTGATCGGAGCCTTCGTAGTCACCTACGGCGCAGGCTATTTGGTCTGGCTTTTGGGACACCCGGGGCAGACGGACGCTCAGATGTTTGAGCCGTATCAGTGGGTTCCTGACATCCGACCACACTTAGATGGCCTCGTAACACCTGAGACCGCGCGAAACTGGATCGGTATCGCGCTGGCTGCTTCGGTGTCGATAAGCATCACACTGTCGATGCGAAACAAGGGGAGCGAATCCTACATTGAGCAAGCCGCAATGGCCCTATGGCGACAGTGTATGGATGCGATGACATCGGCGTTAGCATGCGCGTGCGTTGTAGTAATGACAGTCGGTTGGCTTGGTGTGCATGACAAGTCAGACGTCGGCGCGATGGTGCTGGCGACTTTTGGGACGATCGCTATCTTCTTGATGAGCAGCATCCTGCTCGATGACTTCAGCTCGGCGAGTCGCTACCGCCGCCAGGAAGTACTAGAGCAGCGACTCGACCGACTGCACAAGTGGCGGACAGTCCTGCGAGACAAGGGAGTGCCAAGTGTCTCGAACGGCCAGCGGCATTCCCTTGTCGGCGCCCTCTTCGTTAGGACCGCAGCGGTGAGTGCCCCGTTATGGGTGGGCGTTGTACTGTATGTCTCAGTCGTGAGGGTGCTTCGAGATCAGGCGATGGCCGGGAGTTACCTCTGGCAAACGGCGATACTCGTACCCACCGTCGTCACATTCTTTCTGTTTGTGATCGGATTGTGCGCTCTTACATCCTGGTCATCATTCAACACGAAGAGAATGGAGCTGCATTTTGTGTTGCAGCCATTCGCAGCCTGGATTCTTTGGGGTAGCGTAGCCCTGCCGACTACCATGGTCGCAGCCGTAGAGCGCGGGATCTCCTCTGGCGCATTTGTCGGTTTTCTGCTATTGGGTCTCCCACTAGCAATACTCAGTCTTTTTAGAGTTTCACGGGCCGGCAAGGTTCACCTACGCCGACGTCGGCTCTATCAGTTGGCCGTATGGTTCTCGCTGCCCGTTTGGGTACGAGTTCACGCGAGGCTGGACCAATCCGAACTGTTGTCACGTGCTGACCTGCAGCGGGAGTCTGCGAACCCCCTATACCGGGCGGTAGATCCGTGCGGAGAAGGCGACCCTGCATCGTCACCGTCTTCGCATACGATCGCGCGGGCGGCGAGTAGGTCAGTGAAGAAACATGTTCATGGTGGTTGGCGACCAGGCCGGGGCGTTGATCATAAGCCGGAACCCGTGGGTCGTGATGGCGTGTTCGGGTGCGAGGGTGGTTGAGAGTCCATGCGGCGAGGGCTCATGGCTCGTGTAGGTCGCGCGAGCGGGCGTTGGCTCGGGGGCTTCATGAGCGCTATAAGCAGGGTGTGGGCTTCGGTACTGCACCGCTGTGCATTAGGCGGCCCATTGTGAACCCAGACGGCTATCGCGACCGTCTGTTGGCCGGCAGCGATGGCGTCACCCTCACGGCTGTCGACGTGACCACCGGCGAGGTCGCGTGGACAGCACCGTTCCTCGCCATCGATTTCGACGCGGATGCGTTAGTCACCGGCAAAGCACTCGAGCCCTACGGCGACGGGTGGATTTTCTCGTCGGACCGTCGAATGATCGGGCTCGCGCCGCTCTGAGTCACAGCTCGGCCGAGATGACCTCGACCGCGTCGTCGTCGGCGAAGACGATCTGGTGATCGTCGGTCGAGATCGCCCAGCGGCGTAGTCGTGCGGTGCGCTCGTCGTCGATACGGGTCTCGACGGTGGTGTCGCCGGCCAGGTCCGCGAAGTCGTCGACGACCTCGCCCTCCCTTGTCGAACCGTCGTCGAGCGTGACCCTGACCCGGGCCGCCACGGCGACCTCCCCTGGGGCCTCGCCGTCAGCGTGGTCGGCGTCGACCGACTCGTTCTCCGTTGTGCTCATCCGGTTGTCCTGTCCCCTCGGGTGGCCTCCGACGGTGACTGCGTTGCACGTCGGTGGCACACCATGCGTGGACATCAGTTTATCAAAGATGTCCATTGACAGGATGAAGACGGGGAAGGTGCTGATCGGTGGCGGAATCCGCGCGGCATCTCGATTCGACGCCGCCGCAGGGTTTTTCCGCCCTGCCGGCGGAACTCCTTAGGGCAGAACGTAATCGGCGGGGGATCGACAATCAGCCCCGCGGAAGAACAATCGCCAGAGTCCGAAGAATCGGGCTCTGGCGATCAATGTGACAACACGGTGGGCTATATCAGTGTGCGGAGTTGTAGGCCTCGACGATGTCGTTCGGAATGCGGCCGCGTGCGGACACCTCATATCCGTTCTCCGCTGCCCAGTCTCGAATCGAGGCATTCACCGACGCACCACTCCCGGCGGAATTGGTCTTCGTCCGTGCTGATGGCGACCGTCGTCGGCCGCCGACCCGGGTCGATGCCTTGAGTAGTTTCGCGACTGTCACCTTGCCCTGCTCGATCTTGTCGAGATTGGCCGCGGACACGTCGAGCTCGTAGTCGACGCCGAGCCACGACCACGAAACGGTCTGTGCGTCTTGGGGATCGAGTTCGCGACCGTCCAGGTCGTCGACAAAGGTCACCGTCTGAATTTTCGACACGCCCCCAACGGTAGTCGATAGACGCGCGGGAAGCATGGACCTGCGCTTTCCCGGTGTCGGGATTCTCGGGCGAATCGTCCGACATCGCGATTACCGAATGCGCAACACGGAGTCAATTGCGGCCGGGAATGGCGAATCGGGGCGGTTCGGGATGGCGAATGGATTCTTCCGGACGTGACGGTTCCGATGTTCTCGACGCCGATGACCGGGAGGCTTCCGGCTTTCGCGTCGGCTCGATGCGGGGAGTCGAGTCGGTTGTCGTCCGCCGATTGGCCTCCGCGCCGAGTCCGCTGCCCGTCGTGTCGTCGACGCGTAGGCACATCGACCGGATTACGTGGTGCGCGGTCACCAGTCCGTAGGTCATCGGCAGGCCCAGGACCGTGACGAGCAGTCTGGTGGGTCGTAGCGGGCTGTCACCGACGATCGACGGCTCGATGACATTGCCTACTTCCCGGATCAAATGCAGCGCCAGCTTGTACGCATAATGCGCCGCGGTGATCGGCTTGCTGACGGTGAGCTCGTCGAGCGACACCGTCTCCCATGGATCCGCGCCGTGGCCGAGGTTGTGTCCGATGCCGAGGAGGATGTCGAGCGGAGCGCCACCAAAGACCGGAATCAGCGAACCGAACAGCGACGCGCCCATCTCGCCGACGGAGCGGTCCTCCGCCGGGTCGAGCGGAATGAGGTTGTGGTGGATGCGGATTCCGCGCATGACGCCGAGAATTCGTGTGGTCTCGGCCCGGATCGCGGGCGCATCGGCCGGGTTGTTCTCCTGTGCCTGCGCGGACACGTACCGCACCAGCCGTCCCAGGGTGAGTGAGCCGATCGGCGTGCAGGTCTCGACGTCGGCCAGCGCGAGGTGGTCGGCGATCTCGGACACGATCGGCGGGATCGGGATGTCGAAACGCACGGTGTCGCTGGGGCGCCCGGCCTGGGCGCGCTGCTCGTCGGTCACCCGCGCGACGCACTGGTCGAGAACTGTCTTGGCCGTGGCGCGCAGGAGGGCCTTCACCGCGAACTCGGAGGAGAAGACGAAGGCCGAGATGAGCCAGTTGTAGGTGACGAACGGCGCCAGGAAGTCGGCGTCCGTGCCGGCGAAGGGGCTACCGAGGTCGGGGGTCGAACCGGCGAGGACGCGCGCGGGGATCAGGACCGTGGTGAACAGGTACAGCCACACCGTCTCCACGGCCTGGATGACGGTGATGTTCCCGAGGGGGATGGCCTCGGTGTGCCGGCCGTCGCGGATCTTCAGCAGGTTCGACACGAGGAGCTGCGAGATCGGGTCGCGGTAGTCGAGTGCGGGGTCGTCGTCGGCGCCGAGGGTGAGGGGGTGCTCGGTGACGGCGAGTGTCGACACGTGCAGACGGCGCATATCGCGGTGCGCCGCTATCCGACTCTGCCTCGCCGCGGCACGCAGAGACGGCGGCAGGACCTCGTACACCGCGTCGAAGACAGAGTCGTACACCACTGCGAGGGTCGTGAAATCGCCGCTTGCGCAGCGTGTCTCGGCGCCCTCGAGTGACTTCGGCGTGGGCAGCAGCGGGCGGCTCATGGTCTCGATGCGCTCGAGTCGCTCGGGGTAGGTCTCGGTCTCCGGGTCGACGGTCGGTGTCAGTTCGTGGACCGGCGTGGCACGAGGTGGAGCGGAGAACGGCGCCATGCTGCCGAGGACCACCGCCGTGCTCGTCGCACCGGTGAGGGTCGGCAGGGACATCGTCAACGTGAACACGGCGATGATTCGCAGAACCCATGGCTGCGCGCGCCGTACCGCAGTGCCCCGACCTGAACTCATGCACCCACTACCCGAATAGTCGTTGGTACCCCGGCGACAGTGTCGGCGGACGTCGCCGTCGCCGGCGTCGTGCGCGACCAGAGAAGTCCGCGAAGGGGAAGTTAGTCGAACGAATCTTAAGGTGCGGGGCGGAAGTCCGCGCACCGGGTGGACCGGAGAAGCTGTCGGTGCGTCGTGCAACGATCTCCGGGTGAGACGTCGAGCGGCATGGTTGTCGGGGGTGTTCGCCACGGTGGCGGGCGCCGTGGCCGCCGGTGCGGTGCTTCTGTCGGGCGTCGACGTCGAATCCGGTCCGGGCCTCGAGCGGCTTCCGTCCACCACCAGCCCGGTCGAGTCGCCATCGCAGCCGGCATCTGTCGCGCCGCCGCAGGCTCAGCCACCGACATCCGACAGTGCACTGGCCGATCTCGCGTTGTTGCAGGTGAAGGGCCGCGCACCCAAAACCGGATATGCCCGGGCACGGTTCGGCAAGGCCTGGGACGACGCGGTCGACGTGCAGTTCGGACGCAACGGTTGCCGCACCCGGGAGGACATCCTGCGGCGCGATCTCACCGGCATCACCTTCCATGCCGACGGATGTCGCGTGCTCGCCGGCACGCTGGACGACCCCTACACCGGTACGACCATCCCGTTCACCCGAGGACAGGACACGTCGGCGCTGGTGCAGATCGATCACGTGGTGGCGCTGTCGGACGCCTGGCAGAAGGGCGCGGCCGGGTGGACCGCGGTCAAGCGCATCGAGTTCGCGAACGACCCGCGAAATCTCCAGGCGGTCTCGGGAGCCGTGAACCAGCAGAAGGGAGACGGCGACGCGGCGACCTGGCTTCCGCCGAACAAGTTGTACCGATGCACCTACGTGAGCCGGCAGATCGAGGTCAAGAAGATCTACGGGCTGTGGGTGACGCCTGCCGAACGCGACGCGATGAGTCGGGTCCTCGCGTCGTGCTGAACCCGTCGAGCCGCGGGCGCGCCGGTCGTCGGTAGCCTTGGGGACCGTGACCGCGGACCAGGGACGACCCCAGCCATTCGCCGACCGCGTGGATCGTCATCCTCTGTCCGAGCCCGCCGTCGTGGCGACCCTCGGTGGTGATCTGCGGTCGGCGGGATACACGAACGACGGTGTCACCGAACTGCTCGGCGATGGCGCTCACGATGCCCTCGTCCGCGGTGTCTGGTGGCCGGCCCTCGCCGCGACGCGTGATGTCACCGACCAGCACCGCCGGCTGGCGACCCTCGTCCGACTGTTCCTGCTGGGCTCGGACGAACCCGAAGCCGCTGTCGCGGCGGCATTTCCGACGACGGGCGTCGATGTGCTGGTCACGCAGGGCGTGCTGGCCCGGGTCGATGAATCGCTTCTACGGGCCCGCCTTGACATTCGTCCGCACGCCGACGACACCCGCGACTACCTCGTGATCGCCGACCAGGATGCCGCAATGCGACCCGGACCCGTTGCCCGCGACCACGTCCTGGGGATCGGCGGCGCGTCGATCTCGCTGGCCCGGGCCGTCATCCGCGAACCCGTCCGCCGAGCTCTCGACATCGGAACCGGATGTGGCATCCAGGCGCTGCATCTCGATGCGCACTGCGAGCAGATCGTGGCCACCGACACGAACGACCGGGCGCTGGCGCTGGCTGCGGCGACGGCCCGCCTCAACGGGATGTCGTGGGATCTGCGGGCGGGGAGCATGTTCGAACCCGTCGCGGGGGAGCGGTTCGACCTGATCGTGTCCAACCCTCCGTTCGTCGTCGGCGCGGGCGGGCAGGACTACATCTACCGCGACTCGGGCGTCGTCGGGGACGGGTTGTGCGAGCAACTCGTCCGGGAGTTGCCCGCCCATCTGAATCCTGGTGGCACCGCCCAGATCCTGGCCAACTGGGTCATCCGCGAGGGCGAGGACTGGCGGGAACGGGTCCGCTCCTGGCTCGCCGGCACCGGACTCGACGCCTGGGTCGTCCAGCGGGAGGTCGCCGACCCCATCAGCTATGTGTCGCTGTGGTTGTCCGATGCCGGTGAGGACGAGGCGACCGCCGCGCGGCGAGGTGCGGAGTGGCTCGAATGGTTCGAGGCCAACGGCATCGTCGCCATCGGGATGGGCTCGATCACCGCCCGCGCCCCGCTCGAGGGCGAGCACCGCGAGCCCGACGTCGTGATCGAGGAGATCACCGGCGCCGGTGAAGAGGTGACCGGTCCCGAGGCCCAGGCGTTCCTCGCACGACGGCGCTACCTACGGGAGACCACGGACGAACAGCTGCTCGCTCGGCGGCTGTCGGTGGCCCCGGTCATGCTCGAGGAGCACTCGCTCCCCGGGGACGAGGGCTGGCAACAGGTGTCGGCCGCCGTCCGCCGGCCCGGGGGTCCCGGCGCCGTTCTCGGCGTCGACGAGGTCTCGCGCGCACTGCTTGCCGGCAGTCGGGGGCAGGTCCCGCTGGGCGTACTGCTCGAACTCCTCGCCGACTTCCACGGCGTCGACGCCGACGCACTCGCCGAGGCGGCGCTGCCCGTGGTGCGCGAGGCGATCGGCCGGGGGATTCTGGACGAGGCGACCTGAGGGTGGTTGCGGGGGAAGTGGTTTCGACACGGCTCCTCGCTTCGCTCGGTGCCGGCTCAACCAGCGGGGGTGGGCTCTCGGCTTCGCTCGGTGCCGGCTCAACCAGCGGGGGTGGGCTCTCGGCTTCGCTCGGTGCCGGCTCAACCAGCGGGGGTGGCCGGGAAGGTCGCGTCGAGCGCCGCGGCGAGATCCGCGATGAGATCGTCGGCGTCTTCCAGCCCGACGGAGAACCGCAGATGTCCCCACTCGCGGAACGGTTCGGGGTAGGCCGCGACCCGTGGGCCGTCGGTGCCGACATGGACGATGAGTGACTCGTCGTGTCCCAACGACACCGCCGAGGTGATCGTCGTCAGCGCCGCGACGAATCGGTTCTGGGTGGCCGGATCGCCGCGCACCGCGAACGCGATCATGGCCCCGAAGCCGCGGCCGCCGAACTGTCGTGCCGCGAGGTCGTGTTCGGGATGCGACGCCAGACCCGGGTACCGCACGTAGGTGATGCGCGGGTCGTCGTCGAGGAAGGCCGCGACCCGCTCGGCATTGCGTTGATGCTGGGCGAACCGGAGCGGCAGGGTGATCGCGCCGCGGGCGATCAGCCATGCGTTGAACGGCGAGATGACGCCGCCGACGTCGACCATCGCCTGTTCCCGGATCTGCGACATGAGCTCCGACCGGCCGAGCACGGCACCGCCCATGGCGTCGCCGTGCCCGTTGATGTACTTGGTCAGCGAATGGACGACGAGGTCCGCGCCGTCGGCGAGCGGACGGTACAGAGTGGGCGGCGTGAAGGTGGCGTCGACGAGCAGCAGGGCGTCGGCGTCGGCGGCGATCTGCGCCAGCGCGCCGATGTCGGCGACCTTCGTCGTCGGATTGGCGATCGTCTCGGCGATCAGCATGCGGGTGCTGGGGCGCAGGGCGGCCCGGGTGGCGTCGAGATCGCCGACATCGACGAAGGTCGCCTCGATCCCGTACTTGGTCGGCAGCAGTTCCGACCAGAGCTTCCAGGTGGCCTCGTAGGTGGTGTCGGACACCACCACGTGGTCCCCGGCGGACAGGAACGTGAAGAACACCGCGTGCAGCGCGGCCACGCCCGAGGCCAGGACGACGGCGTCGTCGGCCTCTTCCAGTGCGGCCAGCTTGTCCTGCAGCGCAACCTGATTGGCGCCGGTGTTGCGTGTGTAGAACAGTTGCTCGGTGCCCGACCAGCTCATCGCCTCGGGTTCGGGCGGGAGGTGATACGAGTTCGCCATCGTGATGGGCGTCCGCACCGACGGGCCCGACGAATCGTTTCCGGCGTGCACGCTGCGTGTCATCTCACCCGTCACGGATGAACTCCCATCGGCTCGGTCGCACGTGTCCCGGCCGGCGCTGTTCCGGCCCGGACTGGCCCGTCTCGTTCTGGCCCGTCTTCGGCTGTCCCGGTCCGGTCGACGCCGGGCAGGTCGTCGACGACCGGTCGGGGTTCCCGGGTGACGTCCGAGCTCTCCGGGGTGGGGACGCCGGGCTCGGGGCCGGGGACGATGTCGGGTCGATGCGGACGCACGAGCCGGACCATCCGCAGCGGTAGTTTGTGCAGTTTGTCGACGTGAGCGAAGTACCGGAACTCGGCCCACCCCCAGCAGGCGGCGAACACCAGGAGCGCGACGGCGTCCATCGTGACGGTGTTCCAGGGGCGGTGTGCGATGTGGATCGGCACCACGACGAGGGCGATCGCCTGGATGACGTAGGAGTCGAGACTGCGGGTACCGGTCATGACGAGTGGGCGCAGCCAGTTGTGATGCCACCACCTGAGCAACAGTCGGAAGATCCCGTAGACGGCCGGAATGGCCAGATAGGCGCCGATCGCGCGGGCCGGGCGGAAGTCGAGTTTGTCGGCGACCGCCGGTTCGAGATGGGCCCACGGCCCGTAGTCGATGCCGAAGTGAAAGAACAGTGCCACCGCGAGCGCGACGGCGACGATCGCGATGATCCAGCGGTCGACGAACTCCGTCACACGCCACTGCGACCAGTTCCAGCCGATCACCAGTGCCGGGACGAACATGATCTGCCAGCCGGCGACGTTCTGGATGTGCGGTGCCGCCTGGTAGGCGCTCAGATAGAACCAGTCGGGGGAGTGGACCAGCGAGATCAGGTACAGGGCGATCGAACCGGCGAGCACCCAGCGCCACCAGCCCTGACGCAGGAGGGGGAACAGCCCGAAGGCGGAGATGAGCAAGACCATGTACAGCAGCAGGATGTTGCCCCCGCTGGGCAGGTAATCCATGGTCAGCGCCAGGCGCAGGCCGTCACCCCACCCGTCGACCGGCAGCAGGAGTGTCAGCCATCGGTGACCGGCCAGGGCGGCCGCGACCGCGACGAGGGCGATCGCCAGCTGGCACAGATAGAGGACGACGATCCGCTTGGCAAGACGCTTGTATGCGAAAGCCAGCCCATGGCGAGCGACCCATCGTTGATAGACCAGACCCAGCACGACGCCCGAGAGCATCACGAACGCGGACATGCCGTCGACGTACGGGAAGGCGTGGGTCGGGGTGGCCAGCACGGACTCATGCGCGAAGTGCGCGGTGATCATGCTCCAGATGGCCACCCCGCGGGTGGCATCGATGGCCAGGTCTCGTTTCATTGACTTGCACGATAGACAGCGCCGCGGCCCGGGGGCATCCCGGGCCGCGGCGAGTCGTGAGAGATCCGCTCAGGTGTAGAGGTCGGCGATCGCTTCCTTGTGCGCGTCGTGGATGACATTGCGCTTGAGCTTCATGGTCGGGGTGAGCTCACCGGTGTCGATGGTGAAATCGGTGTCCAGGATCGAGAACTTCTTGATCGCCTCGGCGTTGGAGACCGTGGTGTTCGCCTCCTTGACCGCGGCGTCGATCTCGGCCTTGAGATCGGCGTTCTCGACCAGGTCCGAGATCGGGGTGTCGGCGGGCAGGCCATGACGGTCCAACCAACCGGGCACGGCCTCGGGGTCGATCGTGATCAGCGCGGCGATGAACGGCTTGTTGTCGCCGACGACGAGGCATTGGCTCACCATCGGGTGCGCCCGGATGGTGTCCTCGAGCTGCGCCGGGGAGACGTTCTTGCCGCCCGCGGTGACGATCAGTTCCTTTTTGCGGCCGGTGATGAAGAGGTAGCCGTCGTCGAGGGTGCCGATGTCACCGGTGTGGAACCACCCGTCGCGGATCGCGTCGTCGGTGGCGGACTGGTTCTTCCAGTACCCACCGAACACGACCGGCCCCTTGAGCAGGACCTCGCCGTCGTCGGCGATGGCGACGGTGACGCCGGGGATCGGGCGTCCGACCGAACCGACCTTCTGGTTCTCCTCGTTGTTGGCCGTCACCGCGGCCGTGGTCTCCGACAATCCGTAGCCCTCGTACACCGGGATGCCGACGCCGCGGAAGAAGTGGCCGAGGCGCGCACCGAGCGGAGCGCCACCGGAGATCGCTCCCTCGCACTGGCCGCCGAGGGCGTCGCGCAGCTTTCCGTACACGAGCTTGTCGAAGACGGCGTGCCGGAGCTTCAGGCCGAGGCCGACCTTGCCGGCTTCCGTCGCCTTGCTGTATTCGATCGCCGTGTCGGTGGCCTTGTCGAAGATCGACCCCTTGCCGCCGTCGTAGGCCTTCTGCTTGGCCGAGTTGTACACCTTCTCGAACACGCGCGGCACCGACAGCACGTAGTTCGGCTTGAACACGCCCAGGTCCGCGACGAGGTTCGTCAGGTCGTTGGTGTGGCCGAGGATCACGCCGTTCTCGACGCAGCCGACGGCGACGACGCGGGCGAAGATGTGCGCCAGCGGCAGGAAGAGCAGCGTCGACTTGCCCTCCCGCATACCGGCGCCGACCGCGTCGCGGGTCGCGGCCGTCTCGGCGAGGAAATTCGCGTGCGTCAGGACGACGCCCTTCGGCCGTCCGGTGGTGCCCGAGGTGTAGATCAGCGTGGCGGCATCCGACGACAACGCATTCGCCTGACGCTGGTCGAGGTCCGCGTCGGCGGTCTTCGCGCCGCGCTTGGTGACCGTGGGGAGCGCGTGGTCGTCGATGACCAGGGTCTCCTTGAGGGTGGGCGTCTCGTCGATGACCCGGAGATGGCGGGTGTAGTGCTCATGGTTCTCGACGAACAGCAGCTTGGCGCCGGAGTCCTCGAGAATCCACTGGACCTGGTCGGGGGCGGACGTCTCGTAGATCGCGACGGTGCACGCCCCGGCGCGCCAGATCGCGTAGTCCAGCACGGTCCACTCGTAGCGCGTCGACGACAGGATCGCGACGCGGTCACCGGCCTGCACACCCGAGGCGATCAGACCCTTCGCGACCGCGTCCACCTCGTCGGTGAAGTGCTTGGCGGTGACGTTGACCCACTGGTTGTGCGAGCGCTTGCGGAAGAGCGGCATCGTGGGGCGCTCCGCGCGGTAGCGCAGGATCGTGTCGACGGTCGTCGCCTTGTCGTCGATCGTCAGATCGGACGGGGTGGCGTACTGCTGCTGCATGGCACTCCTGAGACGGGAGAACAAATGGACATTCCGGACACCGGTGTGCGTGTGACCGGGACCGATGGCCGGATGAGTGGCACTGACAGTACCAGTATTCGTTAGATGCATCACACCGGTGACCGAACGTGGCTCGTGCCCTGCTCAGGGGGCTGGTGCGACCCCGCCCGGGCGTGATGCCGACTTTCTGGTGGACGGCCATTACAGTTGAGGGCGATGAATGAGACTTCCGCCGCATGAGTACCTCGAATCACGGCGAGCACGACGCCCCCGCCGACCCGCAGGTCGGCTCGTTCGACGACCTCGAGATCGACCCGCGGGTACGCGCGGCCATCACCGACGTCGGCTATGAAACCCCGTCGCCCATCCAGGCGGCGACCATCCCGCCGCTCATGGACGGACGCGATGTCGTCGGCCTCGCGCAGACCGGTACCGGCAAGACCGCCGCGTTCGCCATCCCGATCCTGTCCCGCCTCGACACCTCCGCGCGTACCCCGCAGGCGCTGATCCTCGCGCCGACGCGAGAGCTGGCACTGCAGGTCTCCGAGGCCTTCGGCAAGTATTCGGCGCACATGCCCGAGGTGAAGGTGCTGCCGATCTACGGCGGGCAGTCCTACGGCGTCCAACTCGCGGGTCTGCGTCGCGGCGCGCAGGTCATCGTCGGCACACCCGGTCGGGTCATCGACCACCTCGATCGCAAGACCCTCGACATCTCCGGTCTGGAGTTCCTGGTCCTCGACGAAGCCGACGAGATGCTGACGATGGGCTTCGCCGAGGACGTCGAGCGCATCCTCGCCGAGACCCCGGACACCAAGCAGGTCGCGCTGTTCTCGGCGACCATGCCCAGTGCCATCCGGCGCCTCGCGCAGAAGTACCTGAACTCGCCGCAGGAGATCACGGTCAAGTCCAAGACCGCGACCGCGCAGAACATCACGCAGCGCTATCTCCAGGTTTCCCACCAGCGCAAGCTGGACGCGCTGACACGCTTCCTCGAGGTCGAGACCTTCGACGCGATGATCGTGTTCGTCCGCACCAAGCAGGCGACCGAAGAACTCGCCGAGAAGCTGCGCTCTCGCGGGTTCTCCGCGGTCGCCATCAACGGCGACCTCGCGCAGGCGCAGCGGGAACGGACCATCAACCAGCTGAAGAACGGCTCGATCGACATCCTCGTCGCGACCGATGTCGCGGCCCGCGGGCTCGACGTCGACCGCATCTCGCATGTCGTGAACTACGACATCCCGCACGACACCGAGTCCTACGTGCACCGCATCGGCCGTACCGGGCGCGCCGGCCGCTCGGGAAACGCGCTGCTGTTCGTCTCGCCGCGCGAACGCCACCTGCTGCGTGCGATCGAGCGCGCCACGCGGCAGACGCTGACCGAGATCGGCCTGCCCAGCGTGGACGATGTCAACGCACAGCGGGTCGCGAAGTTCGCCGACTCGATCACCCAGAACCTGTCGTCGGACAACCTGGATCTGTTCCGCGGGCTGATCGAGAACTATGCGCGGGACAACGACGTCGCGATGGCCGACATCGCGGCCGCGCTGGCGCTCGAGACACGTGACGGCGGTTTCCTGATGACCCCGGACCCGCCGCAGTCGGAGAAGCGCTCCGAGCGTGAGCGTGCTCCGCGGCGCCCGGGCGCGAGCTTCGCGACGTACCGCATCGCCGTCGGCCGCAAGCACAAGGTGTCGCCCGGTGCGATCGTCGGTGCCATCGCCAACGAGGGCGGCCTGACCCGTGCCGACTTCGGCAACATCAGCATCCGCGACGACTTCAGCCTCGTCGAGCTTCCCGATGATCTCGACAACGAGACCCTCTCGTCGCTGCGGCACACGAAGATCGGGAAGAACCCGATCGACATCCGCAAGGACATGGGCGCACCGCGCACGCGCGGGGGCGCAAAGCGCGGGGCGGGCGGGCACGGCGGCGGTCGGGACGGTCGTCGTGGCGACAACTGGGGTAAGCGTCCGTCCCCGCGTGTCGCGGGGCGCGGCCGCCATTCCTGACCCCGACGGTTCCGCTGCGGATCGCCTACCAGAAGGAGCGCATGACTGCGCCCTTCTGAGAGCTGTGTGAGAAAACTTGTCAATTCGAGATCGTTCCGTAACCTGGTCGACGGGGGTCATTACGCCACGGCCGTCACCCGATGGCCGTCGCGAACGCATGAACACGGACAAATTCGAGCAACAGGATTGGTGAGTCACCGGTGTCAGTGGTGAATTCGATTTCGGCAGTCGAGGCAATGAATCACAGCCGCGAGGGGAACGCGGTCGTCGTCGACGCGCGTCCCCAGGTGGTTCGGCATCAGGGGAGTCTGCCCGGTGCCCTCGTGGTCGACCCGACCGAGGTGCCGAAGCGGTTCACCCCGACTCCGTCGGGCACCTTCCCGGTGATCCGCGACCGCGACACCGAGATCGCCGTGGTGTCGGTCCGTTCAGAGGCCCCGCGGATCGCCGAACAGATCGCCGAGTGCGGATACACCAACGTGCGCTATGTCGACGGCGGATACCGCGCGCTGCGTTCGAGCTCCGTCGGCTGACCGGCTCGGTGTCGGGAATCCGGCCGACCCGCGCGGAGGCACGGAGTTCCTCTGACCAGCGTCTTGTAGCGTAGGAGTCGCCGGCGACGAGAGGAACACATCGGTATGCAGGATGACACGCGCGAGACGTTGCGCGATCAGGTCACCCGGCTGATGACGTTTCTGGCCGATCTCGTCCGGTCTCGCTCCGGAGACGTCCACGACATCTCCGACCACCCCGGCCATGTCTGGGTCGGTCCGTCCACCGCCGTCGCCGTCCGGTCGAACGCGGTGCCGGGCCAGGTGGTGGTCGAGGTCGGTCCGGACGACCCCGACGCCGCTCGGGCCTGCGCGGTCCATGCCGAATTCGCCGCGTTGGTCGACGCGCTCGGCGCGGAGCCCGAAGAACTCGAACTCGTCATCGCGTCCGCACTGGTCACGGTGCGGGACGCGACAGACGCTGACGCCGACCCATTGGTCCGCGAACATCTCCTCAGTCAGGTTCTGGTCGCCGACCGCGACGCGGACGACACGATCCGGTTCTCGCTCGGGGCGGGCTCGTCTCCCGCAGTTCGCGATACCCATCTGCTCGCTGCTCTCGACGGTCTCGATCTCGCGGGCGCGGTCGGGATCCGCGGCAAGCTGTCGGCGCAGACCTCGGTGCTGTCGCCGAAGACCTCCGAGCTGATGGCCGAGTGGCGCGAGGCGATCGAAGTCGACGCCGAGCGTGTGTCGTTGACGGTCGAGAGCCGGCCCGCGGTGGTCCTCCGCCGTCGCGGGGTGGGGAGTTCCCCCGCGTTCTACGACGCCATCATCGACGACCTGCGGGACGAGGAGTCGGAGGTACCGGTCGCACTGACCCAGCTCGTCCGCCCGATCGAGGCGCCCGACCGACTCGCCGCCCTCCGCGCCCCCGGCGTCCTCGATCCAGCGGACCTGGTCGCCGATGCGCTGTTCCCGCTGCCGTCCAATGCCGAACAGCGCGATGTGCTCGCCCGGCTCGGGTCCGACACCGGTGTGGTGGTCGAGGGTCCGCCCGGAACCGGCAAGACCCACACCATCGCCAACGTGACCTCGGCCTTGCTGGCGAAAGGACAGCGCGTCCTGGTCGTCAGCGAGAAAGCCCATGCGCTCCACGTGCTCCGGGACATGCTGCCGCCCGCTCTGCGGGCGCTCACGGTGTCGATCGCCGACGTGTCCCAGGACAGTTCCGAGGGCATCGTCGATGCGGTGACCGAGCTCGCCGAACGCAAGGCGTCGTTCACGCCCGGGGTCGCCGACGCGGAGATCGCCGACCTGGCCGCGCGCCGCGATCACGCTCTGCGACAACGGGATCAGCTGCTCCGCGAACTCTGGGACCTCCGTGCGGAAGAGACCGAGGTCCACGAATGGGTCGCGGGGGACTATCGGGGATCCCCGGCGGAGATCGTCCGCCGGGTGCGGGCAGACGCCGCCGCGTTCGACTGGCTGCCCGGGCCGGTCCACGGCGCGGTGCCCCCGCTGGACTCGGCCGAGTTCGTCCGGCTGGCAGACCTGCTCGCGAGCACCGGTGGCTCCGGATCGCGTCTCGCGCAACGGTTCGTCGACCTCGACCACCACCTGCCCGAGCCGGCGGAGATGGACTCCATCTGCACCCGGATCGCCGCGCGGCCCCGCGAGCCGATGGCCGGCGCCGGGACGCTGCTGTCGGTGCTCGACGGGGTCGACAGTGACCGATTGGTCCGGATCAAGGACATCTGCGACGAACTCGCCGTCGCCTCCGGCGAGGTGGCGTCGTACCCGGAGCCGATCGTCGACATGGCGGACCGGCTGCTCGCCGGACGCGCCGCGCACCTCTGGTCGCGGGTGACGACGCTGTCACCGGTCATCGCCGAGGCCGCTCGTCGGGACCGTGACCTGGGCGCGCATGCGGTCGTCGTCGACGGGGCGCGGCCCGGCGACGCCGCGTTGTTCGACGCCGCCGCCGACTTCCTGCGAGACGGCGGTCAGTGGCGGGGACGGTTGCGGCGTTCGCCCGAGCAGCGCGCGGTCGAGGAGTCGCCGGTGCGGGCCACCGTGGACGGTCGGCCTCCTCGCGACGAGGCCTCGTTGCGCCGGGTCGCCGATCACCTCACCGTCATCGACGCGGTACATCAGGTGCATCGCATCCTGGCGGACCTGCACGTCCCGGTGGACGCGTCGGGGTCGCGGTCGGCGCAGCTCGACCACCTCGTCCGCCTGGACAACCAACTGGCGTGGATCTCGAGGCTGCTCACCGGCCGGGAGCATCTCGTCCGTGAACTCGAGGCGATCAGCCCCGGCGGCCCGAGACCACGCACCGTCGCCGAGGCAGCCGAGGTGGCTGATCAGGCGCGATCGGTGGCGGCCGCCAACGGCGCGGTCCTCGCCGAACAGGAACTCGCCGACCGCGTGTACGGCCTGACGACCGAACTCGAACAGGGGCCGTCGCCGGAGGGTGACGCGCTGCTCTCGGCACTCGCCACGGCCGACCCGGTCGCGATCCGAGACGCGCGGCGCGCGTTCGCGGCCGCCGCAGCCGAGGCCGACGAGCAGAATGCCCTGGAGCTTCTCGGGCTCCGATTGCGCAGCCGGGCACCCGAACTCGCGAAGACGATGTGGTCGAGCGCGCAGGACCCGATCTGGACCGAACGCGCCCGGGACATGGGCGCGGCGTGGGCGTGGCGGTTCGCCCACACCTGGGCGGAGGAACGCAGCGATCCGTTCGCCGAGGACCGGCTGCAGTCCGACCTCGATGCCGTCGAGGTCGACATCGCGGCCCTCACCACCCGGCTGGCCTCTGCGCGCGCCGTCCGCGAGGTGCTGGCGCGCACCACGGCCGGCGAGTTGCAGGCCGTCCAGTCCTACCGCGACCACATGATCAACCTGGGCAAGGGATCGGGCAAGCACGCCAATCGTTTCCGACGCGCGGCGCGCGAGGCCATGGCCGAGGCGCGCAACGCCGTGCCCGCCTGGATCATGTCGATCAGCCAGGTGGCCGAGACCCTCCCACCGCGCCGCAACTCCTTCGACGTCGTCATCGTCGACGAGGCGTCCCAGGCCGACATCACCAGCGCGTTCCTTCTCTGGCTGGCCCCGCGCGTGATCGTCGTCGGTGACGACAAGCAGTGCGCGCCCGTCGGTCTCAGCGGCACCAGCCTCGATTCCGCGTTCGCCGAACTCGATGCCGCGCTGCCCGACCTCCCGACATACCTGCGCGACGGGTTGACGCCGCGGTCCAGCCTGTTCTCGTTGTTGCGCAGCCGTTTCGGCAACGTCGTGGGACTGCGGGAACACTTCCGGTCCATGCCCGAGATCATCGAGTTCTCGTCGCGCCAATTCTACGGGTCCGCGCCGCTGATCCCGGTGCGCCAGTACGGTTCCGACCGGCTCGAACCATTGCGGACGGTCGCGGTCGACGGAACGGCCACCGGGACCGGCAACGGCATCAGCAACGAGGCCGAGGCGGCCGCCATCGTCGATGCCCTCCGGGGGTGTCTGGCCGACCCGGCATACGACGATCTGGACTTCGGTGTGATCGCGTTGCAGGGCGTCAAGCAGGTGGAGACGATCGAGAAGGCGCTACGCGCCGCGATCGACATCGAGACCTGGCGCTCGCGTCGTATCCGCGTCGGCTCACCCCCGGATTTCCAGGGAGACGAGCGGCACGTGGTCTTCCTGTCGATGGTCGTCTCGGACGCCGGTGCGATCTCCGCGCTGACCCGCGCGGAGTCCCAACGCCGGGTCAACGTGGCGGCCACCCGGGCCATGGACCAGTTGTGGCTGTTCCAGTCGATCGGACTCGACGAGTTGCGCCCCAACGACCTTCGTGCCTCGCTGCTGTCCTACGTGTCCGCCAACGAGGGTCCGTCGATCGGGGCCATGCCGTCCGACGTGCCCGATGATCGCCGCGTGAGCCCGTTCGACAACCTCCTCGAACAGCGCGTGTTCAACCGTCTCGCGGCGCTCGGCTATCACGTGACCCCGAAGGTCACGGTCAACAACCGGATCGTCGACCTGGTCGTGTTGGGGGCCGATGCGCGCATGGCCGTCGAGTGTGATGCCGACGAGTTCGCCGGGACCGGGCAGCAGGCTCGGTCGGATCTGGAACGCGAGCGTGAATTGCGCCGTTGCGGTTGGGAATTCGTCCGCGTGCGCGAGTCGGAGTTCGAACTCGATCCCGACCGCGTGCTCGACCATGTCGCCGCCGTGCTCGACGAGCGCGGATGCAAGCCGGGGTCGCTCGTCGCGGTTCAGACGACGGATGATGTCGGGAGATGGCAGCCGATCGATCTCACCGCGGGGGAGTGACGCCGCACCACGTCAGCCGAGTGACGCGAGCAACGCCGGCAGACCGACCGCGGCGGGCATCCGCAGACTGTGGGTCACGATGTCGGACAGCGCGGACGGCGACGGGTTGAACTCGATGACCGGGATGCCCGCGCGCACCGCGCGTTCGGGTAGCGCGGCTGCCGGGTAGACGATCCCGCTGGTGCCCACGACGAGCACCACCTCGGCCGCACGGAACGCCTGATCCGCTCGCTGCCAGTCCGATCCGGGCAGTGCTTCGCCGAACCACACGATGCCGGGCCGCACCTTCCCGCCGCAGCGCGGACACGTGGGCGGGTCGACGCGCGGGTCGTCCGGCGCGGTACCGGTGTCGCCGGGATCGGGGAATGCGCCCGGGCCGTCGTACGGGGTCCCACAGACCGAACACCGGGGGGCGAACAGGCTGCCGTGCAGGTGGCTGACGACATCGCTGCCGGCCCTCTCGTGGAGATCGTCGACATTCTGCGTCACGATCATGACGGTGCGGCTCGTGGCGAGTTCGGCGAGCGCGCGGTGGCCCGCATTGGGCTGCGCGGCAAGCACTTCGCGGGCGCGCCAGCGGTACCACCCCCAGACCAGTGCGGGGTCGCGCGCCCACGCTTCCGGGGTGGCGAGTTCGGCGGGATCGAACTTCTCCCACAAACCGGTCTGGGCGTCCCGGAAGGTGGCGATGCCGCTCTCGGCCGACATACCCGCGCCGCTGAACACCGTGATCCACTCCGCGCGGCGCACGAGGTCGGCCACCCCGTCCGGAATCCGGGTCCCGGCCCCGGTGTCCGGGTCGGGCTCGCCGGCGAAGGTCATCCGACGGACTCGATCCCGGCGCGCACCGCAGCGGCGGTCTCGTCGGGGTCGGGGTCGCGGCGGACGAGGAAGCCCTTGGCGAAACTCAGCTTGTCCCCGTCGTGTCTGGGGACGACGTGCAGGTGGGTGTGGAAGACGGTCTGGAAGGCCGCGCGGCCGTCGTTCAGTGCCAGGTTGACCCCGTCGGCGGACACCGGTCCGGTCTTCATCGCGGTGGCGACTCGTTGGCCGGCGCGGAAGAGAGCGGCGCCGAGGGTCGGGTCGAGGTCGCCGAGCCCGGAGGAGTGGACCCGGGGCACGAGGAGGGTGTGCCCGCGGGTCACGGGCCGGATGTCGAGGAACCCGAGGACGTCGTCGTCGGAGTAGACGATGCGACCCGGGGAGGTGCCCGCGATGATGGCGCAGAAGATGCAACTGCTCATGCGGCCGACTCTAGTGGGGTGTCTCGATGGCACTCGGCCTGCGGCACGGCTGGACCGCGACGCGCAATGGTGCCCCACATCACATAACGGTTTGATAACGGTTGACCGAGCGAGAGTTCGGGCGCACGCGTACCCCTGGGTATGTTGCCTGGCCTGGCGGTTTTCCGACGCTTCCCATGGCGGTTGACACGGTGCCGAAAGTTACCCGCGCGGTTACTGGTCGGTATACCGACCGGTCACCGACAAACATGAGGGTTCCCTCACTTTCGTGTGTCATCATTGGTGTCACGTTCACGCCGACGCCGGCTCCGGACAAAACCGGTGCGCGCCAATGTTGTTGTGCGGCAGGCGTGTTCCTTTGTTGTACCAGCTAGTTCGACCCGGCGGTGTCGCCACCGCGGCCGGTCGTGCGCGACGGCGGCGAGACCGATCACGTCAGCGCACGGAAAGGCCGCTGCCGACAGCGTTTCTCGCGCCGCCGCGACTCGCAGACCAACCGCACAACACCCACAGACATCTACTGCACCGCACCTACGCACTCCGCAAGTCCACACTCTGAGACCGACCACCACAGAGGAGTATCCGTGACCGTCGACCAGTTCCGCTCCGGCTCGCAGGGCGCCGCCAACGCAGAACGGCCCACCACCACGCTCATCGAGCGGCTCACGCAGGGCGAGCCCTACGCGATCAGCTTCGGCGGGCAGGGCGGCGCATGGCTGCCCACGCTGACCGAGCTGGTCGTCGACGCCGACCTGGAACACCGGGTCGCCACCATCGTCGATTCCGCCGAACGGCTCGTCGAGCCGGTTGCCGACGAACTCGTCGTGGCACGGGTGTCCGGGTTCCACCCGCTCACCTGGGTGCACGCGCACGACGCAGGTGAAGACGTGCCCGCCGAGGCCACTCTCGCCGATTTCACCCTCTCGGGTCCGGGTGTGCTGCTCACCCAGCTCGCCGCCGTGGAGGCACTCCGCAAGCAGGGCCTGGACACCGCCGTGCTCCCGCCGAAGGCCGTGGTCGGGCATTCCCAGGGCTCGCTGGCCACCGATGCGGTGGGCGCCGACGGCCGGATCGCCGAGTCCGGTCAGGGCCTGCTGCTGGCCGTCGCGCACCTCATCGGCGCCGCCGGTTCGTTGACCGCGCGTCGCCGCGGGCTGGGTGTCACCACCGACGGCACGCCGATGCTCGCACTGACCAACGTCAGCCCGGCTCGCGTCGACGAGATCCTGGCGCAGTACCGCGCCGGCCTGTCCGACAACGATCTGACGACCGCCCCGGTGGTCGCCATCAAGAACAGCCGCACCGCCGTCGTGCTGTCCGGGGCACCGCGGCACCTCGCCGCGTTCGCCGCCCTCTGTGAGCGGGTCGCCGCGACCGAGGCCGACGAGCGCAAGCGCAAGCTCACCGGCGGGGCGCCGTTCGCGCCGAAGTTCGACCACCTGCAGGTGTCGGTGGCCTTCCACCACCCGGCGATGGCAGAGGCTGTCGAGCTGGTCGGCCAGTGGGCTGACCGCTGCGGCATCGACCGTGACCTCGCCACCCGCCACGCCCACGACATCCTCGTCGGGCACGTCGACTGGGTCGCCTCGGTCGACTCGATCGTGGCCGGCGGCGCCAAGTGGGTCCTGGACTTCGGTCCCGGGGACATCGCAACCCGTCTCACCGCATCATTGGTCCGCGGGCAGGGCGTCGGCCTGGTGCCCGCCGCGCTGCGAGTCGGACAGCGCAACCTGTTCAGCCCCGGCGGCGTGCCCGAGGTCGCGACCCCGTGGTCGCAGTTCGCGCCGACCCTCGTCGAGCTGCCCGACGGCCGTACCGTCGTCGAGACCTCCTTCACCCGCCTCACGGGACGTTCGCCGATGCTGCTCGCCGGCATGACGCCGACGACCGTCGACCCGGCCATCGTCGCCGCCGCGGCCAACGCCGGACACTGGGCCGAGCTGGCCGGTGGCGGTCAGGTCACCGAGGAGATCTTCGCGCGCAACATCGCCACGCTCACCGATCTGCTCGAGCCGGGACGCGAGGCGCAGTTCAACGCGTTGTTCCTCGACCCCTACCTGTGGAAGCTGCAGCTCGGCGGCAAGCGCATCGTGCAGAAGGCCCGCGCGCAGGGAGCCCCGCTCGACGGCGTCATCGTCTCGGCGGGCATACCCGAACTCGAGGACGCGGTCGCGCTCGTCGACGAGTTCGTCGAGGCCGGACTCCGGTTCGTCGCCTTCAAACCCGGCACCGTGGAGCAGATCCGGTCCGTCGTGCGCATCGCGGCCGAGGTTCCGCATCACCCGATCATCGTGCAGATCGAGGGCGGCCGCGCCGGTGGCCACCACTCGTGGGAAGACCTCGACGACCTGCTGCTCGCGACCTACGGCGAGCTCCGCGCCCGCCCGAACGTCGTGATCTGCGTCGGCGGTGGCATCGGCACGCCCGAGCGCGCCAGTGAATACCTCACCGGCAGCTGGTCGGCCGGCTACGGCTACCCGACGATGCCGCTCGACGGCATCCTCATCGGCACCGCCGCCATGGCGGCCAAGGAGGCGACGACCACCCCCGAGGTCAAGCAGCTCCTCGTCGACACCGCCGGCATCGACGAGTGGATCGGCGCCGGTCACGCCACCGCCGGAATGGCGTCCGGCCGTTCGCAGCTCGGCGCCGACATCCACGAGGTCGACAACACCGCGTCGCGGTGCGGCCGGCTGCTCGACGAGGTCGCCGGTGACGCCGACGCCGTGGCCGCCCGCCGCGACGAGATCATCGCCGCGATGGCCGACACCGCGAAGCCGTACTTCGGCGACGTCGCCACCATGACCTACCGCGAGTGGCTCGACCGGTACGCCGCGCTGGCCGTCGGTGACGCCCGCGGCGAGCAGGTCCCGTGGGCCGACATCACCTGGCAGCAGCGCTTCGTGGAGATGCTGCAGCGCACCGAGGCGCGCATGCACCCGCAGGACTCCGGGCCCATCCCGACGATGTTCGCCGAGGTCACCGCTGCCGCCGATGCGTATGCCGCAATCGACGCGCTCGGCAGCGTGTACCCCGAGATCGACACCGACATCCTGCATCCCGCGGACGTCGCGTTCTTCCTGGAGCTGTGCCGCACCCCCGGCAAGCCCGTCAACTTCGTGCCGGTGATCGACAAGGACGTGCGCCGCTGGTGGCGCAGTGACTCCCTGTGGCAGGCCCACGACCCGCGCTACGGCGCCGACGCCGTCTGCGTCATCCCGGGGCCGGTCGCCGTCGCGGGCATCACCCGCGTCGACGAGCCCGTGGGCGAACTGCTCGATCGGTTCGAGGCCCGGGTCGCGTCCGATCTGCAGGCCACCGGCGAGCGCCCGGTCGCCGTCGCCTCCCGGCACCGGGCCGGGCTGGCCGAGGAGGCCGGCGTGCTGACCTCGGTGCTGGAGTCCGACGACGTCAGCTGGGCCGGCCGGATCGTGGCGAGCCCGATCGCGCTGCTCGGCGATCGCGACGCCTGGACCGTGGTCGGACCCGAGCGGGCCGAACACGCCGTCAGCGGCGCCGTCCTGGAGCAGGTCTCCGCCGACTCCGACGCCACCCGTTTCGACCTCGTCGTCCCCATCTCGGGCGCTTCCGTGCGTATCCCGCTGCTGGCCGGCGAAAGCCTGCGCGACGGTGGTTCGCCGCTGGTGGGCCTCGACGACGCGTCGACCGCGATGCGCGAGATCCTCACCGTGGCCGCCGGCGGCAGCCTGGCCGAGGTGACCGACGGCGTGTCGGTCACGACCGTCTCCTGGCAGCCGGATTCGGTCGCCGATCACGCTGCGGTGACCGGGTTCTCCCTGCCGCCGCACCTGCGCCCGACCACCCCGACCGACCCGTTCGGTTTCGCCGTGCCCGACACCCTGGTCGGCGCGTGCTGGCCGAGCGTGTTCAGCGTCATCGGCGCCGCCCGCACCGATTCCGGTGACCCGGTCGTCGAGGGTCTGCTCGACCTGGTCCACCTCGATCACGCGATCGCGCTGACCGGGGAGATCCCCGCCACCGCAGCCGAACTGACCGTCACCGCACGGACCGGCGCGGTCCGGGATGCCGACGTCGGTCGTGTCGTCGAGGTCACGGTGGAGATCGCCGGACCAGCCGGCCCGATCGCGACGCTCGAGGAGCGTTTCGCGATCCGTGGGCGTCTGGGCGCCGCCGAGCTCACCGACCCGGCCCGGGCCGGCGGTGCACCCGCCGCCGAGCAGTCGGCCACCCGCAAGCTGCTCCGGACGGCCACCATCACCGCGCCGAACCGGATGACCGGTTTCGCCGTCGTGTCCGGTGACCGCAACCCCATCCACACCGACGCCGCAGCCGCGAAGCTGGCCGGTCTCGGCGACCCGATCGTCCACGGGATGTGGCTGTCGGCCGCCGCGCAGCAGGTCGTCACCGCGACCGACGCGAAGAATCCGACGCCATCGCCTCGTCCGCTGATCGGCTGGACCGCACGCTATCTCGGCATGGTCCGGCTCGGCGACCGCATCTCGGTGCGCGTCGACCGCGTGGGTCTCGACAACGGCAACGAGGTCGTCGAGGTCAGCGCCAAGGTCGGCGACAACCTCGTGATGAGCGCGACCGGTCTGCTCGCCGCGCCGCGGACCGTCTACGCGTTCCCCGGCCAGGGCATCCAGAGCAAGGGCATGGGACTCGACGCCCGCTCGCGGTCGAAGGCCGCCCGCAAGATCTGGGATCGTGCCGACAAGCACACCCGTGCGGCGCTGGGCTTCTCGATCCTCGCCGTGGTCCGCGACAACCCGACGACGCTCGTCGCCAACGGGACCACCTACAACCACCCCGACGGCGTGCTGTACCTGACGCAGTTCACCCAGGTCGCCATGGCGACGCTCGGTGTCGCGCAGATCGCCGAGCTCAAGGAGTCCGGTGGCTTCGTCGAGGGTGCCATCACGTGTGGTCACTCGGTCGGTGAGTACAACGCGCTCGCCGCATGCGCCGGCGTCCTCCCGCTCGAGGCCGTCCTCGAAGTCGTGTTCCAGCGCGGCGAGGCCATGCATCACCTCGTCCCGCGAGATGAGCAGGGGCGCAGTGACTATCGGATGGCCGCCATCCGGCCGAGCCAGTTCGGTCTGGCCGACGCCGAGGTCACCGACTTCGTGTCCGGCGTGGGCGCCGCGGGCGGCGAGTTCCTGGAGGTCGTCAACCTCAACCTCCTCGGCTCGCAGTACGCGATCGCCGGCACGGTTCGCGGTCTCGAACTGCTCGAGGCCGAGATCGACCGGCGGCGTGCGGAGTTCGGGGGCAAGCGCGCGTTCATCCTGATCCCGGGCATCGACGTCCCGTTCCACTCGAGCGTGCTGCGCGCCGGGGTCCCGGAATTCCGCGGCAAGCTCGCCGAGCTGCTGCCCGCCGACATCGACATCGACATCCTGATCGGCCGCTACATCCCCAACCTGGTGCCGCGCCTGTTCAACCTCGGACGCGACTTCGTCGAGGAGATCGCGGCGCTGGTGCCGTCGGATCCGCTGAACGAGGTCCTCGCCGACTGGGACGCCTGGGAGGCGACCCCGAGCGAACTGGCCCGGGTGATCCTGATCGAGCTGCTCGCCTGGCAGTTCGCCAGCCCGGTGCGGTGGATCGAGACCCAGGAACTGCTGTTCAGCGGTCCCGAGCGGAACGGGCTGGGAGTCCAGCGCTTCGTCGAGATCGGTCTGAAGGGCGCCCCGACGCTGTCGGGTCTGGCCACCAACACCCTCAAGCTCGACGACTACGCCGCGGCCACCACCGAGGTGCTCAACGTCGAGCGCGACACCGACACGATCCTGGCCAAGGACGCCGGGCACGAGCCCGACGAGGACGAGCTCGACGTTCCCGCAGCGGCCGAGACGTCGGCGGCGGACGCGGCTCCGGCCGCCGCGGCGGCGCCCGCGCCTGCTGCTCCCGCGGCACCGGCGGCACCCGCCGGCGGCCCGCGTCCCGACGACATCGCGTTCACGCCGTCGGATGCGGTGAAGTCCGTGATTGCGCTGTGGACCAAGATGCGCGTCGACCAGATCGGGTCCGCGGACACAATCGAGGCGCTCTGCGACGGTGTGTCGTCGCGTCGTAACCAGCTGCTCCTCGACATCGGCGGCGAGCTCGGACTCGGCGCCATCGACGGTGCCGCCGAAGCCGACATGACCGCGCTGTCGTCGACCGTGGAGACCCTCGCCCGTGGCTACCGGCCGCTGGGTGCGGTGCTCACCGATGCGGTCAGCGACCAGGTCCGCAAGGTGCTCGGCCCGCTGGGCAAGCGCCAGAACTACATCACCGACCGCGTGTCGGGTGTCTGGCAGCTGGGTCCGGGGTGGGGTCTGCACACCACCGTCGCGCTGGCGTTGGGCACCAGGGACGGCGCGTCCGTCCGCGGCGAGGCGCTGGGCAATCTGCTCGACGGCCCGCTGACGGACACCGATTCACTCGACACCCTCATCGACAAGGCCGTGTCCGCGGTGGGTGCGGACAAGGGCATCCCGGTCGGCAAGCCGGCCGCCGAATCCGGTGGTGGCGCAACGGTCGACGCCGCGGCGCTGGGAGAGTTCACCGAGCAGATCACCGGCCGGTCCGGCGCGCTGGCCTCGGCCGCGTACACCCTGCTGGACAAGCTCGGACTCGCCGAGGTCGCCGATCTCGCCGAGGCCGTGGCCGACCCGAACGCCGAGCTCGCCGAGCTGGTCAGCGCCGAACTCGGGTCGGACTGGGCCCGTACCGTGGCGCCGGCCTTCGACGCGGCCAAGGTCGTCCTCATCGACGACCGGTGGGCAACCGCCCGTGAGGATCTCGTCCGACTCTGGCTGACCGACGAGCAGGACCTCGACGCCGACTTCGACACCATTGTCGGCGGGTTCGCCGGAGCCGGTGACACCGTCGCCGACCACGCCACCTGGTGGCAGGGCAAGGCCCTCGCGAACGGAAACGCCGTGCACGGCCGCATCTTCGGCGCGATCGCGCACGCTGCGGAGAATCCCGAGAAGGGTGCCTACAGCCGCGAGATCGCCGTGGTGACCGGTGCCAGCAAGGGTTCGATCGCCGCCGGCGTGGTCGCCGGGTTGCTGGCCGGCGGCGCGACCGTGATCGCCACGACGTCGCGCCTGAACTCCGACCGTCTCGCCTTCTACAAGAAGCTGTACCGCGAGAACGCCCGGGCCGGTGCCGCGCTGTGGATCGCTCCCGCGAACATGGCGTCGTACGCCGATGTCGACGACCTCGTCGGCTGGCTCGCGGGGGAGCAGACGGAGAACCTCGGTGGCACAACGGCAGTGGTGAAGCCGGCGATGAAGCCGACGCTGCTGTTCCCGTTCGCCGCACCGCGGGTCGCCGGTGATCTCACCGACGCCGGCGGTCGCGCCGAGCTGGAGATGAAGGTGCTCCTCTGGTCGGTGGAGCGGCTCATCGGCGGTCTCGCCGAAGTCCATTCCGATCACGACATCGCCGCCCGCGTGCACGTCGTGTTGCCCGGTTCGCCGAACCGCGGCATGTTCGGCGGCGACGGTGCCTACGGCGAGAGCAAGGCCTCGCTCGACGCACTCGTACAGCGCTGGTCGGCCGAGGAGTCCTGGGGTTCCAAGACGACGCTCGCCCACGCACTGATCGGCTGGGTGCGCGGCACCGGGCTGATGGGTCACAACGACGGGATGGTCGACGCGGTCGAGGCGGCGGGTGTGCGCACCTGGAGCACCGACGAGATGGCGGCGAACCTGCTCACCCTGTGCAGCCCCGAGCAGCGGTCGGCCGCGGTGAGTGCGCCGATCCTGGCCGACTTCACCGGCGGCCTGGACAGCTCGACCGACCTCAAGGCGCTCGCGGCCACCGCGGCGGCGGCCGCCGAGGAGTCCGCGGACACCGACGAGGAGTCGGCGACGACCGTCGCGGCGCTGCCGGCACCGGCGCGCGCCCCGAAGGCGATGCGTCCGCAGTGGCCGTCGATCGACGCCCGACCCGAGGACCTCGTGGTCATCGTGGGTGCCGGCGAGCTCGGCCCGTTCGGTTCGGCCCGCACCCGCTTCGAGATGGAGGTCGACGAGAAGCTGTCGGCCGCAGGCGTTCTCGAGCTCGCCTGGAACACCGGACTGGTGCACTGGGATTCGGCGCCGAAGCCGGGCTGGTACGACACCGCGTCCGGAGACCCGGTGCCGGAGAGCGAGATCGCCGAGCGGTACCACGACGAGGTCGTCGCCCGCTGCGGTATCCGCCGCTACGCCGACGACGGGGCGATGGTCGACAACACCTCGCCGCTGCTGACCTCGGTCTTCGTCGACGAGGACCTGACCTTCACGGTCAACTCCGAGGCCGAGGCGCGAGCATTCGCCAGTGCCAACCCGGAGAAGACCCGGGTCACGCAGAACGCCGACGGCGACTGGCAGGTCACCCGGTTGGCGGGCACCGAGATCCGCGTTCCGCGCCAGTTCGCGCTGACCCGGACCGTGGGCGGTCAGATCCCGACCGGTTTCGACCCGACCCGCTGGGGCGTCAGCCCCGACATGGTCGAGTCGATCGACCGGGTCGCCCTGTGGAACCTGGTGGCCACGGTCGACGCCTTCCTGTCGTCGGGCTTCACGCCGAGCGAACTGATGCGCTGGGTGCACCCCGGTCTGGTCGCCAACACGCAGGGCACCGGTATGGGCGGCATGACCTCCATGCGCGACCTGTACGTCAACACCCTGCTGGGCGAGGCCAACGCCAACGACATCCTGCAGGAGGCCCTGCCGAACATCGTTGCGGCACACGTGGTCCAGTCGTATGTCGGTAGCTACGGCGCGATGATCCACCCGGTGGCGGCATGTGCGACCGCAGCTGTGTCGGTCGAGGAGGGCGTCGACAAGATCCGCCTCGGCAAGGCGCTGTTCGCGGTGGCGGGCGGCTTCGACGACCTGGGTATCGAGGGCATCGTCGGCTTCGGCGCGATGTCGGCGACCGCCGACTCGGCGAAGATGACCGCGCGCGGCATCGACGATCGCCGGTTCTCGCGTGCCAACGATCGCCGACGCGGCGGGTTCGTCGAGTCGGCCGGCGGCGGCACGATCCTGCTCGCCCGCGGCGATGTCGCGGCCGAGATGGGTCTGCCGGTGCTCGGTGTGGTCGCGTGGGCGCAGAGCTTCGGCGACGGTGTGCACACCTCGATCCCGGCTCCGGGTCTCGGTGCCCTGGGCGCGGCTCGCGGGTCACTGTCCTCGCCGCTGGCACGTGCGCTCGGTTCGCTCGGCGTCAGCGCCGACGACGTGGCGGTCGTGTCCAAGCACGACACCTCCACCAAGGCGAACGATCCGAACGAGTCCGAACTGCACGAGCGGCTCGCGGCGGCCATCGGCCGCGGCAAGGGCGCACCGCTGTTCGTGGTGTCGCAGAAGTCGCTGACCGGTCATGCCAAGGGTGGCGCGGCGGCCTTCCAGCTCATCGGTCTGTGCCAGATCCTGCGTGACGGCGTGATCCCGCCCAACCGCAGCCTCGACTGTGTCGACGACAAGATGGCCGAGTACCCGCACCTGGTCTGGCCGCGGGAGACCCTTCAGCTCGGCGAGCGGTTCCCGCTCAAGGCGGGCCTGTTGACCAGCCTCGGCTTCGGTCACGTGTCCGGACTGATCGCGGTGGTGCACCCGGAGGCGTTCATCGCCTCGCTGAACCCGGAGGAGCGCGACGCCTACCGTCAGCGCGCCGACGAGCGGACCCGCCAGGGTAGTCAGCGCTTCCTGCAGTCGATCTGCGGTGGCGAGCCTGCCTACCAGCGTCCGCCGAACCGTCGCTTCGACGAGTCGGTCGACGAGCACGACGCCGAGGCGGGCATGCTCCTCGATCCGCAGACCCGTCTGGACGGCGCCGACGTCTACGTCGCCGGTGAGCCGGTGGCGGGTGGTCGGTGACACCCGGTGAGGCGAATGGCGCGAGCGACTACCAAGGGATGAGCGTTCTCGGTGTGGGAATCGACATCGTGTCGATCCCGGAGTTCGGCGAGCAGCTCCGGCAGCCGGGTACGACGTTCGCCGACCGGTTCACGGTCGGCGAGCGTCGGGACTCGGCCGCCGGGACCGGCGACGACGCCCGGCATCTGGCCGCCCGCTGGGCGGCCAAGGAGGCGGTCGTGAAGGCGTGGTCGGTGAGCCGCTTCTCGCGGTCGCCGCTGTTGCCGCTGATCCGGCACAGCGACATCGAGGTCGTGACCGACACGTGGGGCCGTCCGGCCATCCGTCTGTCGGGCGAGATCGGCGAGCATCTGCGCGACACGACCGTGCATGTGTCGCTGACCCACGACGGGGACACCGCTGCGGCGGTGGCCATCCTCGAGGGCAGGTAGCCCCGCGCGGCTCTCAGACCGTCGTCGACTCCTCGAGCAGCAGATAGCCGGCGAGCATCCGCTTGAGTTCGGCGACGGTCTCGTCGTGGTCGTGGCCGTCCTGTACGGAGAAGCTCAGGAGCGAGTAGGCCGTGTGGACGAGCACCTGGGACATCATCTCGCGGCGTTCGCGCTGCGACGGCGTGAGCGGCGCGATGATCCGCGCGACCTGTTCGGCGAGCACCCGTTCGTTCAGCGACGCCGTGGCGCGGGTCGCCGGTGTCGACTGGACGGCCAGCCACACCGCCCGCCGCGACGGGTCGGTGCGCCACAGGGCCGCCAGGTGATCGAGGAACTTCTCGAGCAGGCTGGGCCACTCCAGGGACGGCACCTCCGAGGAAAACGCCGTGAGTTCCTCGCGGACGTCGACGGTGTCCTGGCGGTCCAGCTCGCACACGATGACGTACTTGTTCGCGAAGTACTGATAGAGCGTGCCGATGGGGACCTCGGCCCGGGTCGCGATCTCCTCACAGGTCAGCGATTCGAACCCGACGTCGATCAACAGCTCGCGTGCTGCTTCGAGCATCGCCTGGAACTTGCGCTTGCTGCGTTCCTGAGTGGGCCGCTTGCGCGGCACCAGCGGTTCGGCGGACTCGGGCATCGGGGCCGGCTCAGACGGACAGGTCGCGGCGCAGCTTGGCGACGTGTCCGGTGGCCCGGACGTTGTACTGCGCGAGTTCGATCGTGCCGTCGGCGTCGACCAGGAACGTCGACCGGATGACGCCGGTGACGGTCTTGCCGTACATCTTCTTCTCCCCGAATGCGCCCCACTCGGTGAGCACCTTCTTCTCCGGGTCGCTGAGCAACGGGAACGTCAGGCCCTCGGCCTCGACGAACTTCGCCAGCTTCGCGGGCTTGTCGGGGGAGATGCCGAGGACCGCGATCCCGGCCTCGTTCAGCTCGCCGAGGTTGTCGCGGAAATCGCACGCCTGCTTGGTGCACCCCGGGGTGGCCGCTGCGGGATAGAAGTAGACGACGACCTTGCGGCCGGCGTAGTCCGACAACGAGACCGGGTCGCCGTTCGCGTCGGGCAGCGTGAACGACGGCGCCGTGTCGCCCACGGACAGTCGGGTGGTGGTCTCAGCCATGAGAGCCAGGCTAGTGCATGGCGACATGCCCGGATGCCGGGATGTCGTAGCATCGAGTCGCTGCCATCTGGCGGTTCGTCCCCGGCGCCGAGAGGTCGTGCGGCGGCCGGGAAGTGAGAAGACCAACGAGAAGCGCCGGAAGGATGCAACGTGGCCGGAGATACCGAACGTATCGAGCAGGACATCGCCAAGGCCCGTGAGGACCTCGCCAGCACGCTCGACGCGCTGGCCGAGCGCGCCAACCCCCAGCGGCTCGCCGACGACGCCAAGTCGAAGGCTCTCGCGACACTGCAGACGCCTGCGGTGAAGTACGCACTCGCCGGGGTCGGCGCCCTGGTCCTGCTCGTCGTCGTCCGCAAGGTCGCCTCGCGATGACCCGCTGATCCAGCAATCGGCGGCGCGACCTCGTCCGCACGGGCCCGTCGAACGGCAGAAGCCACTCCGACCAGGCGATTTCACTTCTGCCGCGGGGGTCCTGTAAGGTTCCATCTCGCACCGCCAAGCGCCATTAGCTCAATTGGCAGAGCAGCTGACTCTTAATCAGCGGGTTCGGGGTTCGAGTCCCTGATGGCGCACAGAGTACTCAAGACGCCTCGCATCGAGCGAGGCGTCTTGTGGCGTCTCAGACGGTTTCGACCGCGGCCGGTGGTCGATGAACGGCAGATGAACGTTCGGCGTTTCGGGTGCGCAACACGCCGCTCGAATGGATGACGGCCGAAGCGTTCGGTCCGATCTCTCGTACACTGGTCCGCGACATCGGGGTTCGGAATGTCCGTTTCGGATTCGGGGTGTGCAGTGTTCTCAAGGTTGCGGGGCAGCGTGACCGACCGGTTCGGGGTCGGGGCGTCGACAGGCGGGAGTGAGATGGGGATCGGTCGTACTCGGCGGATGCCGCTGATCATCAGCGGTGTGATGTTGGCAATCGTCGCGCTGGTGACGTCGTGCACGCAGGAGGCGTCGTACTCCGACAACGTCAGCAGTTCGAGTCTCTTCGACGATCTGCTCAAGCCGGGTCTCGAGATCACCGAGTGGGCCGAACGTCCCCTGAACGACAACGCCGTCGGCGTGCAGCCGGGTGCGCCCATCAAGGTGAAGACCAGTGAGGGCACCATCAGCCGGGTGCTGATCAAGAAGTCCGACGGCACCCCCGTCAAGGGCACACTCGCCGACAACGACACGGTGTGGGTCAGCAACGAGGCCCTCGGCTACAACCGCACCTACACCCTGGAGACCGACGCGGTGGGCATCGGTGGTGCGGTCACCAAGAAGGTCACCTTCACCACGAGCAGCCCCAACAACCTGACGCAGGCGTATCTGACACCGAGCCCCGGCGAGACCGTCGGTATCGGACAGCCGGTCGCGGTGAAGTTCGACGAGCCGATCGCGGATCGTCGTGCGGCGCAGCGCGCCATCCGGATCACCACCGACCCTCCGGTCGAAGGGGCCTTCTACTGGATCAGCCCGAGCGAGGTCCGGTGGCGGCCGGCGGAGTACTGGAAGCCGGGCACCAAGGTGCGGGTCGCGGTCAACACCTACGGCATCGACCTGGGTGACGGACTCTTCGGCCAGGAGAACGTGCGGACCAACTTCACCGTCGGACGCTCGATGATCGTCACGGCCGACGACAACACCAAGCAGGTCGTCTTCGAACGCGACGGCAAGGTCATCCGGACCATGCCGACGTCGATGGGCAAGGCCGGCGACGAGACCGACAACGGCATCTACCTGGTCTCGGACAAGCACGACCACATCATCATGGACTCGTCGACCTACGGCGTGCCGGTCAATTCGTCGAACGGTTACCGCACCCCGGTCGACTACGCGACCCGGATGTCCTACAGCGGCATCTTCTTCCACTCCGCACCATGGTCGGTGTGGGCGCAGGGCAACACCAATACGAGTCACGGCTGCCTGAACCTGAGTCCGGAGAACGCTCTCTGGGTCATGGAGAACACCCTCCGCGGCGACCCGGTCATCGTGAAGAACACCACGGGCGGAACATTGTCGGGCACCGATGGTCTCGGCGACTGGAACATCCCATGGTCGGTGTGGCGCAAGGGCAACGCCGACAACGCCTGACGCTCAGCACGCCTTCGGACGCCACCGAACCGCAGCGCGGTCGGTGGCGTCCGTGCGTCAGCGGGACCCGACGCGGAACGTGCGACTCGTCCCAGAGACGGGCCTCGTCGACCCGTTCGCATCGCGGCTGTCCCCGAAGTAGCGGATGCGGTACATCCCGGAGGCGTCCGTCGGCGACCGCCAGGTGATCGTGATCCGCGACGTGTCGGTGCTGCCTGCCGGGCGCGCCCACCGGAACTCCGTGGACCAGTCGTTGTCGTCGGCGACCGTCGTCCACTCGCTGCCGGTACGCCGCTGCACCTCGAGATAGGTCCGGCCGTGCCGGAAGTCGTTGTTGGGATGCGCGCCGACGAACTGCACGGTCACGGTCGAACCGGGGCGGTACGTGGCGTCGGGTTCACGCAGGACGTCGCCGTAGCGTCGGCCCGGTATCGGACGGTCGGCGGGGACTGGGGGCACCAGGTCGGGTTGCAGTGCGGATTTGTCGACCGGCGCCGGACCACGGCCGATCCGGCGTCCGGACGACATGGCCGCGGCGAGCGCGGCGAACTCCTGCAGGTAGGCGGACAGGGTGTACCGCCCGAATTGGGTCTCGCCGCCTTCGTAGTGCTGCAGGTCGTATTCCTCGGGCGTCGTGACGTACTGGGTGTAGGCGTTCGCGAACCCCTGCACGAGGACGTTGTCGACGTCGGTCCGCAGTTCGTCGGCGACCACTCGACGCAGCCGCAGACCCGCGACGACGGTGACCTCGGCGGGTACGGCGACGAGCACGAGTTCGCCGATGCGCATGAGCTGCAGCGGCACCACCGCCGGGATCCAGCCCGAGGGCGGCAGCAGACCGAGCGGGAACGCGATCAGTTTGGGCGCCTGCATGTCTCGCATCCACGGTGCGATCGGTGGGACGCGGTCTCCGCCGAGCGCGGTGACGAGGGGATTGGTCATGCCCTCCACGAGGAAGGGCAGCGGTTGCTCGTAGTTGTCCTCGCTGCTGGTCGCGACCGCGCCGGCACCCATCATCGCGGGGGTGGTCGACGCCGGTCGGCCGTCGGGTGTGTAGGTACCGGAGATCCGGACCGCCGACATGTCGACGTACCGCACGATGGAGTCGACGCCGCCCCGGGTCATCGGACGGGCCGCCTCGAAGCCTCGCCGTCCGGCGACGTACTGACGCTCGCCGATGAGTTCGCAGTTGCGCCTGTTGTCCGATGTCGGTCCGCGCGGATCGAACTGCGCGAGTGCGAGGTTCGGCGTCATGTCGCCGGAGTTGGTCTGTGGGAAGGCGGCCACGAACCCGGGCAGGGTGCGCTCCCACAGGTGGCTCGCGTAACCCTTGTTGTCGCCGGCGATGAGGACGTTGCGGTCGGTGAGGGACGTGCCGTGTGTCGGGAACCAGGTGATGGCACCGACATCCCGGCCGCCGGAGGCGTCGTGCCGCCGCAGTCGTAGCACCGTCACCTGAGGGTCGATCGCATCGGGGAAGTGCCGCTTGTCTGCCGACGGGTTCGCGTCGAAGGCGACCCGGGATCGATTCCGGCTGGCGTCGTGCAGTTCCTCGCGGCCGATCGTGACGCTGCCGGGCGCGAGATTCTCGTGCGCGCGAACGATCGCGGCGAACATGCCGTCGATCTCGGCGTCGTAGGAGTTCTTCTTGAACCCGAACGCGGCGAGCGAATACGCGTAGTCCCAGGACGTGCCGCCGCAGGAGGCGTGCGTGTGCTGTGCATTCAGATTCACGTTCGATTCGGTGTACAAGGAGCCGAATCGGTTGCGCAGCTTGACCATCAGGCCCATGTGGTGCGACTGGAACAGGCACGCGAGGTCGGCGGTCAGGAAGACGACGCGCTGCCCGGTGGCGGGATCGACGATGATGTAGGCCCGCGCCCAGCAACGCTGCAGGAGCCCGGCCGCGACCTGCTCTGGATTCGAATACCCCATCATGCCCTGGCCGGCGACCGCGCCCGTGACATCTCCGATGCCGCAGCCGACGAGGTAACTCGTCGACCCCGGGGGCGACGCGCCGGCCGGGGCGGCGGACAGGCCGGACCCGAGCCCGGCCGCGGCGGCGGTCGCGGCGGCACCGGCCATCAACTGTCTGCGCGTGAGGTCCACGTGCCGTCCTTCCGGGCGTCGGACGACACCGGCAGACGTGCGGTGTCATCGCGGCACACACCCTGACGGCGCGGCCGTGTGGTCGAGATCAGTTCAGGACGTCGAACTCAGTCGTTGTCGTCGCCGCCCGGGATCCCGATGATGAACCCGATCCCGATGATGATGCACGAGATCAGGGCAACGGCAGGCATGACCCAGTAGGAAGGCATGTGGTGAACGTTACTGCGAGGCATGCCCATGCGCCCGGCTTCGGGGACTTTCGGGGACGAAGGTCCCCGGTCGGGTGCGACCCCGAAACGACGGGCCAGATGTAGCTCTTCGTTGCGCCAGGAGCAACGACGCACTACATCTGCGTGCCCGACTGGAGTCCGGCCAGTGCGTCGGCCAGATAGTCGTCCTCGGCCTCGTTGCCGGGCAGGTCGAGTGCGCGGCGGTACGCGTCGGCCGCACTGCGGTCGTCGCCCAGTTCGCTCAGCGTGAGGGCACGGGCGATGTGAAAGGGCCGGAACCGGTCGAGTTGTGTGTCCGGCTGCAATCGATCGAGCATCGCGATACCGCGCGCCGGGCCGTACGCGCGTCCGACGGCGACTGCGCGACCGACGCGCACCACGGGTCCGGGATCGTGCACTTCGAGTAGTCGGTACAGGACGGCGATCTGGGTCCAGTCGGTCTCGTCCGCGGTGGCGGCCTCGGCGTGCACGGCCGCGATCGCCGCCTGGATCGTGTACAGACCGGCGTCTGCTTGTGCCGCAGCGTGTTCCGCGAGCGCGACGCCCTCGGCGACGAGCGCCCGGTCCCAGAGCCGGCGATCCTGGTCATCCAGCGGAACCGGTCGGCCGTCGGAGTCGAGTCGAGCCGGCCGGCGGGACTGGGTGAGCAACAGAAGGGCGAGCAGTCCGGTGGTCTCGGCGTTGGGGAGCAGTGCGCGCAGGGTGCGCGCGAGGCCGACGGCCTCGTCGGTGAGGTCGTCGCGGATGTGCGCGTCACCGGTCGAGCGCGCGAACCCCTCGGAGAACAGCAGGTAGATGACCCGCAGGACCCCGCCGAGCCGACTCGGGAGATCGCCCTCGCGCGGCGGCGCGAACGGAACACCCAGCGCGCCGATCCGCTTCTTGGCGCGCACGATTCGCTGCTGGGTCGTCGGTACCGGGATCAGCAGCGCATGCGCGACCTCCGCGGTGGTCAGCCCGGCGACGAACCGGAGGGTGAGCGCGATCCGGTCCTCGGCGCGTAGCACGGGATGGGCGCAGGCGAAGAACATGCCGAGGCGTTCGTCCGGCAACCCCGGTGGCGGCGCCTCGGCCGGGTCTCTGAACTCCGCAGGGGTGGAGGCACGTTCGCTCTCGGTGTGCAGGCGGGCCAGTTTCCCGGCGAGGACGGATTCACGCCGCACCACGTCGAGCGCCTTGCGTTTGGCCGTCGTCGTCAGCCATGCCTCCGGTGAATCCGGGACTCCGGTACGCGACCAGGTGATCAGGGCCTGCGCGATCGCGTCCTGCAACGCGTCCTCCGCGAGGTCGAGATCGCCGAACTTCTTCGTGAGCGTGGCGAGTACACGAGAACGGACGTCGCGATCGACGGCCGACACCGCCCGGCGGGCCACGGACCCTGCGGAATCCGTGGCCGCCGAACGGTGTGAATTGTTCGTCATCGCTCAGTACGGTGCGAGCGGCCGGATCTCGACATGGCCGCCGGGCGCCGAACCGGGGCTGCGGCGGGCCCACTCGATCGCCTCGTCGACGTTCGCGACGTCGATGACGTACACCCCGCCGACGAACTCCCGCACCTCGGCGAACGGCCCGGACGACGCGACCACCCGCTCGCCGCTGTCGTCGGTGTGCACCACCGCGCGCTCGTCCTCCAGCGCGAAGGAGTTGACGACGACACCGGCCTTGGTGATCTCCTCGTCGAAGGCGAAGAACTCTTCGGGGCTGGCGCCACCGTCCTCACCACAGGCCGGATCGTTGACATGTCCCATGAGCAGCAATGCGTACTTCATCGTTCCTCCAGTCTCGGCCGACTGATGTGGCCATGATGCCGAACCGGATCGGTCCGACACCATGGTGACGTACGGCGATTCCGGATATCGACAGCAAGCCGGGGAAGAGACCGCAGCACCAAAAAGCCCCGCCTGCGGATCGCAGACGGGGCTTCGTCGGGGTGGATGACGGGACTCGAACCCGCGACAGCCAGGATCACAACCTGGTGCTCTACCAACTGAACTACATCCACCATCGGCGTCGGAAACCTGGGCGTCAGCGCCGGGTCTCAGAGCCATCAACACTCTAGCGGGTCGGTGCCGCAGAACTCCAATCGGTTACCCGACCTGCGTGTTCAAGCGGGGCCGAGGTCGTTGACGATCTCGGCGAGGGCATCGGTGTCGGGGCCGGGGGCGGGCACGAACGCCGCGGCGCGGTAGTAGCGGAGTTCCCGGATCGACTCGCGGATGTCCGCGAGGGCCCGGTGCGCGAGCCCCTTCTCTGGCTGGCCGAAATAGACCTTGGGGTACCAGCGCCGGCACAGCTCCTTGATCGAGCTGACGTCGACCATGCGGTAGTGCAGGTAAGCGTCGAGTTCGGGCATGTCTCGCGTGATGAATCCGCGGTCGGTGGCGATCGAGTTGCCCGCGAGGGGGACCGCGCCGGCTGTGGTCACATGCTTGCGGATGTAGTCGAGCACCAGCTTCTCGGCCTCGGCGAGGGTGACCGTGGACGCCCGTACCTCCTCCGTGAGTCCCGACGCCGCATGCATCTTGGTCACCACGTCGGGCATCGACGCCAGCGCCTCGTCGTCGGCGTGGATCACGACGTCGACACCGTCGCCGAGGATGTTGAGGTCGCCGTCGGTCACCAGGGCCGCGATCTCGATGAGTTTGTCCGACTCGAGTCGGAGTCCGGTCATCTCGCAGTCGATCCACACCAATTTGTCCTGCACCCGACAACCTTAGCCAACCTCGCGCGCGAATCCGCGGGACATCGGCCCCGAGGTCTATCGTGTGCTCGTGACCGAAGCCTCCAGTCCGGCGCAGCACATCGCCGCCGGATACGCGTTCAGCGCCGCCGCACTCGAACTTGGTGCCGTCTCGGTGTCGGGGCAGGTGGATCCCGAGGCGAAGGTCCGTATCCCGCTGTCGATGATGAACCGGCACGGTCTCGTCGCCGGTGCGACCGGGACGGGAAAGACCAAGACGCTGCAGCTCATCGCCGAGCAACTGTCGAGCAACGGCGTTCCTGTCGTCATGGCCGACATCAAAGGCGACCTGTCGGGATTGAGCCGGGCGGGCGCGAGCAACGACAAGATCGTCGAACGATCCCACCAGACCGGTGACGACTGGCAACCGGCGGCGCACCCGGTCGAGTTCGTCTCACTGGGTTCGGCGGGGATCGGGGTGCCGATCCGTGCGACCATCACCTCGTTCGGGCCGATCCTGCTCAGTAAGGTGTTGGGGCTCAACGCGACCCAGGAGTCGACGCTGGGCCTCATCTTCCACTGGGCGGACAAGAAGGCCTTGCCGCTTCTCGATCTGAAGGATCTGCGGTCGGTCATCGCCTTCCTCACCAGCGATGAGGGCAAGACCGAACTGAAGGGGATCGGCGGGGTGTCGCGGCAGACCGCCGGCGTGATCCTGCGTGCGCTGTCGAATCTCGAGGCCGACGGCGGTGACACGTTTTTCGGCGAACCCGAGATCGATCCCGCCGACCTCATCCGGACGGCGCCCGACGGACGCGGCATCATCACGTTGTTCGAGCTCGGTACCCAGGCGGCACGGCCCGCGCTCTTCTCCACCTTCCTCATGTGGATTCTGGCCGATCTGTTCGAGTTCCTGCCGGAGGTGGGCGACCTCGACAAACCGAAGCTGGTCTTCATCTTCGACGAATCGCATCTGCTGTTCGACGACGCGTCGAAAGCCTTTGAGGACCAGGTCGTCCAGACGGTGAAACTGATCCGGTCGAAGGGCGTCGGCGTGTTCTTCTGCTCCCAGCTGCCGACGGACATCCCGAAAGAAGTGTTGTCCCAGCTGGGTGCCCGGATCCAGCACGCGCTGCGGGCCTTCACCCCCGACGACCAGAAGGCGCTGCGTACGACGGTCAAGACCTACCCCGTGTCGGAGGTCTACGACCTCGAGCAGGTGCTGACCTCCCTCGGTACGGGCGAGGCGATCGTGACCGTGCTGTCCGAGCGCGGTGCGCCGACCCCGGTCGCGTGGACGGTGGTCCGTGCGCCCCGGTCGGCGATGGAGGCCATCGGCGCCGACGCCGTCACCTCGGCGGCGAAAGCCGGGCCGTTGTACGCGAAGTACGGCACGCCCATCGACCGCGAGTCGGCGTACGAGATCCTGGCCGCCAACACCCTCGCACCGGGGGAGCCCGCCGACGCACCGGCACCCGTGCCGCCGACGCCGGCCCCGGAGCCGATGCCGGAGGAGCCGGGGCTGCTGACCGAGGTGCTCACGAGCAAGCCGATGCAGAGTTTCCTGCGATCGGCGGCCAGCGCAGCCGGACGTGAGTTCAGTCGCGCGATCTTCGGCACGGGGCGTCGCCGCCGGCGCTGAACGGCGGTCTAGACGACTCCTACTCTGCGCTGAACTTGCGGTAGAAGCCGCCGACGATCGGGGCCACCACCCCGCGCGGTGTGTACCCGCCGGCCACCGACATCGCCTTGGACAGGGTGCCGGGCACGACGCGCATCTTGTTGTGCGCCAACGCGTCCAGACTCATTTCGGCGACCTTGGCCGAGGAGTGCCACAGGAAGTCCGGGACGACCTTGTCGACGATGGACGCCTCGTCCGGGGTGGGAGTGTGCGTGCGCACCGGGCCGGGCGCGAGCAGGGTGACGTGCACGCCCTGCCCGGACACCTCGCCGCGCAGGGACTCGCTGAAGCTGTTCACGAAGGCTTTCGATGCCGCGTACGTCGCGTTGTTGGGAATCGGCATGTTTCCGGCGGCTGACCCGACCATCAGGATGCCGCCCGAGCCGCGCCTGACCATCTGCGGGAGCACCGCCAGGGTGAGGTCGTGGACCGCGTTGACGTTGAGGCGGACCTGCGCGCGTTCGTAGTCGGCGTCGAGGTCGGCGACCGGTCCGAAGGTCGCGATGCCCGCGTTGTTGCAGAGGATCGAGATGTCGCGGCCGGCGAACTCGGCGGCGAGCACTTCCACCTTCGTCGGGTCCGACAGGTCGACCGCGCGGACCTCGACCGAGACCTCGTGTGCCGTGCGGAGTTCGCCGGCGAGTTCCTCGAGAAGGTCGCCCCGGCGGGCGACGAGGATGACCGAATGACCCCGGGCGGCCAGCGCGCGTGCGAGTTCCCGTCCGATTCCGGACGAGGCCCCGGTGACGACGGCACGGGCGGTGGCGGAGGGCGGCGGTACCGGCATGTCGCAATGGTAGCCGCCGCCTCTCGCGCCGAGACCGAGCGTCAGTCGATGCCGGCGGCGACCTCGGTGCCCTGCCGGATCGCGCGCTTGGCGTCGAGCTCGCCGGCGTAATCGGCCCCGCCGATCACATGCGTCGTGACCCCGGCCAGCGTCAACGGATCGACCAGATCGCGTACCGACTCCTGGCCTGCGCAGATCACCACGTTGTCGACCTCGAGCACGCGGGTGTCGGTGACGTTGCCCTCGTCGTCGCGGAAGCTCAGATGCAGCCCCTGGTCGTCGATCTTGTCGTAGGTGGCGCCGCTGATCTGCTCGACGCCCTTCATCTTCATCGTCGCGCGATGGACCCATCCGGTGGTCTTGCCGAGGGACTTGCCCTGCTTACCGACCTTGCGCTGGACCAGGTAGACTTGACGCACCGGCGGAAGCGGCCGCGGCTTGGTGACGAAGCCGGGCTTCTCCGGATCCTCCGTCACGCCCCATTCCTGTTCCCACTCTTTGAGATTCACCGTCGGCGACTCGTCGGTGGTGAGGAACTCGCTGACGTCGAAACCGATGCCGCCGGCACCGATCACGGCCACACGCTTGCCGATCTCCCGATGTCCGAGCACGGCGTCGGCGTACGACATCGCCATCGGGTGATCGACGCCGGGGAAGCTCGGGATGCGCGGCACGACGCCGGTCGCGACGATCACGTCGTCGAACTTCTCGGCGATGATCTGCTCGGCGTCGGCGCGGGTGTTCAGCCGGACCTCGATACCGAGCACCTCGATCTGACGGGTGAAGTAGCGGATCGTCTCGCTGAACTCCTCCTTGCCTGGAATGCGTGCGGCGATGGAGAACTGGCCGCCGATGGAGTCGCCGCCCTCGAACAGGGTGACCTTGTGGCCTCGCTTGGCGCCGGCGACGGCTGCCGACAGGCCGGCCGGGCCCGCGCCGATCACGGCGAGGCGCTTGGCCTTTCGTGTCGGACCCAGGATGAGCGTGGTCTCGCGTCCCGCGATCGGGTTCACCAGGCACGACACGTGTTTGCCGACGAAGGCGTGGTCGAGGCAGGCCTGGTTGCAGCCGATGCAGGTGTTGATCTCGTCGGAGCGACCCTCGCGGGCCTTGTTCGCCAGGTGGGGATCGGCGAGGAACGGCCGGGCCATCTGGATGGCGTCGACGCGTCCGTTCGCGAGGATCTCCTCGCCGAGTTCCGGGGTGTTGATGCGGTTGGCCGCGATCAGCGGGATCGAGACCTCGTCGCGGAGCCGTTCGGTGAACTTCACGAACGCGCCGCGCGGCACCGAGGTGACGATGGTGGGAACCTGGGCCTCGTGCCAGCCGATATCGGTGTTGATGGCGTCGACGCCGTACTGCTCGGCCTTGCGAGCCATCAGCGCGACCTCGTCCCAGGTCTGTCCCTTGCGGATCAGGTCGGCGATCGACTGACGCAGGATCACCGGGTAGTCGCGGGGGACCTGACGGCGGATCTCCTTGATGACCTCGACCAGGAAACGCTGGCGGTTCTCGGTGTTGCCGCCCCATTTGTCGGTGCGGTCGTTGGTGTGGGGGCAGAGGAACTGGTTGATGAGGTAGCCCTCGCCGCCCATGATCTCGATGGCGTCGTAGCCGGCCTTGCGTGCCAGCTTGGCGGACTGCCCGAACGACCTGATGACGTGGCGGATGATCGGCTCGGTCATCTTCAGATGCTTGAAGGGGTGGATCGGCGACGGATCGGTGCCGGGAGCGACCTTGAACGGCGTGTATCCGTAGCGGCCGGCGTGGATCAGCTGCATCGCGATCTTGCCGCCCTCGTCGTGCACGGCCTTGGTCACGCGCTTGTGGCGGGTCATGTCGACGACGTTGGTCATCTTGCCGCCGGCGAAGGCGAGCAAACCCGTCCGGCTGGTGCCGAAGCCGCCGGTGATGATCAGTCCCGCACCGCCTTTGGCGCGTTCGGCGAAGTACGCGGCCAGCTTGTCGGTGTCCCAGAACCGGTCCTCGAGACCGGTGTGCATCGAACCCATGACCAGTCGGTTCTCGATGGTCATGCCGCCGATCTGCAGGGGCGTGAACAGGTGCGGATAGTGCTGGTTCGGTTGTGCCGTCGGGGCTGACATGGCGCGACCTTTCATCTCGGTGAACCTGGGTGGACGGATTGGCGGTATCGAAGGTGTTGCGGGACTGGCTAACTCAGCTCTCGGTCAATTCCCGTTCGAGTCCGTGGATGACCTCGTCGCACCATTCGATGTATCCCTGCTCCTGGCGGATGCCGCCGCGGAGGACGAGGTACTGGTGCAGCTTGCGGCCGGTGAGCGTGTCGGGATCGGGGTAGTAGTCGGCCTGGAAGCCGGTGTAGAGCTTCAGTTGCGCGAGGTGCTCGTCGCGGTGGGCCTTGAGTTCGCCGATGATGGCGGCGAGGTCGCCGAACTCCGCGGCCCGCAGCTTCACGCCGATGTCGCTGCGGAGCGGTTGCAGTGGGGTCGGACTCATCGCCCAGTCGGCCAGGGCGTCGCGCCCGGCATCGGAGATCGTGTAGACCTTCTTGTCCGGACGGCCGTCCTGACTGATCGACTCGACGCTGACCAGTTCGTCGTCGAGGAGCTTCTTCAGCGTCCGGTAGATCTGCTGGTGCGTGGCTGACCAGAAGTAGCCGATGCTGCGGTCGAATTGTTGACCGATCTCATAGCCCGTTCCCGGTCGCTCGGCCAGCGACACCAGAATCGCGTGTTCGAGCGCCATGAGAGCAAGCTACCACTGCAACAACGCACTATGCAACAAGGTGTATATGAGTCGAGTTGCATATCGGGCGGCGGCGACGCCGACCGAGGAGGACCCGAAGTGAGGCGTCGTCAGCATCCGTGCCGCACACTGTTCGGCATGGGTGAACCGGAGACGAGGTCTCGGAATCTGCTGTCCTGGAAGCTGACCGACAACGCGGTCGTGGCACCGGAGGAACGGCTGACCTGGCCGCGGACGGTCAGCATCGGCCTGCAGCACGTGGTCGCCATGTTCGGCGCGACCTTCCTCGTCCCCGTGCTGACCGGATTCCCACCGTCGACGACGCTGTTCTTCTCCGGCGTCGGCACGATCCTGTTCCTGCTGATCACCCGCAACCGCCTGCCCAGTTACCTGGGTTCGAGTTTCGCCATCATCGCGCCGGTGACGGCCGCCGTCGCCTCCGACGGGGCGTCGTCGGCGCTCGGGGGACTCGTGGCGGTCGGCGCTCTGCTCGTCGTCATCGGGCTCATCAGCCATTTCGCGGGTGTTCGGTGGATCGAGACCCTGATGCCACCCGTCGTGACCGGCGCGATCGTCGCGTTGATCGGGCTCAATCTGGCGCCGGCGGCCAAGAACAACTTCGTCGCCGATCCCGTCCTGGCGACGATCGTGCTGGTGCTGCTGGTGGCATCCGCGGTGCTGTTCCGCGGGCTGCTCGGTCGCCTGGCGATCTTCTTGAGCGTCGTGGCCGGCTATGTCCTCGCGCTGATCCTCGACCGGATCGACAGCGACAACGACTACATCGACACCTCCGCCATCGGCGACGCCGCCTGGATCGGACTGCCCGACTTCCAGACGCCAACGTTCGACCTGGGTGTCCTGCCGTTGTTCCTCCCCGTGGTGCTGGTGCTCGTCGTCGAGAACATCGGCCACGTGAAGTCGGTCGCGATGATGACCGGGAAGGACTACGACGCGACCATGGGTCGGGCGCTGGCCGCGGACGGAGTGGCCACCATGCTGGCCGGCAGCGGCGGCGGGTCGGCCACGACGACCTACGCCGAGAACATCGGCGTGATGTCGGCGACCAAGGTGTACTCGACAGCAGCCTATTGGGTGGCCGGCGGCGCGGCGATCCTGCTCGGACTGTCGCCCAAGGTCGGCGCCGTGATCGCCGCGATCCCGCCTGGCGTGCTCGGCGGTGTCACGACCGCGCTCTACGGTCTGGTCGGTGTCATCGGCGTCCAGATCTGGGTGGCGAACAAGGTCGATTTCTCCAAACCGATCAATCAGTTCACCGCGGCGATCCCGCTCATCATCGGCATCGCCGACTACACCTGGCAGGTCGGCGACCTCGTGTTCGCCGGCATCTCGCTGGGCTCGGTCGCGGCACTGGTCATCTATCACTCCATGCGCCTCATCGGCGTGTGGCGGGGGACGGTGGATGTCGGCCGGACGGGCACTCACCACGGCGACGCATAGGTGTCCGACCGACGACCCCCAACTCGACTGATCGACTTCGATCGAGGTCCAGGAGTCGAGTTGAGGTTCGCAGGTGGACGGTCGCGAGGGGACCGGGATTGAACAGACGACTACTCGAAAGCCTGGCGTGTGTTCGAGTCGCGGCTCACCACGGCAGCCGTAGCGGGATGTCGGGAATCGGCCCCGGCAGGTCGATGTCCCCGTCGGCGCGATCGTTGAACAGATAGAGCCACCACAGGGGAGCGGGTGCGCCGACCGGTGGCGGGAGTTCGGCGACGTCGGGCTTGCGAGGGACGTAGAGGTCGGGTTCGGCGCCGACGATGACCTTCACCATGTTCTGGAAGGCCGTGGATTCCGGGTCGTTCCAATAGGCACCGTGGGTGACCAGACCACCGTCGACCCTGCGTCGATCTGCGTCGAATGTGCGCTCGTCGAGGTCGACTGTGCCGGTGTCGAGCCTGATCACGCCGGGCGCGGTGTCGGGGTCATGGCCATGGGGGTTTCCGGGAAAGGACTGGACGTAGTGGATCGGGTCGCCCGGGAAGGTCAGCGAGTATCGATCCACGCCGTCGGGATGCGGGGTGTCGTAGATGCCGGTGCCCGCCGACGACGCGTAGATGACGCGGTCGGGGGACAAACCGAGTTGTTCGGCCGAGCCCACGACCGACCCGCCGTAGCTGTGGCCGATGTAGGTGGTGGTCGCGCCGGGTGCGAGATGCGCGATCTCGGCGTCGAGTTCACGACCGAACAGCTCCAGGCGGTGCGCCATGGCCGCGGCAAAGCTCGGACTCGCCGCCGAGCGGAGGTCGGGCGGGAGGTCGCCGTCGAGGTAGAGGAACACCGGGCCGCCGGTGCGTGCCGCGAGTTCGGCTGCGGCCGTGCGGTTGTGGCCGACCACGGTGTCGAGGTTCGTGCCGGTCCCGGGCACGTAGGTCGCCGTGTTCGGGGTACCGGGCCGCAACGATCCGATCATCTCGACCAGGCGTCCGCGCGGGGTGTTGACGAAGGTGATGAAGGTCCGCTCGACGAGTCCGTCGTCGCCGCGGGGTGTCTCGTCGGCGATCGGGTCGGGGCTGGGCTCGAGGAGTCCGCGCAGGGTCCGAGCTCTTCGGCCGTGCCCGCGACCGGCCGCCATCTCGTCGAGAAGCGCGTTGCGGATGTTGATCTCGTTGGCCTGGGCGCGGATCGCGAACGGGACGCCCGGTAGGTTCCCGACGACGTGTGGGTTCGCCTGCATCAGGCGTCGGACGTCGTCGGCATCCATCTGTTGGATGATGTCGCGGACCTGGGTCGGCGTGAGCGTCTCCAGCATGCGGACGGCCTGATCCGCGTCCATCTCGGCGCCCCCGGGCAGTGTGACGTCGGGTTGACCCGCCGTCATCGACGCGAGGTCGGCCGCGAAGGTCTCGAGTCGTGCACCGTAGCGCTCGTCGAGGGCGTCGACGGTGTCGAGAGCCTCGGCGATGGATTCCGCGAGAAGGGCGGCCTGACCGTCGAATTCGTGCTGTGGATGTGTCACCTCGCCGTCGTCGAAGACGGTGAAGCCCAGCCCCTCGGCGCCCCGGACGACACCAAGTGCGAAGTCGCGGGCGTAGCCGAGGTCGGCGGCGGCATCGGTGGCCTCGTCGGCGATCATCTGCACCACGTTGCGGACCTCGCCGGCATGATCGTGTTCCGCCCAGATGGCTTGGTGCGCAGCATCGTGCGTGCCGCCCGACCACCCCGAGGCGTCGTCGAAGGCACGCACCGCCCGACCGATGCCGGTGTCGATGCGCTCGGCGAGCGTCGAGGCAGCGGACCCGGCGGCGGCGATCGACTGCGGATCCCACGCGCGCAACTGCGAGAGGGTGGGTCGCATCAGCGGTTCCGAAGCGAGCGGAACCGGGTGCCCGACCGCGCGTCGGCGTCTGCCGTCGTCGCGTCGAACGCTCGCAGCATCTGGCTCATCGTCATCAGGCGTTCACCGATGGAGTCCACCGCCAGCCGTGCGGGTCCGATCGTGGCGGCGAGGGCACGCACGACGCGACTCGAGGGTCCGAGCGCCGCTCCGACGGCCTCGACATCCGCGGCGTGGATCGCGATCGCGGCGGCCCGCCAGGTGCGCGCGATGCCCTCGACCTCGGCGGGATCGACACCGAACAGCGATGCTTCTGAACCCTTCTGGTCTCGTCGACCAGATGAGAGGGGCGGAAAACCGGACAGAGAGCGGGGGAGCGTCATGATCCTCCAGGGAGTCGCGACCCACCGAGGTGTGGGGCAGGACTATGACGCACGGCGTGCCCCGAACGGTTCCCGATCCACTTCGAGCGGTCGGCGACAGGCACATGACGTGCCCCCGGCAGGACTCGAACCTGCGACCTAGGGATTAGAAGGCCCTTGCTCTATCCACCTGAGCTACGGAGGCTGACCGGCGAGCGTGACGTGGCGCACGAGCGGCCGGGCAGAGAGAGTCTACGACACCGTCATCGCTATGCCGTGCGCCACGGCGGGCCACGTCGAATTGGGATCACGTCAGTGGCCGGTCCTACAGTTGGAGGATGACCCGCACGTCGACGCCCGCCTCCGCGGAGCAGCATCGCGACGCGATGAACGAACCGCGCGGCGTCGTCACCGCGATCCTGTGGGCATCGGGTTGGCTCGCCGCGATCGTCGCCGTCGCCGTCACCGCGATCTCCGCGGCGTCGGCGCTCCGGTTGACCGGTGTGCCCGATCCGGGGCCGCTGACCACCTACGGCGCACCTGCTCTGACCGCGATCGGCGAGTTCGCCGCGGCGATCGCGCTCGGGTCGGCCGTGTTCGCCGCGTTCTTCGTGCCGCCCCAGGCGAGCGGCGTCCTCGACGTCGGGGGTTACCGCGCCATCCGGATCGCGGCGGCGAGCGCGCTGACGTGGTCGGTCTCCGCTCTGCTGTTGATGCCGTTCTCGGCGTCGGAGGTCAGTGGGGCGCCGCTGGCGGAGGCGATCCGCCCGGCGAACCTGCTGACCGCCTACGGCCAGGTCGCGGAGGTGCGCACCTGGTTCTGGACCGCGGTGTTCGCACTGGTCGCGGCCATCATCGCCCGGATGACCCTGCACTGGGGTCCGACCATCGCGGTCATCGCGTTCTCCGTGTTCAGCCTGATGCCGTCCGCGCTCGCGGGCCACTCCTCGTCGGGTGGCAACCACGACGTCGCCACCAACAGCCTGATTCTGCACATCATCGGCGCGACCCTGTGGCTCGGCGGTCTCGCCGCGGTCGTGGTCTACGCCCTCGCCGACGGACGATGGCGTGCCCTGGCGGTGCGCCGGTTCTCGCGCGTCGCGTTCTGGTGCATCCTCGTCGTGGGGGCCAGCGGTGTCGTCAACGCCCTGGTGCGGGTGCCGCTCGGCGACCTGTTCACCGACACCTACGGCCGTCTGGTCGTGGCCAAGGTGGTGGCCCCGGTTGTGCTCGGCGGACTCGGCGCGTGGCATCGTCGTGTCACCATCGCCCAACTGGACGCCGACGACAAGCCGTCGCTGTTCGTCCGCTTCGGACTGGTCGAACTCGCCGTGTTCGCCGCGACCTTCGGCCTGGCCGTCGGCCTGAGCCGTACGCCGCCTCCACTCGTGGACACCACCCAGATCTCGGCGACCGAGAACGCGATCGGTTACGACCTCGACGGGCCGCCGACGTTCGTCCGCCTTCTCACCGAGTGGCGCTTCGACCTGATCTTCGGGCTCGCGGCGATCGTGCTCGCCGTCGTGTATCTCCGGGGAGTCATCCGCCTGAGGCGCCGGGGTGATGCCTGGCCGGTCGGTCGCACCGTCGCGTGGCTCCTCGGGTGTCTGCTGCTGTTGCTGGCGACGTCATCGGGATTGGGCCGCTACGCCCCGGCGATGTTCAGCATCCACATGATCGCGCACATGCTGCTGTCGATGATGGTGCCGGTCCTGCTGGTGCTCGGTGGCCCGGTCACGCTCGCCCTGCGGGCACTGCCGCCGGCCGGTCGGGGCAATCCGCCGGGCCCGCGCGAGTGGATTCAGCTGGGCGTGCACTCGGCGCCGTCCCGGATCCTGACGCATCCGCTGATCGCCGCGGTCATGTTCGTCGGCAGCTTCTACGTTCTCTATCTCGGCGGTCTGTACGAGTCCGTGGTCCAGTACCACGCGGCGCACCTGTTGATGAATCTGCACTTCCTGATCAGCGGCTACCTCTTCTACTGGCTGGTGATCGGCATCGACCCGGCCCCGCGTCAGGTGTCACCCGTGGCAAAGCTGGGCCTCGTGATGGCCTCGATTCCGTTCCACGCGTTCTTCGGCATCGCCCTCATGATGACGACCGCGGTCATCGCCGAGACCTACTACCGCGGGCTCAATCTCCCGTGGAACTACGGACTCTTCGACGACCAACGTGTCGGGGGCGGAATAGCCTGGGCCGCAGGCGAGATCCCCCTGGTGGTGGTCCTGCTCGCGCTGTTCGTGCAGTGGCAGCGCAGCGATACGAAGCTGGCGCGACGCTTCGACCGCAACGCGGACCGCGACCACGACGCGGACCTCGGCAGCTACAACGAGATGTTGAAGGAACTCAACAAGCGCGGTTGAGCGGCAACAGGTCTCAGCCGGACCCCGTCGACACCGTGCAGACCGACGACCCGGCCTGGATCAAGGCGCCGGTGTGCAGGGGATCGAAGCCGAAATCGGCAGCGGTGCGGCCGGTCGCAGTGATCAGCTCTGGGGGACACCGGAAGCTCGTCACGAGTTCGCCTGCGGCGGCGAGCTCATCGACGATGGCCACGGTGAACTCGTTGATCGCGGTCCGGACCGGACCGAGATCGGACGTCGCAGGTGGAGCAGTCTGCCCGGGCAGCCGCCACAGCGCAAACAGTCCGCGTTGGACGGTCTTGCTAGCCTCGATCTGATCGCGGAACACACCGCGTACGTAGGCGGGGTCGAGACCGCGGTCGGTGGCCAGCTGCGACACGGTGTCGAGGACCACCTGTTCGCGCGCTGGGTCGTCGATGGCCGCGCCGGACGCCCATTTCGTCGCGGCGACGGTGTCGGCCAGTGCGAGCCGGCCCGCGATCGCCTCGGTCAGACCGGTCAATGTCGGCGAAGCGACCGGCGCAGCGCCTGCGAGGGGCGGGGCAACCAGCATTGTTGCCGCTGCGATGAGACCTACCAGGAGCCTTCGGATGCGCACCCTGCGAAGTGTATGGGCGGCGAGCGTCAGGTGCATCGCGATCTGTGGGTAACCCGTCGAGTTCTCCACAGTCGTGCGGCCTCGACGGTTGACGGCCCCGCTGCGGGTGATGCTGGTGCGGCCACACCTTCCCGTGGCCGACAACCGTAGGAGACGACCATGTTTGAGACGTACACGACCGTCATCGGAACCGTAGTGTCCGATCCCCGTCGGCGGCAGACGACCACCGGGGAGGACGTGATCTCCTTCCGCGTGGCGTGCACCTCGCGGCGGATCGACAAGAACACCGGCGAGTGGTCGGACGGACCCACGTTGTACCTGACGGTCAGCTGCTGGCGGCGCCTGCTGACCGGGGTCGGCCTGGCGATCGCCAAGGGTCGACCGGTGATCGCGCACGGTCAGATCAAGACCAACGAGTACCCGTCGGCGGACGGCTCACGTCGCTCCGATCTCGAGATGACGGCCGTGGCCGTCGGACTCGACCTCAGTCGCTGCGTCGTCACTTATCGGGGCACGCCCGCCCAGGGGCGCGCGGCCGACGCGCCGGTCGTCGCAACCGCGCCCGAGACCCGCGAGTCGGCGGCGTGAACGCACGATCGTGGGGTTGAGCCGATTACGACTCAGTCCGAACGGTTCCGGACCAGTCGCCAGTGGTTCTTGCCGTCGGCACGACGATAGGCGAGTTCGTCGAGGACGTTGATCGCGATGGCCAGGCCGCGGCCACGCTCGGCGAAGTCGTCGGGCAGGCTCACGGCGTCGAGATCGACGCGGGCGGGACTGCCGTCGTCGGAGTAGCGGGCTTCGATCCGGTCCGGTGCGACCTCCAGCTCGAGGCACAGGGTGACGGTTGCGCCGTCCCCGGCGTGTTCGATGATGTTGGCGCCGATCTCGGCCACGGCGAGCTCGAACTGCATCGCGTCCATGTCGTCGATGGGGCACTCCGCGAGGAGATCGGCGAGGAGTGCGTGGATGTGGTCCATGGTCTCGAGCGAGGTGATCTCCTCGAGGGTGCGGGTCGCGGTGTTCTCGGTCATCGCCGGGTCCTCGATCTCTGGGTGAGTGGGACGGGTCCCGTCAGGCCCCGTCGAAGGCGTCGTCGGCCGACGGGTGGACGCGCAGAACGCGATTGAGATTGGTCAACTCCAGGACGGTGACCACCTGCGGCGTCGGGGCCGCGATCCGGAGGTCGCCGCCGGCCTGGCGTGCCACCTTCAACCCGGAGACGAGTGCGCCCAGGCCCGAGGAATCGATGAAGTCGGTGCCGGACAAGTCGACGACGATCCGGGCCGAACCGGACCCGACCAACTCGTGCAACTGGTCTCGGAGTCGCGGGGCGACAACCATGTTGAGCCGGCCCTCGGGCCGGATCGCCACGGCGCCGCCGTCGACGCTACGTGTTGCGAAATTCGCCATCACTGCCCTTCCTCATCGGGACCGCGGTACCGCACCGCGGTGATGACAACGCTCAGGATCACCAGATCGAACACTACCCAGAACAGGTTCACGCCGACGCCGAGAACGGAGACGGCGCCCCGGTACAGCTGCACGATACCGATGACCGAGGCCACCACGAGCAACGCCATCGCGATCAGCTGTGGCCGAACGATGTGCCAGGGCAACGCATCCTGCGACTGCTTGGTCTTCGGGGTCACCGCGAAACCGAGCGGACGGTTCATGTAGACGTTGCGAAATGCGGTGGTGCACGCCTTGATCCAGACGGGGAACAGAGCGAGGCTGTACTGCTGGCCGCGCCACGTCGGCGTGCCTCGTGCCACCACCAGGAACAGTATCTGGTTGACCACCAGGAACGGGATCAGCCGCAGGAAGAAGTCCCAGCTGTAGGCCTCGACCGGCAGGATGCCCAGCACCAGGTAGACCACCGGTGCCGCGATGTAGGCGATGGCCGCGAAACCGGCGAGGTAGCTCCACATCGTCGCCCAGTACATGAGTCGCTGGGTGAGGGTGAGGCCCTTCTGTACCAGCGGGTTCTCCCGCAGCATCACCTGGATCGTGCCCTGCGCCCACCTAAGCCGTTGCGTCACCATGGTTTTCAGGTCCTCCGGCGCCAGGCCGAAGGCAAGATTCTCGTGATGATAGGCGGAGTTCCAGCCGAGGGCGTGCAACCGCATACAGGTCGCCATGTCCTCGGTCACCGAGATGGTGGCCAGGGGCAGCATGGGCTGGGCCTCGTCGGATCGCCCGACGTCGACCGCCGCGACCATGGCGCGGATCGACTCGATGGCACCGAGCGGCGACCACTCGCGCTCGGCGAGGACCGCGAGCGCGTCGTAGTCGACGGCGCCGGCACCGGCTTCTTGCTCGCTCAGCTCGGTGAGCGCCTCGATGGCCTCGAGGTCGGCGCGCATGGCCTCGACGTCGGCGTCGACGAGTCCGCGTGCCGCCTCGTCGACGCGCGCCTGGAAGCGATAGGTGATCTCGGCCAGTGGCTCTTTCTTCTTCAGCTGCGCGCGGGCGTCTTTGACGGCCTCGTCGACGGCGTCGAGCGCGGCCGAGGCGGTGGGGTTGTCCTTGCCGACCTGCTTACGCGTCGACTTGAGGACAGAACGTGCGGTGCGCAGGGCGCGATCGATGCCGTCGGAGACGGCGGAGACGTACTGGGTGATGCCGAGCTGCATCAGCGCCTCCCTGCGGAGCACGGCGTTGGACCCGCAGAAGAAGGCGGCGTTCCACCCGTCCTTGCCCTGCTGGATCGGCCCGTAGAACAGCGGGGCCTGGCTGCCGAGCGGGTCCCCGGGCGGCACGTTCACGAAATACTGCGGCGTCTGGACGAGGGCCATCTTGTCGTCGTGGAAGTAGCCGAGCGTGCGGTCGAGGATCTGCGGTTCGGGGATCTGATCGGCGTCGAGGATGAGGAGGAACTCGCCGTCGGTCTGCATCAGGGCGTTGTTCAGGTTGCCGGCCTTTGCGTGCCGCGGCTTGTCGAGCCAGTTCGACGACCGCGTGATGTACCCGATGCCTGCCTGGGCCGCGCCCTCGGCGAGCTCGGCTCGATCACCGTCGTCGAGGATCCAGGTGGTGTGCGGGTAGGTGATCGCCTTCGCCGCGACGGCGGTCTTCATGACCAGATCCAGGGGTTCGTTGTAGGTGGTGATGAAGACGTCGACCGTGGCGCCCTCGGGCGGGGGAGGCGGGTCGGGGCGATGCTGCAGTCGCCACATCGTCAGCCCGAACAGCAATGAGTCGATCAGGCTGTACGTTTCGGCGACGACCAGGGGAACCGCGATCCACCAGGCGTCCCAGTTCACCGACGCCAGCCAGCGCCACACGATGTAGTTGATCCCCAGGATCGCGGCGGCGACGATCACCAGCCGCAGCCATGGCGACGGGGCCGTGCGTGCGAGGGTGGCCTCCTCGACGCTCTCGCTCATCCCGCGTCGTCTCGACGGATGGCCACGACGGTCACATCGTCGATCGGCGGCCGTGAGGCGACCAGTTCGCTCACCATCGAGCACACCTCCGACGGGGTCGAGGTGTCGGCGAAGAGTGCCCGTAAGTCCGACTCGTCACCGGACGGCAAGAGGTCCAGCAGCCCGTCGGAGGTGATGACGACCATGTCGCCGGGCCCGAGGTGGACCCGGGCAGCGTCCCAGGTGTCGTCGCGCAGGATGCCGATCGGCAGACCGCCCCCGGGGAGCGATTCCACATCTCCGGCGGCCCGGCGGACGATCGACAGGCCATGGCCGGCGTCCACGTATTCGAGCTGACCCTCGTCGGTGTGCAGGCGTGCATGGAACGCGGTCGCGAACGTCTCGGTGCCGGCGAAGTCGTCGGCGAGCTGATCGGCCACCGTCTCGACCACCTTCGCGAGGTCGGCGTCGGCCGCGGCATGTCCGGCGGCGTCGAGTGCGCGGGATGCGGCTCGGATCGCCGACCGGACCGTCGCCGTGAGGATCGCCGCGCCGAGTCCCTTTCCCATGACGTCGGCGACGGTGAACACCAGGCCGTCGCTCCATGGGTAGTGATCGTAGAAATCGCCGCCGACGGCGAAGGCGGGCAGGCACATCGCCGCGATCGACCAGCCGGGAACGACTCCGAGAGGCGGCGGCAGCAATTGACGCTGCACCAGTGCCGCGCGTTCCAGGTCGTCGCTGTTCGCGATCTCCCGCTGCGCCCATGCGGCGAGCTCGCGGAACGCCGCCTCCTGATCGGTGGTGAGTTCCCGCGGCCGGGTGTCATAGAGACAGAAGGTCCCCACGGGATGTCCGCCGGGGCCGTACAGCGGATATCCCGCGTAGAAGCGGATTCCGTCGTCGGCGGCGATCTGCGGGATCGCGGCGAAGGCCGGGACCTTCGACACGTCGGGGATGATCAGCGCCGGATCGTCGGGGTGGTCATAGGCGCGCGCGACCGTCACCTGGCAGACCGTCTGTTCCCGCGGCAGGTTCTGCAGCTCGATGCCGTCGACCGCCTTGAACCACTGCCGGTCCCGGTCGAGCAGCGACACCGTCGACATCGGTACGCCGAACACGGCTTTCGCCATCCGGGTGATCTGCGCGAACCGATCCTCCGGGGGCGAGTCGAGTACGTTCAACTGCTGCATCGAATGCAGTCGTGCCTCTTCGATGTCGGCATCGATGTGCGCGTCCACCAGGGTCACCTCAGTCCCGCTTTCTCGAGTGCGCGCGCCATCGCGGCGCCCGCTGTTGCCGTGCTGCCCAGTCTCCAGTCCGCTTCTTTGTCGTGGTCGAACCAGACGAAGCCGGTGACGTCGTCCGCGTCGTCGAGGTAGGTCACCAGGTCAGCGATCCAGTCGGCTTTGGAACCACCGACTTCTGTCGACCCGACTTCTGTGACGAGTATCGGTTGCTCGGAGGACAAGTTACGAAGCTGTGCAAACGAATCGGCGAACAGCTCCGCCGGCGGAGTCCATCGGTGGCCGGGCACCGCGCCCCAGTTGTAGCCGTCGATCCCCAGGACATCGACGTAGGTGTCACCCGGGTACCAGCGCGACAGCGGAGCGTCGTCGGAAAGGGGGATATTCGGGGCCCACACCCACTTCACGTTGGTCGCGTTCTTGGACGCGAAGAGGTCGTGGACATGGCGCCACGCGGCGATGTACAGCTCGGGGGAGGTCCCGCCCGCCGGGCTCCACGGGTACCAGTCGCCGTTCGGCTCATGCGCGAACCGGAGGTAGACGACCCCGCCCCAGGCGACGAGTTCGTCGGCCCAGCGGTACAGGTAGTCGTCGTGGGCTCCGGCCACGATCGACGACATCGTGAACGCGCCCCAGTCGTAATCGTCACCACCGAGGTGACGCCACGGCTCCCAGGTGACCACCGGTTCGGCACCCGAGGCGACCACGGCGTCGAGTGCGGCGATCGGGGGGATTGCGGTGAAGTCCTCGAAGAACAGGTTGACGGTCGGCCGGACCCCGACGAGGTCGGTGACCGCGGCGACCTCGGCCTGGCGAAGCGGGCCGCTCGGGGTGCTGACACCGAACCGCAGGCAGTCCCCGGCCGGGCCGTGCAGGGGTGAGATGGTCGGCGGACACTCGCGCGGCGCCGGCTCGCAGGCGACGACGCCCATCGACCCGACCACGACACCCAGGACCAGGGACATGATCGTCCATCTGGGTACCGCACCCATCGACCGCTCCCATCGCCTCGCCGCCGTGCACCGGCACGACGCTCACCCATTCCCCCCGTTCCTGTCCCCACGCCATTCTCTCGGCAAACCTGCCCACCCGCGCGTCAACCCGGGAAAGACGGTTCACCGAGCCGGCGCAGACGCACCGGACCGTCGCCCGGCATGCGACGGCGACTAGGCTGGTCCCCATTGTGTGTGCGCCCGCGCGCACCCCCGCGTCCGCGGCAGACAGATCACACGGCATCGAGCAGGTCCGAAGGAGTTTTCACGTGGCTGAGTTCATCTACACGATGAAGAAGGTTCGCAAGGCGCACGGCGACAAGGTCATCCTCGACGACGTCACCATGTCCTTCTACCCGGGCGCCAAGATCGGCGTCGTGGGACCCAACGGCGCGGGCAAGTCGTCGATCCTGAAGATCATGGCTGGCCTGGACCAGCCGTCGAACGGCGAGGCGTTCCTCGACCCCGACGCAACCGTCGGCATCCTCCTGCAGGAGCCGCCCCTCAACGAGGAGAAGACGGTCAAGGAGAACGTCGAGGAGGGCATGGGTGAGGTCAAGGTCAAGCTCGACCGCTTCAACGAGATCGCCGAACAGCTCGCGACGGACTACTCCGACGAGCTGATGGAAGAGATGGGCAAGCTCCAGGAGGACCTGGACAACAACGACGCCTGGGACCTCGACTCCCAGCTCGAGCAGGCGATGGATGCGCTGCGCTGCCCGCCGGCCGATTCGCCGGTCACCCACCTGTCCGGTGGTGAACGTCGCCGCGTCGCACTGTGCAAACTGCTGCTGCAGAAGCCCGACCTCCTGCTGCTCGACGAGCCGACCAACCACCTCGACGCCGAGTCGGTGCTGTGGCTGGAGCAGTTCCTCGCGAACTACTCGGGAGCAGTGCTGGCCGTGACCCACGACCGGTACTTCCTCGATCACGTCGCGCAGTGGATCTGTGAGGTCGACCGCGGCAAGCTGCACCCCTACGAGGGCAACTACTCGACCTACCTGGAGAAGAAGGCCGAGCGTCTCGAGGTCCAGGGCAAGAAGGACCAGAAGCTGCAGAAGCGGCTCAAGGAAGAGCTCGCCTGGGTCCGCTCCGGCGCCAAGGCCCGCCAGACCAAGAACAAGGCCCGCCTCGCACGCTACGAGGAGATGGCGGCCGAAGCGGAGAAGACCCGCAAGCTCGACTTCGAGGAGATCCAGATCCCGACGCCGCCGCGCCTGGGCGACGTCGTGGTCGAGGTCTCGCACCTGGACAAGGGCTTCGAGGGCCGGGTTCTCATCAAGGACCTGTCGTTCACCCTGCCGCGCAACGGCATCGTCGGTGTGATCGGTCCGAACGGCGTCGGCAAGACGACCCTGTTCAAGACGATCGTCGGCCTCGAGCAGCCCGATTCGGGCACGGTGAAGGTCGGCGAGACGGTCAAGCTGAGTTACGTCGACCAGAGCCGCGCCAACATCGACCCCAAGAAGACGGTGTGGGAGGTCGTCTCCGACGGGCTCGACTACATCGAGGTCGGCCAGAACGAGATGCCCTCGCGCGCCTACGTCAGCGCCTTCGGGTTCAAGGGCCCTGACCAGCAGAAGCGCTCGGAGGTGCTCTCCGGTGGTGAGCGCAACCGCCTGAACCTCGCGCTCACCCTGAAAGAGGGCGGCAACCTGATCCTTCTCGACGAGCCGACCAACGACCTCGACGTCGAGACCCTGGGCTCGCTGGAGAACGCGCTGGAGCAGTTCCCCGGGTGTGCCGTGGTCATCAGCCACGACCGCTGGTTCCTCGACCGCACCTGTACCCACATCCTGGCGTGGGAGGGCAACGTCGAAGAGGGGCAGTGGTTCTGGTTCGAGGGCAACTTCGAGGCCTACGAGGCCAACAAGGTCGATCGCCTCGGCGCCGACGCCGCCCGCCCGCACCGGGTCACGCACCGCAAACTGACTCGCGATTAATCCCGGTTCCGCCCGGCGCGGGTGACTAGCATCGGCAGATGTGACGTCACTCGTTCCGGACGCGGTGGACCACTACTTCAGGTCGCGGACCGACGGGTCGGCAGGTGAGTCGGCCGCCGACCGGGTGCGCAGACATCTCGATGACGCGCGGGTCCGCCGCCGCGGAGAGGCGCTCGTCGGGGTGACCGCGGGCGAGGGCGGCACCGTCGAGATCCTCGTCGTCAACGACGACATGCCGATGCTCGTCGAAGCCGTCCTGGCCACGGTCGAGGCGCACGACCTCACCGTCGATCGCATGGACCACCCGGTGATACCCGTTCAGCGGGACCCCGACGGCACACTCGTCGCCGTCGACTCCGGCGAGACGACCCCGGAGTCCTGGATCGCGGTCTGCGGCCTCGCACGTCACCCGGGCATCGGTCCTGAACCGCTGCGCGACGACCTCCGCGAGGTCGTCTCGCGGGTCATCGACGTCGACGCCGATGCGTCGGCGATGCGCTCTCGGATGGCCGAGTGCGCCGCCGGGATGGCCGAGGCGCCGCTGCCGGGGGCCGGAGTCTCCGACGCCGACCGTGGTGAGTACGCCGCACTGCTCGAGTGGTTCGCCGGCAACCACTTCCACCCGCTGGGCCATGTGCGGGTGGGCGGGGACGGGCCCGCCGGGGACGCCGACCGTCTCGGTGTGTGGCGAACCGACTCCATCAGCCGCGACTTCCCGTCGGTGACTGATCGTCCGCTGGTCCCGCGGGTCAGCCGGGTGTTCGTGGCGACCGGCATCCAGCGCACCAATTTCCCTGTGCTCGTGCAGGTTCCGACGTTCGATGCGAATGGCGAACACGACGGCGAGCATCGTTTCCTGGGTACCCTCACCTCCGCCGGCAATCATCAGGCGGTGCTCGACGTCCCGGTCCTGCGCGCCAAGGTGCACGACGTCCTCGCGCAGGCGGGCGTCGAGGAGGATTCCTTCGCCGGTCAGTCCATGATCGAGCTGCTGCAGAACTATCCGCTGGTGGAGATGTTCTCGTCCACCGAGGACGAGCTCGAACGCCGCCTGACCGAGATGCTGGACGCGGTGGCGACGCGGTCGCTGCGGCTGTTCCTGCGCACCAACTTCGACGGACGCACCGCCGTCGCCCTCATCTACCTGCCCCGGGACCGCTACAACACGTCCACCCGTCTCGCCCTCGAGCGCGCGCTCGTCGCCGAGGTGGACGGGACCGGGCTGGAGTACACGGCGCGTGTCAGCGAGATGCCGTTGGCACTGTTGCAGGTGCTGGTCTGTATCGACCCGACGACGGCGGCCGAACTCGGCTCGGTCGACACCGGATCACCGGCCCACGCACGCGTGCAGGCGGCGCTGGTCGCCGCCATCCGCGGTTGGGACGAGCGGGTGCGCGAACTGGCTGTCGCAGAAGACATCCCGGCACTCGACGGCGGCCCGGACGTGCTGCTGCGCCAGTTGTCCTCGTTGTCGGAGGACTACAAGGAGCTCCGCGAGCCGCATGCGGCCCTCGCCGACCTCATCCGCGTCGTCGGTCTGGAACCGGGTGAGATCGACGTGACCCTCGACGCCGCCGAGACGGCGACCGACGGGCGCGAGCCGGACCGGTGGATCTTCACGCTGTACCTCTGCGGTGCGTCGGCGACACTGACCGATGTCCTGCCGGTGTTGCACAGTCTCGGTCTCGATGTCCTCGAGGAGCACCCGTACGAGATCCATCGGCTCGACGACACCGTCTGCTGGGCCTACGAATTCAGCGTCCAACTCGCGGCCGGGATGACCGTCGACCTCGACCACACCGACGACCTCGCCGATCGGTTCACCGAGGCGTTCCGCCGGATCTGGCTCGCCGGTGCGGACGTCGACGCCTACAACGAACTCGTCATCAGGTCGGGCCTGGACTGGCGGTCGGCGGCGATGCTGCGCGCCTACGGGCAGTACCTGCGCCAATGCGGGTTCTCGTACAGTTCGGCCCACGTCGCCAGCGTCCTCGGCCAACACCTCGCCATCACCCGCGGCCTCGTCGACCTGTTCGTCGCGTCGTTCGATCCCGACACCGCCGACGAAGAGCGCCGAAAGCGGGTACGCGACAAGCTCGACGAGGAGATCGGACTCGTCTTGAGCCTCGACGCCGACCGCATCGTCTCCGCGTTCGCGGCGGTGCTGTCGGCGACCGACCGCACGAACTACTTCGTCGACGGCGGGTCGTCGGACTCCGATCACTGTCCGGTCATCTCGTTCAAACTCCGTCCGCGCGACATCCCGCAGACCCCTGAACCCCGTCCGCTGCACGAGATCTTCGTCTACTCACCGCGCGTGGAGGGGGTGCACCTCCGATTCGGCTCGGTCGCCCGTGGCGGTCTGCGATGGTCGGACCGCCGGGAGGATTTCCGCACCGAGATCCTCGGCCTGGTCAAGGCGCAGGCGGTGAAGAACGCGGTGATCGTGCCGCTCGGCGCCAAGGGCGGTTTCGTGGTCAAACGGCCGCCGCCGCCGACCGGTGACGCCGCGCGGGACCGGGAGGCGCAGCGGGAGGAAGGGATCGCGTGCTACCGGCAGTTCATCGCCGGCCTGCTCGACGTGACCGACAACATCGACCTCGCGACCGGGGAGGTCATCCCCGCCCGCGGGGTCGTCCGGCTCGACTCCGACGACACCTACCTGGTGGTGGCGGCCGACAAGGGCACCGCCTCGTTCTCCGACATCGCCAACGACGTGTCGAAGTCGTACGGGTTCTGGCTCGGCGACGCCTTCGCCTCCGGCGGGTCGGCCGGATACGACCACAAGGCCATGGGTATCACTGCCCGGGGCGCGTGGGAGTCGGTCAAGCGGCATTTCCGCGAGATGGGGACCGACACGCAGTCGCAGGACTTCACCGTCGTCGGGATCGGCGACATGAGCGGCGACGTGTTCGGCAACGGGATGCTGCTCAGCGAGCACATCCGGCTCGTCGCCGCGTTCGATCACCGGCACATCTTCGTCGACCCCGATCCGGAGGCGGCGGCGTCGTTCACCGAACGGAAGCGGTTGTTCGGCCTCCCGCGGTCGTCGTGGGCGGACTACGACACCGACCTCATCAGTGCCGGCGGCGGGGTGTGGGAGCGCGACCGCAAGTCGATCCCGATCACCCCCGAGATGGTGGACGCGCTGGGCATCGAGGGCGGCACGACAGAACTCTCACCACCCGAATTGATACGCGCGATCCTGCTCGCTCCGGTCGACCTCCTGTGGAACGGCGGCATCGGGACCTACGTGAAGGCGTCGACCGAATCACATGCGAGTGTCGGCGACAAGTCCAACGACGCGATCCGAGTCGACGGAAACGAGTTGCGTGCCAAGGTGATCGGAGAGGGCGGCAACCTCGGGGTCACCGAACGCGGGCGCATCGAGTTCGACCTCGCCGGGGGCCGGATCAACACCGACGCCCTCGACAACTCGGCCGGGGTCGACTGTTCCGACCACGAGGTGAACATCAAGATCCTGCTCGACGCGGCGGTCTCGGCGGGCGGCCTCGACGCCGACGAACGCGACCCCCTGCTGGAGTCGATGACCGACGAGGTCGCCGAACTCGTTCTCGCCGACAACATCTCGCAGAACTCCGAGCTCGGATTCTGCCGCACATTCGAGCTGCTGCGGGTGGAGGTGCACGCCCGCATGCTCGAACACCTCGCCGCCAAACGGGGCGTCGACCTACGCCTGGAGGCGCTGCCCGAGCCGCGCGAGCTGCGCAAGCGGGTCGGCGGCGAGCTCCACCGCGGTCTCACGTCGCCCGAGTTCGCGACGCTCATGGCGCACGTCAAGCTCGAGTCCAAATCCGACCTGCTCGCCACCGACCTCCCCGACAACGACGTGTTCGCACCCCGCGTCGCGCGCTATTTCCCGGACGCGGTGCGCACCGAGCATTCCGACGCGATCAGCGGACACCGGTTGCGGCGTCAGATCGTGGCGACGACCCTCGTCAACGACGTGATCGACCACGCCGGGATGACCCACCTGTTCCGGTTGAGCGAGGGGAGCAGCTGCAGTACCGAGGAGGGCGTCCGCGCGTATGTGGTGTCCAACAAGGTCTTCGGCATGAATGAGGTGTTCGAGGGCATCCGGCATGCACCGGCTCCGGTCGAGGCCGTCGACGAGATGATGCTGTACGCGCGCCGTCTGCTGTTCCGCGCCTCGCGGTGGCTGCTCGCCTTCCGGCCGCAACCATTGGCCATGGCCGCCGAGATCACCCGCTACGGCGAGCGGGTGGCAGCACTGTCCGAGGTCATCGACGACTGGTACGGGCCGAGTTCGGCACGCGATGTCGCCGAGCGCGCCGACACCTACATCGAGCACGGCGTTCCCGAGGACCTCGCCCACACCGTCGCGGCTAGCCTGCACCGCTTCTGTCTGCTCGACATCATCGACGCGGCCGAGATCGCCGACCGGGACGCCGGCGAGGTCGGCGACCTCTACTTCGGGGTGATGGAGCACTTCGGTCTCGAACAGCTGCTCACGGCGGTGTCGGGACTCGAATTCGGCGATCGATGGCATGCGCTGGCCCGGTTGGCAGTGCGTGACGACATGCACGGTGCGCTCCGTGCGCTGACCCTGCGGATCCTGGAGGTCAGCGAACCAGGGGAGAGCACGGCCGACAAGATCGCCGAGTGGGAGTCCTCGCGGTCGAACCGGCTGAGCCGGGTACGTAGCGTGCTCCGGGAGATCGAGGAGACCGGGACCGCGGACCTGGCCACGCTCTCCGTCGCGGCCCGGCAGCTGCGGAGCGTGATCCGCTGATGCGCAGGCGACGGCTGCCGTCGTCGAATCCGTCGCAGTCAGGTGTGCCGAGCGCCTAGCCTGAGCACATGACCCGAACCGCACCGCGCATCTGCCCGCTCTGCGAGGCCACCTGCGGTCTGACCCTCACCATCGGCCGGGACCGCACGACCGGCGGCGAGATCGTCACCGCCGCGCGCGGTGACGCCGACGACGTGTTCAGTGCCGGCTACCTGTGTCCGAAGGGTGCGAGTTTCGCCCAGCTCGACAACGATCCCGATCGTCTCGACCGTCCGCTCATCCGGCGCGATGGTCGGCTCGTCGAAACCGATTGGGACACAGCATTGACCGCTGCGGTCGACGGGCTGCGCGAGGTGATCTCGACCTCCGGCGGCGAGTCGATCGGTTTCTACCTCGGCAATCCGTCCGCGCACACCGTCGCCGGCACGATGTACGCGCCCTTGCTCATCCGGGCACTCGGTACCCGCAACGTGTTCAGCGCCAGCACCCTCGACCAGATGCCGAAGCAGGCGGCCACCGGTTACCTCGTCGGTCATGCGGGGACCTTCGCCGTCCCGGACCTCGACCGCACCGATCATCTCGTGATCATCGGAGCGAACCCGGTGGTCTCCAACGGCAGTGTGACCACCGCCGCCGACTTCCCCGGGAAACTGACCGCGCTGCGCCGCCGGGGCGGTCGCCTGACCGTCATCGACCCTGCTCGCACCCGCACGGCGAAGCTGGCGGACACCCACATCGCGCCGCGGCCCGGGACGGATGCGGCGCTGCTGTGCGCGGTGGTGCAGTGCCTGTTCGACGAGGATCTCGTCGCCGACGACCTCGGCGGGATCGCCGCGCATGTCACCGGCGTGGAGGCGCTGCGCGACGAGCTGAGCGGTTTCACTCCCGAACGGGTCGCCTCGTTCTGTGGTGTGGCGGCCGCCGACATCCGGGCTCTCGCCCGGTCGATCGCCGCGTCGGAATCGGCCGCCGTCTACGGCCGGATGGGCACCACCACAGTGCAATTCGGGACCATCGGCAGTTGGCTCATCGACGTGGTGAACATCCTCACCGGCAACTTCGACCGGCCCGGGGGAGTGATGTTCCCGCGCGCACCGACCGCTCCGTCGCCCCGCCCGGCCCGTGCGGGCCGGGGGTTCCGTACCGGGCGGTGGCGCAGCCGGGTTTCCGGTCACGCGGAGGTCGGCGGTGAGCTCCCCGCCGTCGCGATGGCCGAGGAGTTCGAGACGCCCGGCGAGGGGCGGTTGCGGGCGCTGGTGACGGTGTCGGGTAACCCCGTCCTGTCCGCGCCGAACGGCGCACGACTGGGACGCGCACTCGACGACGCACAGTTCGTGGTCTGCGTCGACCCCTATCTGAACGAGACGACGCGGCACGCACACGTCGTGCTGCCGCCGCCGCGCCCGTCGCAGAGTCCGCATTTCGATGCCATCCTGAACAACCTGGCGGTCCGGGCCACCGCCCGCTACTCGCCGCCCGTGTTACCGCTGCCGGCAGGCCGTCCCGACGAGATCGAGATCGTGTGCCGGCTGATCATGGGCCTGTCCGGGGCCGGGGTCGACGCCGACCCGGGGCTCGTCGACGAACAGGTCATCGCGGCGACTCTGTCGAAGGAGGTCACCGACCCCTATTCGCCCGTCGCCGGCCGTGACGTCGCCTCGCTCGTCGCGAGGTTGCCCGACGCGCCCGGGCACCAGCGTCGGCTGGACATGCTGTTCCGCCTCGGGGCGTACGGCGACGCCTTCGGCGCGCGCAACGGCCTCACGTTCGCGGATGTGCTGGCCGCGCCGCACGGCATCGAACTGGGGCCGATGCGGCCGCGCCTGCCCGGGGTGCTCCGCACGGCATCCGGCAAGATCGAACTCGCTCCCGACCCGCTCATCGGCGACCTCGCACGCCTGAGCGCAGCGGTGGACGCCGGGGGCGACCCGGCGCCGGCCGCCGACGGCAGCCTGCTGCTGGTCGGCCGCCGCCACCTGCGGTCGAACAACAGCTGGATGCACAATCTCCCGGCCCTCACCGGCGGTACCAATCGCTGCACCCTGCTCATGCATCCCGACGATGCCGACCGACTCGGCATCTCCGACGTCGCCAAGGTCCGTGGTGCGGGCGGTTCGCTGACCGTTCCCGTCGAGATCACCACCGACATCCGGCCCGGGGTCGCGTCGCTGCCGCACGGGTGGGGTCATGATGTCGACGGCATCAGACTGGGCGTCGCTGCCGCCGAGCCGGGTGTGAACGTGAACGACCTGAACGACGGCGCCCTGCTGGACCCGCTCTCGGGGACCGTCGTCCTCAACGGTCTGCCGGTGGAGATCGCGCCTGCTTGACCGGGTCGGGTAGTGCGTAGGGTTGGGCCGGGGTGGCCGCGCTGGCCGCCCGCCGACACCGATCTGACAGGGGATGACGCACGTGCTCAACGAGGACGCCGGGACCACGACCGCTGACGGATACCTGGTCAAGGTGCCGGTGCGCTGGTCGGACATGGATGTCTACGCGCACATCAACCACGCCCGGATGGTGACGTTGCTCGAAGAGGCGCGCATTCCCTGGCTCTTCTACGACGGCCGACCGACCGCGCCCCTGCGCGACGGCTGCCTCGTCGCCGACCTACACGTGAGATATCAAGCGCAGCTGCGTCATTCCGAGGGACCGATCGAGGTCACCATGTTCGTCGAACGCCTGCGGGCCGTCGACTTCACCGTCGGCTACGAAGTGCGCGCGGCGGGTGCCGACCCCGCCTCTCGCCCCGCCGTGGTCGCCAGCACACAGCTCGTCGCCTTCGACGTGGCGGCCCAGCGCATCGCCCGGCTCACCCCGGAACAGAAGGTCTACCTCGCCGGATTCCGCCGCCCTGTGGGGGAATCGGCCACACGCGGCGGGCCGAGTTGATGGAGCGGTTCATCGAGTTCGCGTCCTCGGACCGATCGAACGCCCTCGCGTTCCTCTCGCACGCAGTACGTCTCGACGATGCCGCCGTCGTCCGGGTGGTCGCGCGTTCGGACGGTCTGGTGGCCTTGTGGGCACATACCGGGTTCGACGTCCTCGCCACCCGGTCGGTGACCGGACGAATCGCGCCGACCGACATCGTGTGCGACGCTTCGACACTGCGTGCGACCGTCGAATCGGCCGGCCCGGGCACCGCGGTCGATCCCGGCTTCTCACTCGACAGTGCCTGGCGCGGAGCGCTTCCCGCTGCGGTCGGGTTCCGGCACATCGACGACGTACCCGCCCGCAGCGTGGTCGAACTGTCCCGGGAAGGCGCCCGGGTGGCGCGCGAGGAGGGGAGCGGGCACGGTCCCGCAACGGGTCTGCTCGATCAGGATGTCCTCGAGGTCACGTCGGAGGAGGGTGCGCTGCGGGCCGCGGTGAGCATGCGATCGGTCTTCGCCCTGACCGGCATGGGATTCATCCGCGACGCGGACGGACGAGCGGTCACCGAGACCTCCGACACCGGGGCGATCGCAGCCGACGAACCGGTACGAATCCGGATGTCGGCGGCGTGGATTCGGATCGATGCACGCTTCGGCTCGGTGTACCAGCGCCGGCACCGCGATCTCGCGGTGACCGTCCTGAACTAGTGGTGTGAGCCGGTCACACCAGCCAGGCAGCTGCGTCCGGCGCCAGCATCCCGTCGACGAGAGGTGAACTGACGAGCAGCAATTCGCCGGGCGGAAGGGGCACCGGCTCATCGCCGGCGTTCAGCGCACAGACCAGCTGACCCTCGGAACGACGGAACGCCAGGCATCCCTCCGGCGCGCCGTACCACTCGAGGTGCTCGCCGGTGAACTCCGGACGGGTCACCCTCAGGTCGATGGCTGCGCGGTACAGCGACAGCATCGACCCCACGTCCTCGAGCTGGGCTTCGACAGTGAGCGCGCGCCACGAATCCGGGATCGGCAGCCAGGTCTCGGACGTCGCACTGAATCCGAAGGGCGGCTCGGTCCCCTCCCAGGGGATCGGGACGCGGCAGCCGTCCCGCCCGCGTTCGGTGCGTCCGGACCGTTCCCACACCGGGTCCTGGAGTGCGTCGTCGGGCAGGTCGTCGACGTTCGGCAGTCCCAGTTCGCTCCCGTTGTAGAGGAAAACCGTTCCGGGCAGGGCCATTTCGACGACGAGCATCGCTCGTGCGCGCCTCGTGCCGCGCTCGAGGTCGAGTGCCCCGGTCTCCGGGTCGGCGACGGCGTATCGCGTGACCTCGCGGGCGACATCGTGATTGGACAGCGTCCACGTCGGAGTACCCGACACCGACAACACCGCGTCGAGTGAGTTCTCGATGGCCTCCCTGATCGCACCGGATTCGAACGGCGCCTTGGCGAGCCGGAAGTTGAACCCGAGGTGCAGTTCGTCGGGACGCAGGTACTCGGCGAATCGCTCGTTGTCGCTGACCCAGATCTCACCGACGTTGGCGGCCCCGGGGTACTCGTCGAGGACCTTGCGGATCTTGCGGTGGATCTCGTGCACCGCATAGTTGTTAAACCGCGGGTCGTCGTCGGAGTTCTGCAGCAATTTGGTCTCCGACAGGTCCATGTCGGGCAGGTCCGCGGGTTTGGCCATGCCGTGCGCGACGTCGATGCGGAAGCCGTCCACACCCCGATCGAGCCAGAAACGCAGCGTCTTCTCGAGATCGGCGAAGACGTCCGGGTTCTCCCAGTTCAGGTCCGGCTGCTCCTTGGCGAAGATGTGCAGGTACCACTGTCCCGGCGAGCCGTCGGCCTCGGTGACCCGGGTCCAGGCGGGTCCGCCGAAGATGCTGTGCCAGTTGTTCGGCGGCTCGTCGCCGTCGTCACCGAGGCCGTCCCGGAAGATGTACCGCTCGCGTTCGGGACTGCCGGGGGCCGCGGCCAGCGCGGCCTGGAACCACTCGTGCTGATCACTCGTGTGGTTGGGGACGAGGTCCATCGTCACCCGGATGTCGCGTTCGTGGGCCTCGGCGATGAGCTCGTCGAAGACGTCGAGGTCGCCGAAGAGGGGATCGACGTCCCGGGGATCGGAGACGTCGTAACCGTGATCTGCCATGGGAGAGGCCATGATCGGACTGAGCCAGATCGCATCGATCCCGAGGAGTTCGAGATAGCCGAGTTTGTCGATGACACCGGCGAGATCGCCGACGCCGTCACCGCTGACATCGGAGAACGAGCGCGGATAGATCTGATAGAACACCGCGGACTTCCACCACGTGGTGTCGGCCGGATCCAGCTGCGAGACAACGGGTGGTGCGACGGATGTGTCGGCGGCGACGACGGCCTCGCCGGCAGCCGGCTCCTCGACCGCATCGACGTCGGACTCGATCGCGCCGTCGTCGGGCTGACCCCCGTCGGATGGCTCGGCGGGGACGACCTCTGGTGTCTCATCGCTCACCGTGGTCATTGTGCCCTACCTGAGTTTTCTCGGAGAAATCCAGGTCAGTCGGCGAGTCGGGCGGCGTGTCGGGAGAGAAAACGCTCTCAGATGGGTGAATTCATCATCGATTGCGCCGCCATCTCCATGTAGTCGATCAGCGCCTGGCGGTGCGGGGCGTCGAGGGTGTCGTCGTCGATGGAGGCGATCGCGGTGTGCATACAGCGCAGCCACGCGTCCCGCTCGATCGGCCCGACGCGGAAGGGGTTGTGACGCATGCGGAGTCGGGGGTGGCCGCGCTCATCGGAGTAGGTTCGCGGGCCGCCCCAGTACTGTTCGAGGAACATCCGCATCCGACGCTCGGCCGGACCCAGGTCCTCCTCGGGATACAGCGGGCGCAGCACCTCGTCGCGCGCCACCTCGCGATAGAACACAGCCGTGAGTCGCCGGAACGTCTCGGCACCGCCGACCTCGTCGTAGAAGGTCCGCGCGGGGGTTGCCGGCGCCGGTGCGGTCGGAGGGGATGTGTTGGGTTCGCCAGTCACCCTCGCCATTGTCCTCACCCGGGCGCGGTGTCTCAACGTCGACGCCGGGTCGGCCCCGTGAGCTGGCCGGACACCGTGAAACAGCTGTCGCGGGGACCGCCACCGTGGTGGACTTGTGCTCGGCGGGGTGGCGGGAGGCGAGATGACGCACAGATCACACGCGAAGACGGGACGCGGGCAGATCCGTCCCGCTCCCGGCGCCGGGGCCTGGACACGCCGCCGGGTGCTGCTCCTCAACGCCACGTACGAGCCGCTGACGGCCGTGACGGTCCGGCGTGCGGTCGTCCTCATCCTCCGTGATCGCGCCGATCTGGTGCACGCCGACGAACAGGGCGAGGCGGTGCACTCCGTGGGTGGTGCGGTCCCGGTTCCGACCGTGATCCGCCTCCGCAGATACGTCCACGTGCCGTACCGGGCGACCGTGCCGATGACCCGGGCCGCTCTGATGCGTCGTGACCTGAACGGGTGCGGCTACTGCGGTGCACGGGCGACGACGATCGACCACGTGGTCCCGCGGAGTCGGGGCGGGACGCACACCTGGGAGAACTGCGTGGCGTGCTGTGCCTCGTGCAATCACCGGAAGGCGGATCGTCTGCTCGGGGAGCTGGGGTGGACGCTGCGGACGGTTCCGACCGTGCCGAAGGGCAGGCACTGGCGTGTGCTGGCCACCATCAAGGACATCGATCCGGCGTGGCTGCAGTACCTCGATGCCGGCGCCGCGTGAGGGGCATGATCCGGTCGCACGGGGTCGCCTCACACGTCTACGACGCGCTGTAGGCCCCCGTGGGCCGGGCGGCGGCCAGTGGGTTAGATTGATCAACGATGACCTGCGCCGACAACCGGGCGGGTCCGGCGCGACCATCGAAAGGGTGACATGGACGTCGACAGCCTGATCGTCCCCATCGGAGTGCCAGTCACGATTCTCACGGTGCTTGCTGTTCTGCTCTGTGTTGTCGCGATGGTGTTCTCCTCCGGGGTCAAGTACCCGAAGGTCGAGGAATACACCCTCGACCAGCAGTGGGAACACGCACCGCTTCTCTTCAGTGCCACCGACATCGAACCGATGGCACTTCCGCGGCATGCGGAACCCGGCGACGTCGATGGGAGCTCGGCCAGTGGCAAATGGTGAGGTTACGCACGCAAATGTGAGCGCCGAGGTCGCGGCCCGGTCGGCCGCCGAACTGCCGCTGGGCGCCGTCTTCACCAACAGCGGTCGCATTTCCGCGGCACGCTACCCGGCCGACGCTCCGACGACGCCGCCGTTCAGCAAGAAGGATCTGATCGCGCTCGACGAGACGCTCAAGGCCGCCAGCGAGAAGGCCCTCGTGCGCTTCTCGGTCTACATCGGCGACCTCGACGGTGAGCTGGAGACCAGCGCCCGTGCGATCCTCGCGAAATCGCCCGAGCCCGCGTACGGCACCCTCATCGCCGTCTCTCCGAACTCGCGTGACGTGGTCATCGTCTCCGGCAACAAGGTGTCCACCCGCGTGAACGATCGCGTCGCGGCTCTCGGTGTCACCGCCGCGGTCACCGGCTTCCGTCAGGGCAACCTGATCGACGGGCTGATCGCCTCGCTGCGCGTGATGGCCACCGCCGCCGCCGGCGGCTGATCGCTCGCACACCCAGATACACGAAGGCCGCCCCACCATTCCGGTGGGGCGGCCTTCGTCGCCGGTCGTCAGTGGGTGAGGACCTTCTCGTGGGCTCCGCGAGCGGTGGTGACGTCGTCGAGCTCGTCGTCGACCATGTTGCTCTCGACGAACGGATCCCGGCCGGACAGCACGTCGTCGACGCGCTGCTTGTCGATGGTGCTGGTCCACGAGCCGACGAGCAGCGTCGCGACCGCGTTGCCGGAGAAGTTGGTGACCGCGCGGGCCTCCGACATGAACCGGTCGATGCCGACGATGAGGCCGACGCCGTCGAGCATGTCGGGACGATGGGCCTGGAGTCCGCCGGCGAGGGTGGCCAATCCCGCACCGCTGACGCCGGCGGCGCCCTTGGACGCGATGATCATGAACGCGAGCAGGCCGATCTGCTCACCGATCGACAGCGGGTCGCCCATCGCGTCGGCGATGAAGATCGACGCCATCGTGAGGTAGATGGCGGTGCCGTCGAGGTTGAACGAGTACCCGGTCGGCACCACGACGCCGACAGTGGTCTTCTCCACGCCGAGGTGCTCCATCTTCGCGATCAGGCGAGGCAGCGCGGACTCCGAGGACGACGTCGCGAAGATCAGGATGTACTCGCGGGTGAGGTACTTGACGAGTTTGAAGATCGAGACGCCCGACACGGTGCGCAGCAGCACTCCGAGCACGCCGAACACGAACACCAGGCAGGTCAGATAGAACGCGAGCATCAGCGTCAGCAGCTGCTGGACCGCGGCCCAGCCTGTCTGTCCCACGACGCTGGCGATGGCGCCGAACGCGCCGATCGGGGCCACCCAGAGCACCATGGTGAGCACCTTGAAGACGAGTTTCTGGAAGTAGGAGACCGCGGTGAGGATCGGTTCGCCGGTGCGGCCCATCGCCTGGATCGCGAACCCCACGAGCAGCGCGACGAACAACGCCTGCAGGACGCTGCCCGCGGTCAGCGCGGACAACATCGATTCCGGGATGATGCCCTGGATAAAGTCGAGGGTTCCGCCGGACTCGTGTGCGTCCTCGGCGAGTTCCTGGCCCTTGCCCGACACCGAATCGATGTTCAGTCCGTCGCCCGGCTGGATGATGTTGCCGACGACCAGGCCGATCGCCAGCGCAACCGTCGACATCGCCAGGAAGTAGACGAACGCGAGTCCGCCGACCTTGCCGACCGTCGCCGCCTTGCGAACCGAGCCGATGCCCAACACGATCGTGCAGAAGATGACCGGGGCGATCATCATCTTGATGAGGCTGACGAACATGGTCCCCAGCACTCCGAGGTCTTTGCCGACGCCCGGCGCGACGAGCCCGACCACGACGCCCGCGATCACCGCGATGATGACACCGATGTACAGCCAATGGGTGCGGTCGCGCTTGGCCTTCGATGGCGTGTCGGCCATATCGTCAGGCGTGGTCACGATGGGATCGGAACCGTCCCCGGCCGGTGAGTCGCCGGACCTGCCTCGAATGTTCATCGGTGATTCTCTCCTCGTACACCTCGGACAACAGTGATTAGGATTGTGGGCCGATGTGGTGACGCGGGTCACGATTGTGTTCATTACGTTCACCCCCAGCACGTCCGGAGTCATCACTTCGGACAGGAACGAGGTCGGCAGGGATGCGGTGGTACCCGCGCACGCTCGCCGGACAGGTCGCCGCGCTCGCATTGGCGGTCTTCGCGGTGGTCGTCGTCGCCGAGAGCGTTCTGGCGGCCGTCGACGCCCGCATCGACGCGAACCGCGCGGCGAGGGCCGAGGTGACAGCGGTGGCGGTCAGCCTGGCGGAGTCGCCGTCGACCGTCGCCGCCCTCACATCTCCGGATCCCAGCGCGGTGCTGCAGCCGGTCACCGAGCGGGTGCGCGCGGCAACCGGGATCGCGTTCATCACCGTGCTGGCGCCCGACCGGACCCGCTACACCCACACCGACCCGGCGCGAATCGGCGAACCGTATCTGGGGAGCATCGACGCGGCCCTGCGCGGGCAGACCATGACCGAGAACTACACCGGCACGCTGGGCCCGTCGATCCGGACGATCGTCCCCGTCCGTGATGGCGACGGCCGGGTGGTGGGGATGGTCGCCGCCGGGATCACCCAGCGCTCGCTGACGTCGGCGTGGCGTGGCCAGCTGCCGATGATCGCCCTAGCCGCGTTCGCGGCACTGCTCACCGCCGTCGGCGGCGTGTGGTGGATCCGGCGCCGGTTGCTGCGGCAGACCGGTGGACTCGCGCCCGACGAGTTACGGCTGATGTACGACCACCACGACGCCGTGTTGCGTTCCGTGCGCGAAGGATTGGTCGTTGTGGAGGACGGGCGACCGGCACTCGTCAACTCCGAGGCGCAGCGCCTGCTCGAGATCGGACCAGACACGGACCCCGCGGACCTGCCCGCCTTCCTCACCGACGGCGACGAGGAGACGGACGTGACCTACGCCGACCGCGGCCGGGTGCTGCTGGTGAGTCGTTCCCCGGTGGCCGGTCGACGCGCGTCGTCGGTGGTCACCATCCGCGACCGCACCGAACTCTCGGATGCTATGGGCGAGCTCGACTCGATGACGCGGTTCGCCGAGGCCCTCCGATCGCAGGCGCACGAGGCCGCCAACCGGTTGCACACGATCGTCGCCCTCGTGGAGATGGGCCGGCCCGACGAGGCGATCCGGCTGGCGACGACCGAGTTCGAGCTGTCCCAGCACCTCATCGACCGGATGACCCAAGCGGTGGCCGAGCCCGCGCTGGTCGCCCTCCTGCTGGGGAAGACCGCGCAGGCGGCCGAACGCGGGATTCCGCTGTCCCTGACCGAGGAATCGCAGGTGAGTGACGCCGCCACCGGGCTCCTCACGCCCGGTGAGATGATCACGGTCGTGGGCAACCTGATCGACAACGCCCTGGACGCCTGCGACCCCGCGGACCCGTGGGTGGAGGTGACGGTCGTCGGGGACGACCGCGTGCTCGACATCGTCGTCGCCGACAGCGGCAGCGGCATGGATGCCGACCTGCTCGCCCTGGCGACCACCCGGGGTTACTCGACGAAGCCGGGAGGTGACGCCGCCGGGCGCGGACTCGGTCTCGCCCTCGTCGCCCAGGTCGTCGCCCGCCGGCACGGGACGATGAGCGCCGAGAACACCTACGGCTCGGTCATCTCGGTACGCGTGCGCGCCGACGCGGGGGAGCGCGGACGATGATCCGCGTCCTGATCGTCGAGGACGAACCCGTGATCGCCGAGGCGCATCGCGATTATCTCGTCCGGCTGGGCGGATTCGAGGTCGTCGGTGCCGTGTCCACCGCGCAGGAGGCGCTGCGGATGGCCACCGCCGGACCGGTGGATCTGGTGCTGCTCGACCTGGGTCTGCCCGACGCACGTGGCGTAGACCTCGCCTCGGCGCTGTCGGGTGTCCGCCCGGCGCCCGACGTCATCGCGATCACCGCCCAGCGCGACCTCGCCACCGTCCGGAGCGCGATGTCGCGCGGGGTGCTGCTCTACCTGCTGAAACCCTTCACCTTCGCCGCGTTCCGGGAGAAGATCGAGCAGTACCTGCGCTACCGCGAAGCCCTCACCGGCGACGCCGACGCGGTCAGTCAGCGCGACGTCGACCGGGCGCTCGCCGAGCTGCGCACGAGCGACACCCGTCGATCGGCGAAGAAGGGCGCGGCGCCGCAGACCGAGGACGCGGTCAGCCGGGCGGTCCGTGACAGCCCCGACGGGCTGACCGCCTCGGAAGTGGCGCGCGCCCTCGGATCGTCGCGGGTCACCGCCTGGCGCTACCTCGAGCGGCTCGCCGACGACCACGTACTCGAACGCGATACCGAGTACGGCTCGGCGGGCCGCCCGCAGGTGCGCTACCGGTGGCGACGGCGCTGAACCCGGCGTCCGCGGGGTTCAGCTCTCCTGCGCGTCGTAGGCGCGCGCCCGCAGCGAGCGGGCGACGCCGTCGCGGCCCTCGGAGATCAGCCGCTTCAGCGCGGACGGGTGGTCCCCGGACAGGAAGTCCTCGGCGAGGTCGAGGGCATGCTGCGACATCGCCCAACTCGGGTACAGGCCGATGACGACGGTCTGCGCGACCTCGCTCGACCGGCGTGCCCACACCTTCGGAACCGCCTCGAAGTACTTCTCCACGTAGGGCTCGAGTAGTTCGCCCTGGCCGGGACGGGCGAATCCGCCGATCATGGTGCGGGTGTACACATTCGACAATGAGTCGTCCTCGATGGCGCGAGTCCAGGTGTCCGCCTTGGCCTCTGCCAGCGGACGCGCCGCCCGCGCCAGCGCCGCCGAACGCGTGCCGGTGGCGGTGTTGTCCCGCTCGGCCTCGGCGTCGATGACCGGGGTCGACTCCGGATCGGTGTCGATCGCCCCGGCGGTGGCCAGCGCGGTCACCAGCTTCCACCGCAGGTCCGTGTCGACGGCGAGACCCTCGAGCCCGTGGTCGGCGGGATCCGCGCCCTCGAGCAGCGCCCGGGCCACCTCGGTCTGGTCGTCGTTGATCCGGCCGCCGAGCCAGGTGTTGACGAACGCCAGCTGATGGTCGGAACCCGGCTCGGCCGCGCGGGCGAGTTCGAGCATGCGCGAGCTGAATCCGGGACGGCCCGTGGTGGCCGCCCACTCCGGGTCGGCGTAGGATTCGATGGCGGTCGTCGCCTGCAGCAGAACTCGTTGCACCACACCGATTTCCGACTCTCCGGCGATGCCCTGCCGAACGAGTTCGACGAAGTCACGGGCACGCATCTCGGCCTGACGGGTCATCTCCCACGCCGCCGACCAGACCAGGGTGCGCGGCATCGGATCGCTGATGTCGCCGATCCGGGCGGTCGCCGTCGCCAGCGACTCCGGATCGAGCCGAACCGAGGCGTAGGTGAGGTCACCGTCGTTGAGCAGCACCAGATCTCCACGATGCACACCGACGAGGTCGGCGACGTCGGTGCGCTCGCCCTCGATGTCGAGTTCCACACTGTGCGTCTGCTCGATGGCACCGGATCCGTTGTCGGCGTAGACACCGACGCGCAGCCGGTGTACCCGGGTCTCGCCGGCGCCCGGGGCGGCGCCGTCCTGGACGATGGTGAACCGCGTGAAGGCGCCGGAGTCGTCGACCTCGAAGTCGGGCCGGATGACGTTGATGCCCGTGGTGCGCAACCACTGGTCGCCCCAGTCCGACAGGTCCCGGCCCGACGACTTCTCCAATGCGCCGAGGAGATCGGCGAAGGTGGCGTTGCCGAACTGGTGCGCGGCGAAGTAGCTGCGCAACCCGGCGAGGAAGTCCTCGAGACCCACGTACGCGACGAGCTGCTTGAGGACCGACGCGCCCTTGGCGTAGGTGATGCCGTCGAAGTTGACCTCGACGGCCGCGATGTCGGGGATGTCGGCCGCGACCGGGTGGGTCGAGGGCAGCTGGTCCTGCCGGTAGGCCCAGGACTTCTCGACGTTGGCGAATGTCGTCCAGGCGCTGGCGTATTCGGTCGCCTCGGCCTGGCACAGCACGGACGCGAAGGTCGCGAACGACTCGTTGAGCCACAGATCATCCCACCACTGCATGGTGACCAGGTCGCCGAACCACATGTGGGCCATCTCGTGCAGGACGGTCTCGGCGCGGCGCTCGTAGAGGTACTTGGTCACGCGGGACCGGAAGACGTAGTCCTCGAGGAAGGTCACGGCGCCGGCGTTCTCCATCGCGCCGGCGTTGAACTCGGGGACGAACAGCTGGTCGTATTTGCCGAAGGCGTAAGGGATCCCGAAGTTCTGGTGGTAGAAGCCGAAGCCCTGTTTGGTCTCGGTGAACAGGCGCTCGGCGTCCATGTGCTCGGCGAGCGATGCGCGGCAGTAGATGCCGAGCGGGATGTCGCCGTGCTCGTCGGAGTAGACGTCGGTCCACTCCGCATACGGCCCCGCGATGAGCGCGACCAGATAGGTGCTCATCGGTACTGTTTCCCGGAAGCGGTGCACCACAGCGGATGTGGAGCCGTCCGGTTCGCCAGGAGCCTCCGCGTGCGCGGCGTTGGAGATGACCTTCCAGTCCGCGGGAGCGGTGACGGTCACCGTGTAGGTCGCCTTGAGATCGGGCTGATCGAAGCAGGCGAACATCCGCTTGGCGTCGGCCGTCTCGAACTGTGAGTACAGGTACACCGAATCGTCGGACTGGTCGACGAACCGGTGCAGACCTTCGCCGGTGTTGGAGTACGCGCAGTCGGCGACCACGGTGAGCGTGTTCTCGGCGGCGAGGCCCGACAGCGGGATACCCACTGATTCGTCGAAACCGGAGACGTCGAGGTCGGCTCCGTTGAGGGTGGCCGAGATCAGGGTGGGTGCCACGAGATCGACGAACGTCTCGCTGGCCTCCGTCGCGGTGAACCGCACCGTCGTCGTCGAGCGGAAGGTCTCGGTCCCGGGCGCCCCGGAACCGTCGGTGAGGTCGAGGTCGATCTGGTAGTTCGACACGTCGAGAATCGCTGCGCGGTCGCGGGCCTGGTCTCTGGTGAGGTTCGGAGCAGTCACGCAGGCCAGCTTATCCAGGTCAGGACTCCGGCGGTGCTCCACGCAGTCCGGCGGGGTTCAGGATCGCCCGTGCGATCGCCTCGAGTTCGGCGGCGACCCCGGGCCGGGACCGCAGCTGCGGCGACTCGATGATCTCGCACGTGTAGCCGAACAACGCCTGGGCGAGCGCATTCGCGTCGGCCGCGGTCAGCAGTGGGCTACGGGACCGGATCGCGTCGATCCATTCGGCCCGGAAATCCAGCTGCGCGTTCCGGAGCTGCGTCTGCTCGGTGTCCGGGAGATACATGAGGTCGCTGGTGAAGACGGACATGATGCGGCCGTGGACGTCGAGTGCGTACTCGACGAAGACGCGGATGAGCACGTCGAGCGGGTCGTCGGAACCGGCGCGGCTCAACGCATGGGCGGTGACGTAGAGGATGCCCTGCACACCGCGCCACAGCACCGCCCGCAGGAGATCGGATTTGCCAGAGACCTCCTGATAGAGCGTCGCGATCGAGACATCGGCGGTACGGGCGATCTCGTCGATGCGGACGTCGGTGAAGCCCCGCTCGGAGAACAACTGGGTGGCGGCGTCGAGAATGCGCTCGCGACGGGAGGCGGGGCGACGGTGCGCGGGTGCGCGCTCGGCATCGGGGTCCGGCTCCGGTGGCCCCGGCAGCCGGCACGCGAGGATGGAGTCCGCCACGGCGCGCTGGACCTCCATGAGGCGGGCGGGCGACAACGAGCCCCGCATCTCGGAGGTGTTGGAGTACACGCTGAGTGCAGCGGCACCCAGCATCGCCGCCTCCGACGGCACGACGTCGGGACGCGCCGCGGCGATGAGTGAGGCGAAGTGTTCGCTCAGCCGGCCGAAATAGCTTCTCATCACATCGAGTTCGGCCGGCTGCAGATGGCGTTGCTCGCGACGCCACAGCGTCGACACGTCCCGATGGGCGGTGAGGTCACCGAGCCCGTCGAGCAGAAGTGCGAGCTGCTCGACCGGCGAGCGGCCGTGCTCCTCGGCGTCGGCCATGAGTGTCGCGACGAGCTCCACCTGCGTCGTCAGCGCTTGCGAGAGGATGTCGTGTTTGCCGGGGAAATGTCGGTACACCGCCGGCCCGGTGAGACCGACCGCGGCGCCGATCTGCTCGATGCTGACGTTTCGGAATCCCGCGTCCTGGAACAGTCTTGTGGCGGCCCGGACGATCTGTGCCGAGCGCTGTCCGAGAGATCGGGGTTCGAGCGGCCGGAGACGCGCGACCACCCGGGCGGGTTCGTCCGGATCGGACGGTGGCGACGACGGCATCCCGGGTCCTCTTCCTCGGCGGTTCTTGCACCATTTCACACCGTGCCCGGACCGGGCCCCGCGAATCCACAGCGCCGGCGACTGCTCCGCGCATCGGGAACAGTTCGAACCGCCGGGGTGTTGAGCCGTCCGACGGCGCCATCGGCCGATCGTCGGCGGCACGTGTTCAATGTCGACTCTCGAGAGGATGTTCCATGTCAGAGCAGGCCCAGCCCACCGATCGCGTCGATTTCTGGTTCGACCCGCTCTGCCCGTGGTGCTGGATCACCTCACGCTGGATCCTCGAGGCCGAGAAGGTCCGGCCGATCGAGGTCAATTTCCACATCATGAGCCTCGCCGTCCTCAACGAGGGCAAGGACATCCCCGAGGAGTACCGCGAGGGCCTCAAGCACGCCTGGCGTCCGGTCCGGGTCATCGCCGCCGCCGCCGCGCAGAAGGGTGACGAGATCCTGGCGCCGCTGTACACGGCGATGGGGACCCGCATCCACAACCAGGGCATCAAGGATCTCGACGAGGTCATCGCGGGCGCGCTCGAGGAGGTCGGCCTCGACGCCTCGCTCGCCGAGGCCGCCGACGGCACCGAGTTCGACGAGGTCATCCGCGAGAGCCACCACGCCGGGATGGACAAGGTGGGCGACGATGTCGGGACGCCCACCATCCACGTCAACGACGTCGCCTTCTTCGGCCCCGTGTTGTCGCGGATCCCGCGTGGTGAGGACGCCGGGACGGTGTGGGACGGTGCGCGCGCACTCGCGTCCTACCCCCACTTCTTCGAGCTCAAGCGCACGCGCAACGAGGATCCGCAGTTCGACTGATCGGGTTCGGTTGCGCGTTTGCGGTTCCGTACGTCAGAAGCGTGGTGGCGGTTCGATGCCGTTGGGCAGTCCGTCGGGCCCGAGGGTCGCCGGATGGGGAGGCGGCGGCACCGCCACCACGTTTCCGCTCCCGACGCCCCGGACGATCTGGCTGGGACGCAGCAGCATCGCCCCCGCGCGGGTCCGGTCGCGAAGCGCGGCTGCCCGCCAGGTCAGCACCGGATGCGACGACATCGCGTTGGTCAGGAAGGTGAAGAACCCGCGCTCGTGGGTCGCCCGGTCGGCGAACTGGTCGAAGTCCACCGCCGAGAGCATGTACTTGCCGGCGGCCAGGACCCCCATCGCCCCGGGCGCCCCACCGGGTCTGGCGTAGTACCCGTAGTTGTCCGCGCTGTACTCCTGCGCGCGGGACAGGGCGGCGCCGAGCACGGGGATGTTCATGCCGACGATCGTCGAGAGCTGTCGCCAGTACGAGGTGTGCCCGGCGGCGATGTGCCCGACCTCGTGGCCGATGATGAACTCGAGCGCCTGCGGGTCCCGGGCGGCGCCGCCCACCTCGAACAGGTCGGAGTACACGACGACGAATCGCCGGAACCCGTGCCCGGAGGCGAATGCGTTGATCGCGCCGTTGCCGAGGACGACGTAGGCATCCGGCACGTACTCCAGTCCGAAGCGGGCTGCGGCTTCGACGACCATCCGGTGTCCGTCGGGGAACTGGGTCGGCGTCATCTGTACGCCGTTGACCCGCGGTGATGCATAGGTCAGGCCGCGGATCACGAACAGCAGGAGCGGAAACAGCAACGCGCCCAACAGGAGTTGGTCGAGGGTGCCCAGCGCGACGAGGACGATGATCGCCGCGTACCCGACCACCGTCGCGAGGATCACCAGCACGAGGGTGGGGATCTCCCAGGGGTGCAGCCGCGGCCGCGCGGCGTAGTGCGCCGGGCGCAGCCACCGTCGACCGGGGTCGGCGGGCGCGGGTGGCGGCGGGTCGGCGACGCCGGGCACGTTGGGGATCGGTGCCCCGGAGGCGGGTGTGCCGGCGGCCGGCTCGCGGGGGACGGGCAGGGGCGTGTCCACGCCCTCAATCTATAGTGACGCCATGCGTGTCTACCTCGGTGCCGACCATGCCGGATTCGAACTCAAGAACCAGATCGCAGACCATCTCGAGGCCACCGGCCACGAGGTCGTGGACTGCGGTGCCCACGAGATGGACCCCGCCGACGACTACCCGGCGTTCTGCATCGCCGCCGCGGCCAAGACCGTCGCCGACCCGGGCAGCCTGGGAATCGTGCTCGGCGGCAGCGGCAACGGCGAACAGATCGCCGCGAACAAGGTCCCCGGCGCGCGCTGCGCACTCGCCTGGAGCGTCGAGACCGCCCAGCTCGCCCGGCAGCACAACAACGCACAGCTCATCGGCATCGGCGGCCGGATGCACAGCACCGCCGAGGCGCTGGCCATCGTCGACGCGTTCCTGGCCACCCCGTGGTCGGAAGAGGCGCGGCACCAGCGGCGCATCGACATCCTCGCGGAGTACGAGCGCACCGGCGAGGCTCCCGAGGTGCCGGGGGCCCCGGCCCAGTAGGTCTCGGCCGAGTCCGTGCCCGAGGGCCACACTCTCCATCGACTGGCCCGCCGGCAGCAGCGACTGTTCGGCGGGCAGCGGGTTCGCGTCAGCAGCCCGCAGGGTCGGTTCGCCGACGGTGCGGCGATGGTGGACGGACTCACCTTCCACGCGGCCGAGGCCTGGGGCAAGCATCTCGTCCATCGTTACCGGGACGGGCGTGCCGAACGAATGGTGCACATCCACCTCGGGCTGTACGGCTCGTTCACCGAACTCGCGGTGCCCGTGCCGGAACCGGTCGGGCAGGTTCGACTCCGCATCGAGACCGAGACCGCCGGAACGGACCTTCGCGGTCCGACGGCGTGTGAGATCTACCACCCCGCCGATCTCGAGGCGTTGGTCGCCCGACTCGGTCCGGATCCGCTGCGACGCGACGCCGATCCCGACCGGGCATGGTCGGCGATCTCGCGGTCCGCGCGGCCCGTCGGCGCCCTGCTGATGGACCAGAAGGTCATCGCCGGGATCGGCAACGTGTATCGCGCCGAGATCCTCTTCCGCGCCGGCATTGATCCGATGAGGCCCGGAAAGCGTGTTCTCCGAGACGAATTCGACGCTCTGTGGTCCGACCTGGTGATTCTCATGAAGATCGGCGTGCGTCGTGGACGCATTCACGTGATCCGGCCCGAAGACGATTCCGGGGCGCCGTCCTACGCCCCGAACCGTCCGCGGACCTACGTGTACCGGCGGGCGGGCGAGCCATGCCGGATCTGCGGGACACCCGTCCTGATCGCCGATCTGGAGGCCCGAAAACTGTATTGGTGCCCCGTCTGCCAGACCTGACGGGTTACTGCCCGGTCGGTGTGGATAGCCGAACCTTAGTAGCATGTGCGGAGCCGTGAGGTTCTTACTCACGCGAACGGTCGGGGAGACAAGAGGGGGCAGTGTGACAATCAGCGAAAGCATCCGGTCTCATGCCGGACTGATCTCGCGGGGCGAGGTGTCCCCACTCCGAGACGTACCTTTCCACGGCGCGGCCGACGCGCCGATCACCCGTCGCGTGCTGGCCGGTGGGGACCTTTTCCCGGAGGCGGAGAAGCGCGTCGTGGCACATGAGATGCGGGCCGTCTCGGCGGCTTCACGTGACTACTGCGAGCCGCACGTGCACGACTGCCCGGAGATCAACATCCTGCTGTCGCTCGACCGTCTGGTCTACGAGATCACGCTCGGGGACGAGGTCTATGAGGTCGAGGCGCCCGCGAGCATCTACATACCGGCCGGCCTGGTGCACAGCGCCAATGTGATCGAGGGCAGCGGTTTCTTCGTGGCGATCATCGAGACCGCCGACTACGTCGCCAAACCGCCACCGCGCAAGCATCCTGATCGGTCACGGCTGCGAGGTGCGGGCCGCGGCGCCGTGACACGGTCGAGGTGGGAATCTCAGGAAGCCCTCAGCGCTTCTGCGGGCGGTTCATACGTCCGGGACCCACCATGGGTGAGGTGCAGCATGTCAGAACCCCGCCACGGCCCGGCGGGGCACCGCCGATCACCGTCTTCGTGGTCGGCGGGACGGGGGAGTCGTACCCCGGTGACCCACGGACCGAGGTGTCCGGGCTCCTCACCGGAGTGGCCGACGAACTCGATGACCGCTTCGACTGTCTGTGGATCGGATACCCCGCGAGCTATGGTCCCGCCCCGCGTCCGGGCGGGATGAGTTTCGTCGAGAGCGTCGGGATCGGTGCGGGCCGACTGCGGGCGGCCATCCGCGCCACGGCAGGACCGGTCGCGCTGGTGGGTTACTCGCAGGGGGCCGTGGTCATCCGATCCGCGGTCGCCGATCTGGCGACCGGGGACGCCGAGACTGCATCCGACCTGGACCGGGTACTCGGTGTCGGGCTGGTCGCCGACCCGCACCAGCCGCCGGGCGTGGTGCCCGGTTGCGACGGGTGGGGAGTCGCCGGCCCGGGAGCGGATCTGCCGACCGGGCTGCCCGTGTACTGGGTGGGCGCGTCCCAGGACGTGATCTGCAACGCCGACGCGGACTCGCTTGTCCGCGACGTCGCCGACCTCACCGGCTCTATGGCGCTGGCCGGGCTCGGCCGATGGGGGAGGAGTGCGTGGGATGTGTTGCGCGCCAACGACTTGCAGAACGCACGGCGGACGTCGGTCCGGCCGGCGCAGTGGCGGCGCGACCCCGGGCGGATGCTGGCGGCGTGGCGTGAGGTCAGGTGCTACCTCCCGTCGCGCATCCGGGTGGGTGGTGTGTGGCTGACCAACGCCGTGGGTGGCCGGCACACGTCGTATCGGAGCGACCCCTATCGGCGGACCTCGGTCACCGATCCGGCGTCCACCGGTTGTCAGGTCATCGCCCAGTGGCTTCAGGTCCAGGCGACGTTCGCCGACCAGGCCGCCACCTGGTCACACGACAGAGGGCCGGTCACCTGACGGTGACCGGCCCTCGTAGTCTGCTCGAGACTAGGTGTTCTGATACTTCCCACCGATGGTGTTGCGCACCACGATCGGGGTGTTGCGGGGAACGTTGTCGTAGACCCACTTGGCGTGATCGTTGGTGACGTTGATGCAGCCGTGGCTCACGTTGCTGCGACCCTGCTGATTGACCGACCAGGGGGCGCCGTGGATGAAGATGCCGTCCCACGACATCCGGGTCGCGTACTCGACGTAGGTGCGGTAGCCCTCGGCGGAGTCGACCGGGACGCCGTACGTGGACGAGTCCATGTACATGTCGCGGTACTTCTCCTTGGTGTAGTACACGCCGTTCGAGGTGGGGTTCTTGTCCGAACCCATCGAGATCGGCATCGTCCGGACGACCTTGCCGTTGTGCCACCAGGTGATGGTGTGGGTGTTGTCGTCGGCCAGGGCGATGTAACCGGTCTCGGTCTTGACGTTAGGGATGACCGGCCCGGCCGGCTTCTCCTCGGTCGTCGACGGCGGCGGCTGCGGAGCTTCGGGGGTGGTCGGCGCCGGCGGGGTCGGCAGACCGGGGACCGCGGGGATCTCGACCGGCGGCAGGCCGGGGATCACGGTGACCGGGACGGCGTTGGCGACGCCGGGAAGTGCGAGGGCCATGGCCAGGACGCCGAAGACGACAGCCGCGAGTCGTCGAGCCGAACGGCGGCGCGAGGCGCGCGGGGTCGGCAGGTGAGAGTTCAACACAGGTCGTACCTTCGGTTCGATGGTTCGTTCGCGCATCGGCCTGAGCGCGGAACCATCGTTACACAACCGTTGCCTTGGGTCCAAGGAGCGGGTCACGCCGAATGACGCCGCCATCGCGAACCCTCAGTACGACGTGGCAAAACCCGAGGTAGCGTCGTTGTCGACACCGCGTGTGACGGTCGTCACATTCGAGGTTGCGCATACGCAGCGGGTTCCGGCGTGGACTCATTGTGGCCGCTGGACCCTCGTATGCAACAGGATCGTTTGTCCCACTGGGGACTGCTCGTTCGGGGCTCCGTGTTCCCGCTCAGGCGGGTTGTGGATGCTCGGTGCGAAGGTGTTGTGCAGGTTGCGAACACGCCTCGTCCCGGCAGACGAGCATCACGTCGACGCGACCGATGCCGGCCTCGGACTCGGTCACGTCTCGGCGGACGTACAGGGGTGCGCCGCAGGATCCGCACCGGCGTTGGGTTTTCGTGTGGCTGGAGGACATGGGTCAACGGTACGCCTGGTGTGGCGTGGATCACAGGATGAGTTCGGATCGGCGGGATGTGGTCCGGTCGGGTGACTTGGGCGGGGATCTGTGACATCGCCGACCCGAATCGCATGTGGTTCGCAGACAGCGGAGGAACGTGAGGGAAACGCCAGGCCAGTTCGCGCCCTGTCCACCACCGATCGTCTCGACCGGCCCCGGCGATTCGTCGGCACCCGGGCACCCGGAGGAGAAGGCGACTCCCGAGATCGTCTACGAGTACGCGCCCCTGCCGTTGCCGTGGAACAAGCCGCCGGAGCCGCTCAACTAGGCGCCCGGAGTAGCCCGGACCGACGAAAAAGGCTCGGAGACAATGTCTCCGAGCCGGTGGAGCGGGTGACGGGAATCGAACCCGCGTAGCTAGTTTGGAAGACTAGGGCTCTACCATTGAGCTACACCCGCGTTGCTCGCGGTGACCGTCGAGATCCCGGCGTCGCGTGCGATGAGTGACTGTACCGGCAGCGGCGCCGGAACCGAAATCGGGGTGGATGCGACGAGGTGGCATCCGACGGACGACCATCGGTTCCGGCGTCGCCGCGGCACCCGTGCGCGGGCCCGGCCGCGGTGGCACGTACTATCTCTTGTTGGCCCTGATGCGCGGTCGCCCTCCGGGGTTCTCTCGCGTGTTCGGACCCCGGGATGTGGCGCAGCTTGGTAGCGCATCCGCTTTGGGAGCGGAGGGTCGCAGGTTCAAATCCTGTCATCCCGACTTGATCGATGTGGCCCGACCGGTCACCCGGTGCACGGCCCGCGAACGACCGAACTTCCACCACCGTAGATATAAGGAGTATTCAGGCGTGAAGAGCACTGTCGAGCAACTCACCCCGACCCGGGTCAAGCTCAACGTCGAGGTCCCGTTCGAGGAGCTGTCGGCAGACTTCGACCGGGCCTACCGGTCGTTGGCCCAGCAGATCCGGATCCCCGGATTCCGTCCGGGCAAGGCGCCCGCGAAGCTGATCGAGGCCCGTGTCGGCCGCGATTCGATCCTCGCGCAGGTCGTGAATGACGCCATCCCGGCCAAGTACTCCGAGGCCGTCGCCGAGACCGAGACCAAGGCCATCGGCCAGCCCGAGATCGACCTGTCCGAGCTGAAGTACGGCGAGTCGGTCACCTTCACGGCCGAGGTCGACGTCCGTCCCGAGATCACCCTGCCCGACTACTCGACCCTGTCGGTCGAGGTCGACGCGATCGAGGTCGACGAGGCGGCGGTCGACGAGCAGCTCGAAGGCCTGCGCGCCCGCTTCGGCACCCTCAAGGGCGTCGAGCGCGGCGTGGAGAACGGCGACTTCGTGTCGATCGACCTGGCCGCGACCGTCGACGGCGAGGCCGTCGAGGAGGCCACCACGGAGGGGCTGTCCCATGAGGTCGGCTCCGGCCAGCTCATCGACGGACTCGACGAGGCGCTCATCGGCCTGAAGGCCGGCGAGGACAAAGAGTTCACGACCAAGCTCGTCGCCGGCGATCACGCGGGCGAGGAGGCCCTCGTGAAGGTGACCGTGCAGTCGGTCAAGGAGCGCGAGCTGCCCGAGGTCGACGATGAGTTCGCCCAGATGGCCAGCGAGTTCGACACCGTCGAGGAGCTGCGCGCCAGCCTCGCCGAGCGGGTCGAGCAGTCCGCGAAGCTGGAGCAGGCCAACAAGATCCGCGACGCGGTGCTCGACAAGCTCCTCGAGACCGTCGAGATCCCGCTGCCGGAGAAGGTCGTCGACGAAGAGGTCGAGGGTCAGCAGCACCAGGTCATCCACGCGCTCGGACACGACGACGAGCAGGTCGCCAAATTCCTCGAGGCGCAGGGTAAGACCCGCGAGGAGTGGGATGCCGAGTCCCGTGCCGAGGCGGAGAAGTCGGTCAAGCAGCAGCTGCTGCTCGACGCGATCGCCGATCAGCAGGGCACCGAGGTCAGCCAGGACGAGCTGACCCAGCAGATCATCTTCACCGCCCAGCGCTACGGCATGCAGCCGCAGGAGTTCATCCAGCAGCTGACGCAGGCCAACCAGGTCGGTGCGGTCTACGCCGACGTCCGGCGCGGCAAGTCGCTGGCGAGCATCGTCGGCGACGTGACCGTCACCGACACCAAGGGCGCCACCGTCGACACCGCCGAGTACTTCGGCGGCAATGACGACGCCGACGAGTCCGCTGCGGACGAGTCCGACTCCGACAACTGATCGGGCTCCCGCGGTCCAGCACAGCCGCACTTTTCTCCGCGATCGCCGGTCCTCGAAGTACGAGGGCCGGCGATCGCCGTCGGTCCACCATCACGCACGGGCCGTTCACAGTGCCGAAGGCCGTTCTGCTCTCAGCGAAGAGGCGTGTCCTCGGGAGTGTCCGCGGGTGTCGATTGGTTAGTGTCGGTGAGGACGTCATCAGAGAAGCATTCGATGTGCGTGCGCGTCACCCGCGGGTGACGCGCAGGTCATGACAACAAGGCAAAGGTAGGAACCCGTGAGTGAGCCGACCATCCACACACCCACGATGAGTTCGGGTGTGGCTGGGTTGAACCTGACCGATTCGGTGTTCGAGCGTCTGCTGCGCGAGCGCATCATCTTCCTGGGCACCCAGGTCGACGACGACATCGCGAACCGGCTGTGCGCGCAGATCCTGCTGCTCTCGGCCGAGGACCCGCAGAAGGACATCCACCTCTACATCAATTCGCCCGGTGGGTCGGTGACCGCCGGAATGGCGATCTTCGACACCATGCAGCTCGCGGAATGCGACGTCGCGACGTACGCGATGGGTATGGCGGCGTCGATGGGGCAGTTCCTCCTCGCCGCCGGCGCCAAGGGCAAGCGACATGCACTGCCGCACGCGCGCATCATGATGCATCAGCCGTCCGCCGGCATCGGCGGTACCGCGGCCGACATCGCCATCCAGGCAGAGCAATTCGCGCTCACCAAGAAGGAGATGAACCGGCTCAACGCCGAGTTCAGCGGTCAGCCGCTCGAGAAGATCGAGGCCGACGCCGACCGCGACAAGTGGTTCACCGCGGAAGAGGCCAAGGAGTACGGCTTCGTCGACAAGGTGATCGCGCGCCCGGGTCGGTGAGACCCCGGTCCGACGACCGCTCCCGTACCCACCGCCGAGCCACCTCTACCCAATGGAGCAACAGATGACCAACTCCCTTTCCTTCGACGGCATGCCCGCCGAGGTCGCCGCCGGCATCCCCGCGTCGGCCCTGGCGCTGAAGAACATCGAAGCGCGGTACATCCTGCCGTCGTTCATCGAGCACACCCCGAACGGCCAGCGACAGTACGACCCGTACGCGAAGCTGTTCGAAGAGCGGATCGTGTTCGTCGGCACGCCGATCGACCAGGTCGTGTCCAACGACGTCATGGCGCAGCTGCTCGTCCTCGAATCGCAGGACCCCGACCGCGACATCACCATGTACATCAACTCGCCCGGTGGCAGCGTGCCCGACATGCTCGCCATCTACGACACGATGCAGTACGTGCACTGCGACATCGTGACCGTCTGCCTCGGTGAGGCGGCCTCGGCGGCGGCGATCCTCCTCGCCGGCGGAACCCCGGGCAAGCGTGCGGCGTTGCCGAACGCCACGGTCCTGATCCACCAGCCGCGCACCGGTGGCGCCTACCAGGGTCAGGTCTCCGACCTCGAGATCCAGGCCGCCGAGATCGAGCGCATCCGCGACCGCCTCGACGAGATCCTGGCCAGCCACACCGGTCAGGACAAGGAGAAGATCCGCAAGGACACCGACCGCGACAACATCCTGACCGCGGCCGCGGCCAAGGAGTACGGCATCGTCGACGAGGTCTTCGAGTACCGCAAGAAGTCGATGAAGAAGTAGTCCTGGCCAAGAAGTAGTTGTGGCAGTGCAGAAGTCCCGGTGATTTTCTGCCGCGACATTTGGCCTTATCGGTCGAAGTTCGAGCGGCACGCGGGTACCGTCGGGTTACTGGGCATTCGAGTGTCGATCAAATGACCCATGCCCGGCTGCGTGCGACGCGACGGACCAGACACGACAGTCCGGCAACGAGGAAGTAGGTACAGCGCGAGATGGCACGAATCGGAGACGGCGGCGACCTGCTCAAGTGCTCTTTTTGCGGCAAGAGCCAGAAGCAGGTGAAGAAGCTCATCGCCGGCCCCGGCGTGTACATCTGCGATGAGTGCATCGACCTGTGCAACGAGATCATCGAAGAGGAACTGGCCGAGAACGGCGACGTCAAGCTCGACGAGCTGCCGAAGCCGACCGAGATCCGTGACTTCCTCGAGAAGTACGTCATCGGCCAGGACACGGCGAAGCGGACGCTCGCGGTGGCGGTCTACAACCACTACAAGCGCATCCAGGCGGGCGAGAAGAAGGACGCCCGGACGGGTGAGACCGTCGAGCTGATGAAGTCGAACATCCTGATGCTCGGCCCCACCGGATGCGGCAAGACGTACCTGGCGCAGACCCTCGCGAAGATGCTCAACGTGCCGTTCGCGATCGCCGACGCAACCGCGCTCACCGAGGCCGGATATGTCGGCGAGGATGTCGAGAACATCCTGCTCAAGCTGATCCAGGCCGCCGATTACGACGTCAAGCGTGCCGAGACCGGCATCATCTACATCGACGAGGTCGACAAGATCGCCCGCAAGAGCGAGAACCCGTCGATCACGCGCGATGTGTCCGGTGAGGGAGTCCAGCAGGCGCTGCTGAAGATCCTCGAGGGCACGCAGGCGTCGGTGCCGCCGCAGGGTGGACGCAAGCATCCGCATCAGGAGTTCATCCAGATCGACACGACGAACGTGCTGTTCATCGTGGCCGGCGCGTTCGCCGGTCTGGAGAAGATCGTGTCCGAGCGGATCGGCAAGCGCGGTCTCGGCTTCGGCAACGAAGTGGCGAGCAAGGACGAGGTGGACACCTCGGATCAGTTCGCCGACGTCATGCCGGAGGACCTGATCAAGTTCGGCCTGATCCCGGAGTTCATCGGCCGTCTGCCGGTCGTCGCCTCGGTGACGAACCTGGACAAGGACTCGCTGGTGAGCATCCTGTCGGAGCCGAAGAACGCGCTGGTGAAGCAGTACACCCGGCTGTTCGACATGGACAATGTCGAGCTGGAGTTCACCAAGGACGCCCTCGAGGCGGTCGCCGATCAGGCCATTCACCGCGGCACCGGTGCCCGCGGCCTGCGGGCCATCATGGAAGAGGTCCTGCTGCCGGTGATGTACGACATCCCGAGCCGCGACGACGTCGAGAAGGTCGTCGTGACCGGGGAGACAGTCCGCGACAACGTCCTCCCGACGATCGTGCCCCGCAAGGCTTCCAGCGACGAGCGTCGCGACAAGAGCGCCTGACGATCACGATCCTCTGACGACGAGAAGCCCCGCCCGGCGCTCCGGGCGGGGCTTTCTCTTGTCCATCTCGCCCCGCGGCGGTGCCGCATCGAGCACACTGAGCGATGTGACTCAACACGGATCGGATACCTCGGTGCTCGCCGGCCTGGTGCTGGCGGGCGGACGTTCGCGACGGATGGGCAGCGACAAGGCCGCGCTCGACTGGGACGGTGAACCCATGCTCGCGCGAGTGGTGCGGGTGGTGTCCCAGCGCTGCGATCCGGTGCTGGTCGTCGCGGGCGAGACGTCTGCGGCATTCCGCGGCGTCGACGACATCCGCGACCGGGCGGCGCCGGGGATCGATTCGTCGAAGGTCCACTGGGTGACTGACGAACAGGAGGGGACGGGTCCGCTCGGCGGGCTCGTCGCAGGCCTGTCCGCAGCGGCTGCCGCGGGTGCCGAGTTCGCGTTCGTCTGTGCCACGGACATGCCGCTGATCGCTCCGGAGCTGATCGACGAGCTGCGGCTGGGGCTGACCGACTCGACCCAGGCGGTCATCGCCCACGACGCCCAGCGGGATCATCCGATGGCGGGGATCTACCGCACGGATGCCGCGGCGATGATCGCGGATGTCGTCGCCGGCGGTGAACGGCGCATGCTGGGCGCGATCGAGGCGCTCAACACCCATCGGGTGGGGATCTCCGATCCGGACTGGCTGGTCAACGTCAACGCGCCCGAGGACCTGCACCGGCTGCGGGTGTCGGCGGGTTAGCTGCGGGCCACGATCCCGAGTTCTCCGGCGGCTGTCATCCACTCGCCGAACTCACCGAGGACATCGGCGTACAGCTGGTCGTCCGAGCGCTCGTCGATGTCCTCGACCTGAAAGAAGCCGGCGTTGTCGACGACCCTGCCGGTCATCGTGTCCAGCGACGTGAGCGTCCCGAAGTTGTTGTCCCCCAACCCGATGAACTGCCAGAACACGGGCCGGGCCGCCGCTTCGGCGATCAGCGCTCGAATGGCGGCGACCCTGGAATGGAACCCGCCGTCGGTGAAGAACAGGACCAGCACGGGCTGGTCGCCCTGCAGATCGTCGAGGATGGCCCGCATGATGGGCAGTTCTTCGTTGGCGCCGCCGATGTGTTCGTCGTAGTCGATGTCGGGGCACAGCGGCGCCCCGTGTCGTCCGCGGAGGTGGACGAAGGTGTCGATCCACAGCTCGGCATTCGCGACGGTCACATCGGGCAGCTTCGCGAACCGGCGGGCGTAGAGGTAGGTTTCGAGATTCCCGTCGCTGTCGAGTTGGGTGGCGACGGGGATCATCCGCTCGACGACCCGGTGCACCGTGCGGCGGCGGTACAAGGCGCTCATCGAGAGCGTCTTGTCGATGACCATGATCACCCGGGCGTCGCGGCCCGCGACCCCTTTGGTCAGCAGAACCCGGTGCACGGCTTTCTTGCGTAGGTCCAGAACCTGGCGCTTCTCCAGAGAGAGCCTGTCCTCACCGTGAACCGTTCGGATCATTGGATCCCGATCGGGCGTTCCCGGTTGTTCGGCGGGGGAGATGTCGGGATCGTCGTCGACGGTGACCCCGAGCGAGCGGACGAGCGCCGGAAACCCGGCGTCCCAGCCGGCAGATTCGCTGCGCGCCTTCCACGAACCGTTCCGGCGGTAGATCTCGACAAGGACGGCGGCGTGCTCGGTGGTGAGGCCGTCAGCGGGCGCATCGATCACGACGTCGGCCGCCCGGATCTGAGCGGTGAGAGTCGAAGCGCCGAGCGGACGATCCGATGCGACGGCGACCGCGATGCGTTCGACGTCTTCGGGCACGGCGTGAAGCCGGATCTCGATCTCACCGCCGTCGGCGAGTCGGACCGCACCCTCGGGCGATGAAGGCTGGTTGTAGTAGACGAAGTCGTGGTCGTCGCGGACCCGGCTGCCGGTTGTGAGCTGGAACGCGAGCAGATCGAGCCCGGTCTGGGAGACCGAAACCGTGACGAGATCCGTCTGGGGGAGGCCGGTGTTCTGACCGCGGGCCAGGGTGAGAGTCGCCACAGGGTCCTTCGGTGCCGTCGATGAGGGAGGACCGCCGGCGAGGTCCGGCCCGGCGAAAACATAGAATAGCGGCCGTGACATCACCCGACCAGACATCCGCGTTGCCCGAGACAGCGTCGCCCCGGACTGCCGTACCCGAGACCGGGTTGCCGAAGTCCTGGGACCCCGCTGAGCACGAGGCGTCGCTCTACCAGGGCTGGGTGGACGCCGGGTACTTCACCGCGGACGCGGCGAGCGACAAGCCGCCGTTCTCCATCGTGATCCCGCCGCCCAATGTCAACGGCTCGCTGCACATGGGCCACGCCTACGAGCACGTCCTGATGGACGCGCTCTCGCGTCGTCGTCGGATGCAGGGCTACGAGGTGCTGTGGCTCCCCGGCATGGACCACGCGGCGATCGCGATGCAGACGATGGTCGAGCGAAAACTCGCCGCCGAGGGCAAGACGCGCGACGACCTCGGCCGGGAGGCGTTCATCGAGCGGGTGTGGGCCGAGAAGGCCGAGATCAGCGGCAACATCGGCGAGCAGATGCGCCGGCTCGGCGACAGTGTCGACTGGTCGCGCGAACGCTTCACGATGGACGAGGGTCTGTCGCGCGCGGTGCACACGGTCTTCAAGAAGATGTTCGACGACGGGCTGATCTATCAGGCCGAGCGCCTCGTCAACTGGTCGCCGGTCCTCAAGACCGCCGTCAGCGACATCGAGGTGAGTTACGCCGACGTCGAGGGCGAGCTCGTCAGCTTCCGCTACGGGTCACTCGACGACACCGAGCCTCACATCGTCGTCGCGACGACCCGACTCGAGACGATGCTCGGCGACACCGCGATCGCGGTGCACCCCGACGACGAACGTTATGCCCACCTGGTCGGCACCGCACTGCCGCACCCCTTTGTCGACCGGATGATCCCGATCGTCGCCGACGATTACGTCGACCCCGAATTCGGCAGCGGCGCAGTCAAGATCACGCCGGCACACGACCCCAACGACTTCGCGCTCGGGCAGCGGCACAACCTGCCGATGCCGACGATCATGGACGAATCCGCCCGGATCGCCGACACCGGAACCGAATTCGACGGCATGGACCGCTTCGAGGCGCGTGTCAAGGTGCGCGAGGCGCTGGCCGAACAGGGCCGGATCGTGAAAGAGGTGCGTCCGTACCTGCACAGCGTCGGGCATTCGGAGCGCACCGGCGAGCCGATCGAACCGCGCCTGTCGATGCAGTGGTGGGTGGCGGTCTCCACGCTGGCCGCGGCGGCCGGCGACGCGGTGCGGGACGGGTCCACGGTGATCCACCCGAAGTCGATGGAGCCGCGCTGGTTCAGCTGGGTCGACGACATGCACGACTGGTGTATCTCGCGTCAGCTGTGGTGGGGTCACCGCATCCCGATCTGGTACGGACCCGACGGCGAGGTGGTGTGCGTCGGACCCGACGAGCAGGCCCCCGAGGGCTACGTCCAGGAGACCGACGTCCTCGACACCTGGTTCTCGTCCGGGCTGTGGCCGTTCTCCACGATGGGCTGGCCCGAGCAGACCGCGGATCTCGAGAAGTTCTATCCCACCTCGGTTCTCGTCACGGGGTACGACATCCTGTTCTTCTGGGTGGCCCGCATGATGATGTTCGGCACCTACGTGGGCAAGGATCTGGGTCCGGGCAACGAGATCCCGTTCCACAACCTGTTCCTGCACGGCCTGGTGCGCGACGAACACGGCCGCAAGATGTCGAAGTCGAAGGGCAACGGCATCGACCCGCTCGACTGGGTGGAGCGCTTCGGTGCCGACGCCCTGCGCTTCACGCTCGCCCGCGGTGCCAACCCCGGTTCGGACATCTCGGTCGGCGAGGACCACGCCCAGTCGTCGCGCAACTTCGCCACCAAGCTCTACAACGCGACCAAGTTCGCGCTGATGAACGGCGCGAAGGTCGGGGAGCTCCCGGACGCCGAGACGCTGACCGACGCCGACCGGTGGATCCTCGGCCGGCTCGACGAGGTGCTCGCCGAGATCGACGCCGGATTCGAGTCCTACGAGTTCTCGAAGGCGTGCGAGGCGCTCTACCACTTCGCGTGGGACGAGGTCTGCGACTGGTACCTCGAACTCGCGAAGGTGCAGTTCGCCGAGAACGACGAGAAGCGTTCGGACGCAACGGCACTCGTGCTGGGCGCGGTCCTCGAGCCGCTGCTGCGCGCGCTGTCGCCGGTGATGCCGTTCGTCACCGAGGTGCTGTGGAAGGCGCTCACCGGGGGTGAGTCGCTCGTGGTCGCACCGTGGCCGACCACTTCCGGACGCGACTGGTCGTCGGATTCGGCTGCCCGTGTGGACGATCTGCAGCGACTGATCACCGAGGTCCGGCGGTTCCGCAGCGATCAGGGTCTCCGCCCGGGCCAGCGCGTCGCCGTGCAGTTCGACGGACTCGGCGAAGCCGGGCTCGAACCGCTGCTGCCGTACGTGACCTCCCTCGCGCGCCTGGACCCGGCCGGTCCCGACTTCGGCGCGACCGCGACCATCGAGGTCCGCCTCAGCGTGGCCACCGTGGTCGTCGCGATAGACACCTCGGGCACCGTCGATGTCGAAGCCGAACGCAAACGGCTCGCCAAGGACCTGGCGGTGGCCGAGAAGGAACTGTCGACGACCTCGGCGAAACTGGGCAACGAACAGTTCCTGTCCAAGGCGCCCGACCACGTGGTCGCCAAGATCCGGGACCGTCAGCGGATCGCGACCGAAGAGGTCGAACGGTTGAACGCGAAGCTGGCGAGTCTGGCCGGCGCGTGAGCGACGACACCGGTTTCCCCGAAGAGGACCCCGCCGTCCTGGGTATGGATGCGGCGGGCGACCCCCTGGGTCTGTCGGCGATCCTGGGGGAGGACGAGCCCGATCCGGACGCCGAGCCGGCCTGGTTGCGCGTCACCGACAGTGCCGACGATCTCGCCGAACTCGCCGAGGTCGAGGCCGAGCTCGACACCCGGTGGCCCGAGACGAAGATCGAGCCGTCGCTGACCCGCATCGCGACGCTCATGGATCTGCTCGGATCCCCCCAGCACGGATACCCCGCGATCCACATCGCCGGGACCAACGGCAAGACGTCGGTCACCCGGATGGTCGACGCGCTGCTGTCCGCGCTGCACCGGCGCACGGGCCGGATCACGAGTCCGCACCTGCAGCGCGTCACCGAGCGGATCTCGGTCGACGGCAAGCCGATTCCGGCACGCACCTACATCGACACCTATCGGGAACTCGAGCCGTACATCACCATGGTCGACGATTCGTCGACGGCGGCGGGTGGACCCCGGATGAGCAAGTTCGAGGTGTTGACCGCGATGGCGTATGCGGTCTTCGCCGAGGCGCCGGTGGACGTCGCCGTCGTCGAGACGGGCATGGGCGGTCGATGGGACGCGACCAACGTCATCGACGGCACGGTCTCGGTCATCACACCGATCGCGATGGACCACGCGGACTATCTCGGCGACACCCTGACCGCCATCGCGGGGGAGAAGGCCGGCATCATCAAGCCCGCCGAACCCGACGCGGCCGGCACCGTCGATCCCGTCACGGTGATCGCCGAACAGAGCCCCGAGGTGATGGACGTCCTGCTGCGCGCGGCCGTCGATGCGGGCACCATCGTCGCCCGCCAGGGATCGGAGTTCGCGGTCCTCGATTCGGTCATCGCCGTCGGTGGGCAGATGCTCACCATCCAGGGGCTCGGCGGTGTCTACGACGAGATCTTCGTGCCGCTGCACGGTGCACATCAGGCGGCCAACGCGGCGCTGGCCCTCGCGGCGGTGGAGGCGTTCTTCGGTGCGGGCGCCGATCGTCAGCTCGACATCGACGCGGTGCGTACGGGTTTCGCGTCCGTCGCCAACCCCGGACGGCTCGAGCGACTGCGCAGCGCCCCGACGGTGTTCGCCGACGCGGCGCACAATCCCCACGGAGCCGCGGCGCTGGCGCAGGCGCTGGCCGAGGAGTTCGACTTCCGTCGACTCGTCGGCGTCATCGGCGTGCTGGGTGACAAGGACGCCCGCGGAGTCCTCGAAGCCCTCGAGCCGGTGCTCGACGCCGTCGTCGTCACCGACAACGGGTCGCCACGGGCCCTGGATCCCGAGACGCTCGCGGAGTACGCGCGGGAGGTGTTCGGCGAGGACCGCGTGGTCGTCAAACCCTTCCTGCCCGACGCCGTCGAGGAGGCCATCGCGCTGGCCGAGGAAGCCGACGGCGAGCGCGTGTCCGGTGCGGGCGTGGTCATCACCGGGTCCGTCGTGACCGCCGGTGCCGCGCGAACACTCTTCGGTAAGGAACCCTCATGACCCGGTACACCCCACCCACGAACGATCCGTGGAAGGGGCTCCGCGGCGTGATGGCCGGCACGATGATCCTGGAGGTCATCGTCGTGATCCTGGCGTTCCCGATCGTGTGGCGCCTCGGGGACGGGCTGACCTGGTTGTCCGGCGGATACCTCACGCTCGTCGTCATCGCGATGATCCTGGCCGCCGGGATGCAGGGCCGGCCGTACGCGATCAACCTCGATCTCGGCCTGCAGGTCGTCCTGATCATCGGGGGGCTCTTCCACTGGTCGATCGCGGTGGTGGGAGTGGTCTTCGGGTCGGTCTGGCTGTACATCCGCTACATCAAGGCCGACGTCGAGAAACGGGTCGAACGCGGGATGCTGCCCGGCCAGGAGCCGATCGAGTAATCGGACCGGCGGCCACGACCGTCTCGCCGCCGGCTGTCCCACCAGCGGTGTTCTCGTTGCTCAGGGCGGGGTTTGGTGGCCGCAAGACCTGTGGCCGGACCGTTATCGCCGAACCCGGGCGGCCAGGTGGGCTTGCTGTAACAATGGCCCATGCCGCGGGGGCGACAAGTCGATCCTCGCAGCTTGTCGAAACCCTTCCCGAGACACCCGATGTGAGGACATACGTGCAGTTCCAGCTCTTCCGGACCACCTCCGCCCGAACCCGACGCCCCGTGCTCCCCGTCGTCGTCCTCGCGGGCGCGGCGCTCGCACTGACCGTCCCGGCCACGGCGGCTGCCGAACCGGAGCAGGACCGGGCACCCATCGGGATCGCGAACCTCACGGGGATACCCGCAGCGGACGCGCCCGTTCCCGTCGGGCCGGGGGAGTACAGCTATGTCGCCACCCACGAGATCACCCAGCGTGCCGCGACCATGAAGGCGCCCGAGGCCATCGCCAGCCTCCCGGTGCCCGCCCAGTACCGGCCCGCGAATCTCGGTCTGGCGCAACAGTTCGATCTCGCGCTCGCCGGCGCGCTCGCCTCGCCCGGCGGCTGTCTGCAGGTGGTCGTCGATCCGCGCTCGCGCACCGGCAGCCTCTTCGACTACGGCTTCTTCCCGGTCGCCGGTGAGTACTGCTCCTGACCGGTACGTGACCGTAGCCGGTCGATAGGGTGTCAGTCGTGACTGAACGCACTCTCGTACTCATCAAGCCGGACGGCGTCGAACGCAACCTCGTCGGCGACATCATCAGCCGTATCGAGCGCAAGGGCCTGACCCTGGTGGCTCTCGAACTCAAGACCGCGAGCGACGAGGTCGCTCGCGGGCACTACGCCGAGCACGAGGGCAAGCCGTTCCACCCCTCGCTGCTCGAGTTCATCACGTCCGGTCCGCTGGTCGCGGCCGTTCTCGAGGGGCCCCGCGCGGTGGCCGCGTTCCGCCAGATCGCCGGCGGTACCGACCCGGTCGAGAAGGCCGTGCCCGGAACGATCCGGGCCGACTTCGCGCTCGACACCCAGTACAACCTGGTTCACGGGTCCGATTCGCCCGAATCGGCGCAACGCGAGATCGCTCTCTGGTTCCCCGGACTCGAGGGCTGAAGTCGAGCGCCTCGGCTCGACGCGCAACGTCAAACGCTCATCCTTTGCGGTCATCCGACCGCGGTGTGGGATACTTGCACAGTTATCGCCGACACACTTTGTCGACGACGACCGGATGACGCGCCCCGGTACCGGCGCGTCGCGGTGCGGCACTGACGCAGCGCGACGCCACGGAACCGCAGCTGACCCCACCGAGTTCGCCCTGCTGCCAGCGGGCGAACACCCAGGTTCCGCCTGTGCCCGGTGGCGTGGAAAGCGATCAGGGACGCGGTCATCGACACAGCAAGAGCGTCGTCGGACGATCCGTGAGACGGACCGCCGCGACGACGCGCAGACCACACAACACCGGTCCGACGAGGACCGGGACACAGAGCAGACCCTCGCGTGGCCGCGTCAGCCCGACGCGCCCGGGGGTTCGAGGAGACTGAGTGACCGACAACGGGTCGCCGGCTGACGCGAACGCAGCGTCGGAATCGGCGGAAGAATTTCCCAGCAAACTTCGTGTGCACGCCCTGGCCCGCTTCCTGGGCTTGACGAGTCGACAGGTACTGGCTCATCTGGCGAATCTCGGCGTGCAGACCCGCAGCCCGCAGTCCAGCGTCGATCGAGACCTGGCGAAAGCCGTGGCCGAACGGGTGCGTTCTGGCGTCGACGAGACCGGCGAGACGCCGCCGCAGGCCGCCCCGGCCGACGACGCGGCTCGGCCTGACGCCACTGCCGACACGACCCCGGCCGAGGCCCCTGCCGACACCACGCCGACGGACGCAGCCCACACCGAGGCAGCATCGGTCGAAGCCGCACCAACCAAGGCGGTGTCCGCCGAAGCGGCGCCCGCCGACGACGCACCGACGGCCGAAGTCGCACCGACGGCCGAGGTCGCACCGACCGAAGACGCTGCACAGACCACCGCCCAACACTCGCCCGCGGCATCGACCGCGGCCGAGGCCCCGACGTTGTTCTCGGCCGCCCAGTACGACGCACCGGTGGCGACCCCGGCCGCAGAGACCGACGCCTCGACCGGCGCGCAGCCGCTGTTCCTGCAGCCTCAGGCCCCGGCCGACAAGCCCCGCGCCGCCCGCTCGGGTCGTGCGAAGACCCGCGCCGAGACGGGCGCGAAAGACGAGTCGGCGGACACCCCGGCAGACGAGTCCGCCGCTGCCGAGACCGCGACCTCGACATCGGCGGACGCGCCCGCCCGCTCGGACAGGTCGAGAGCCGATGATTCGACCACAGTTGACCGGGACGCCGACGTCTCGACCCGGGACGACTCCGGCGCCGACGACGCCGATGATTCCAACGCCGATGATTCCAACGCTGAAGATTCCAACGCTGATGATTCCAACGCTGATGATTCCGGGTCGGGTCGGAGTCGCCGGCGTCGACGCGGACGTCGTGGACGCGGGCGCGGTCGGGGAGACCAGGGGGGCGACTCTGATTCGGACACCGATGAGTCCGACGCCGAGGCGTCCGATGCCGATGAGTCGACCGGCGACGGGGCAACCGATGCCGACACGGACTCGGAGGACACCACGTCCGACGAGTCGGCCGAGGACTCGCGCTCGGAGGACGGCCGTCCGTCGGGCAAACGCACCCGCCGCCGCAGCCGTCGTTCGGGTGCGGACAAGGCGGAGGACGCCGAGGCGTCCGGCGCCGCGGGCGACCGCGCCGACGAGTCCGGCGACGATGCCGACACAACCGACGCCGAAGACGCATCCGATGACGACGACTCCGGTGACTCCTCGTCGACTCGCCGCCGTCGTCGCCGTCGCCGTCGTAAAGGCGGCGGCGAACCCGATGAGGCGTCTCCCGACGATCCGCCGAACACGGTGGTGCACGAGCGCGAGCCGCGCAGCAAGCGCGCCCGCGACGAGGTGCAGGGCATCTCGGGGTCGACCCGACTCGAGGCCAAGCGTCAGCGCCGGCGCGACGGGCGCGATGCCGGCCGGCGTCGTCCGCCGATCCTGACCGAGTCGGAGTTCCTGGCGCGCCGTGAGGCGGTCGACCGCGTCATGGTCGTCCGAGAGCGCAGCGCGAACAGCCGCATCTCTGGTAACGACGGGCACGAGCACGCCGCGGTCGAGGACTACACGCAGGTCGCGGTCCTCGAGGACGGTGTCCTCGTCGAGCATTTCGTGACGACCGCGACGTCGTCGTCGATGGTCGGCAACATCTACCTCGGACGCGTCCAGAACGTCCTCCCGGGTATGGAAGCCGCGTTCGTCGACATCGGTCGCGGACGCAACGGCGTGCTCTACGCCGGTGAGGTCAACTGGGACGCTGCCGGACTCGACGGCGGTTCGCGCAAGATCGAGCAGGCGCTCAAGCCCGGCGACAACGTGCTCGTCCAGGTCAGCAAGGACCCGGTGGGTCACAAGGGCGCTCGTCTGACCACGCAGATCTCCCTCGCCGGCCGCTACCTGGTGTACGTGCCCGGCGGTTCGTCGACCGGGATCAGCCGCAAGCTGCCCGACGTCGAGCGCAAACGTCTCAAGCAGATCCTGGCGAAGCTCGTCCCCGACGAGGCCGGGGTCATCATCCGCACCGCGTCGGAGGGCGTCAGCGCCGAGGAACTCGGTGCCGACATCGCCCGCCTCGAGTCGCAGTGGAAGTCCATCGACGAGGCGGTGACCCAGGCCAAGAAGGGCGGGTCGTCGAGCCCGAAGCCGTTGTACGAGGAGCCCGACCTACTGGTGCGCGTCGTCCGTGACCTGTTCAACGAGGACTTCAAGAAGCTCGTCGTCGAAGGTGACAAGGCCTGGAACCTGGTCGAGGGTTACGTCAGCTCGGTGGCCTCGGATCTCATGGAGCGGGTCGAGAAGTTCGACAAGCCGCACGCCGACGCGCCGGATTCGTTCGTCGTGCACCGCATCGACGAGCAGCTTGCGAAGGCGCTCGACCGCAAGGTGTGGCTGCCCTCCGGCGGCACGCTGATCATCGAGCACACCGAGGCGATGACCGTCGTCGACGTCAACACCGGCAAGTTCACCGGCTCGGGTGGCAACCTCGAGGAGACGGTGACGCGCAACAACCTCGAAGCCGCCGAGGAGATCGTGCGGCAGATGCGGTTGCGCGACATCGGCGGGATGATCATCGTCGACTTCATCGACATGGTGCTCGAGTCGAACCGGGATCTGGTGCTCCGCAGGCTCACCGAGGCGCTCGCTCGTGATCGCACCCGTCACCAGGTGTCCGAGGTGACCTCGCTGGGCCTCGTCCAGATGACACGTAAACGTCTGGGAACCGGTCTGCTGGAAGCGTTCTCGACCACCTGCACCGCCTGCAGCGGTCGAGGCATCATCGTGCACGCGAATCCCGTCGAGGTGAAGACCGACGACTCTTCGCGTGGCGACGGTGCCGGCTCGAAGCGGTCCCGTCGAGGCAAGAAGAAGGCCGACGCGCAACCGGAGGCAGTCGCCCCGGCCGTCGCGCCCGCTCACAAGCCGGCCGAACACCCGATGTTCCGGGCGATGGCGGCGCACGCGCACGACGACGAACACGGCGAGGAGTCCGGCGCGACCACCGACGGTGACACCACGAGTCGGGTCGAGGATGCGCCGAAACCCGTCGTCGAGGGTTCGTCGCCGCAGCAGACGGCCGACAGCCGGGTGGACACCGCTGTTGCCGAGCCGACCGAGACCCTGCCGTATCCGGTGGCGACGGAACCGGCTGAGATGGATTCGGCTGGGACGGAATCGGCTGAATCCGAGCCTGCGGGGGTCGAGACGGAGCCCGAGCCGGCCGGCTCGGCCACCGACGGACAGGCTCCGGCGGCCGCACGGCGTCGTCGGCGGGTCGTCCGGCGTCCGGCGCAGACGACCACACCGCCCGACACCGTGGTGATGACCGCGGCGGATGTCGCCGCGGAGACGCCGGTGACGACCTCGGGTCCGGTCTCCACCGGGAACTCGGAGGCGGCGGTCGCTGTACGGCGCCGGCCGCGCAAGCGCAGCGCGGGCCGTCCCGCGGGACCGCCACCGGCCGACGACTGACCCGGGTGACCGGGCCGCGCCGGACCCGGGTCGGGCGAGTTTGACCCGACCGCCGACGTTCCCGTAACCTTGGAAAGTCGCCTCCCGCGGAGGGTCTGCGCTGTTCTGCCCGCTTCGGCACAGCAACGGTGCGTAGTCCGTCGGCAGGCCCTCTGGTGCGAACCGCAGCTTCCCCGGCCACATGCCCGGGTGCCCTGCGGCCCGCCCCGGCACGCACAACACAAACGCCCCAGGAGCGCTCGCGCCCCCAGGGTCCGAGTAGACGAGTAAGAGGAATACTTCGATGGCAACGTACGCGATCGTCAAGACCGGCGGTAAGCAGTACAAGGTCGCTGAAGGCGACACTGTGAAGGTCGAGAAGATCGACGGAGAGATCGGCAGCACGGTGAGCCTGCCGGTCGCGTTGGTCGTCGACGGGTCGAACCTGACCACCGATGCCGACAAGCTGGCCAAGATCTCGGTCACCGGCGAGGTCGTCGACCACGTCAAGGGCCCCAAGATCCGCATCCACAAGTTCAAGAACAAGACCGGCTACCACAAGCGCCAGGGTCACCGTCAGAAGCAGACGGTCCTCAAGGTCACCGGCATCAAGTAGTTCGACCCGCTTCGAGAAGACCTCAGGAGGACTGACACATGGCACACAAGAAGGGCGCGTCCAGCTCGCGCAACGGTCGCGATTCCAACGCCCAGCGACTCGGCGTGAAGCGCTTCGGCGGCCAGCAGGTGAGCGCAGGTGAGATCCTGGTCCGCCAGCGCGGCACCAAGTTCCATCCCGGCGTCAACGTCGGTCGCGGTGGCGACGACACCCTGTTCGCGCTCGCCGCGGGCGCGGTGGAGTTCGGCTCCAAGCGTGGCCGCAAGACGGTCAACATCGTCCCGGAAACCGCTTCGGTCTGACCTGAGCAACCGGCACGACAAGCTCTTACACAGGGCGGGCAGGGTCATCGCGTACCCCGCCCGCCCTGTTCTTTTTGACGGAAGAAGGATTTCGATGTCTCGGTTCGTCGACCGCGTGACCATCCACGTCGCCGCGGGGAACGGCGGCCACGGCTGCGCGTCGGTCCATCGCGAGAAGTTCAAGCCTCTCGGCGGACCCGACGGCGGCAACGGCGGCAACGGCGGGTCCGTGCGGCTCGTCGTCGACCCCCAGGTGCACACGCTCCTCGACTTCCACTTCCACCCGCACGCGAAGGCCTCCAACGGCAAGCCCGGGGCCGGCGACAACCGCGACGGCGCCACCGGCGGCGACCTCGTCCTCAAGGTTCCCGACGGCACGGTCGTCCTCGACGAGCGCGGCACGATCCTCGCCGATCTGGTCGGCGAGGGGACGGTCTTCGAGGCCGCGCAGGGCGGCCGCGGCGGGCTGGGGAATGCGGCGCTCGCGTCGAAGGCGCGCAAGGCCCCCGGCTTCGCCCTGCTGGGCGAAGAGGGGCAGCAGCGTTCGCTCGTCCTCGAACTCAAGTCGGTCGCCGACGTCGGGCTCGTCGGTTTCCCGTCGGCCGGCAAGTCGTCCCTGGTGTCGGTGCTATCGGCCGCCAAGCCGAAGATCGCGGACTACCCGTTCACCACGCTGGTCCCGAACCTCGGGGTCGTGCAGACCGCGGGCGACGTGTTCACCATCGCCGACGTCCCCGGTCTGATCCCGGGCGCCTCGACCGGCCGCGGGCTCGGACTCGAATTCCTCCGCCACCTCGAGCGCTGCGCGGTGCTCGCGCACGTCGTCGACTGCGCCACACTGGAACCCGGGCGCGACCCGATCTCCGACATCGATGCTCTCGAAGCCGAACTGGCCGCGTACGTCCCGGCACTCGACGACGACCACGGACTCGGCGACCTCGCCTCCCGCCCCCGCGTGGTGATCCTCAACAAGCTGGACGTACCCGACGCCGCCGAGCTCGCCGACCTCGTCGAACCCGAACTGACCGAACGTGGTTGGCCCGTGTTCCGGATCTCGGCGGTCGCCCACGAAGGTCTGCGCGAGCTCACCTTCGCGCTGGCGCGGATGGTGCGCGAATACCGAGATACCCAGCCCGCCAAGGTCGCTCGGCGCGCGATCATCCGCCCCAAGGCCGTCGACGACACCGGCTTCACGATCGAGACCGACCCGGACAACGAGGGCGGCTTCATCGTCCGCGGTTCCCGCCCGGAGCGGTGGATCGCGCAGACGCAGTTCGACAACGACGAGGCCGTCGGTTACCTCGCCGATCGGCTCAACCGGCTCGGCGTCGAAGACGAACTGGTGAAGCGCGGTGCACAGCCTGGCGCGCCCGTCACCATCGGTGCGGTCACGTTCGACTGGGAACCGTCCACGCCGATGGGCGACGACGTCCCGATTACCGGGCGCGGCACCGACATCCGGCTCGATCGCTCCGATCGCGTCGGCGCCGCCGAACGCAAACAGGCTCGTCGTCTGCGGCGCGGGCTGCCGGACGAGGACGGCGGGGAGCGGGACCTCCCGTGAGCACCGGTTCCGCCGACCGCGTTCACGAGGGGTCGGTACGCGACCGGATCGCGCACGCGCGCAGCGTGGTCGTGAAGATCGGGTCGTCGGCACTCACCGACCTCACCGAGGGACTCGACCGCAACCGCCTCGACGCACTGGCCGACGCCCTCGAGGCCCGGATGCGGGCCGGGTCGGATGTGATCGTCGTGTCCTCGGGGGCCATCGGGGCCGGGATCGCCCCGCTCGGACTCAAGAAGCGACCCACGGATCTCGCCACCAAGCAGGCGGCGGCAAGCGTCGGACAGCTCGCCCTCGCGCATGCGTGGGGTACGTCGTTCGCGCGCTACGGCCGCACGGTGGGGCAGGTACTGCTCACCGCCGACGACATCTCCAACCGCGGTCACCACGCGAATGCCCAACGAACACTTGACCGTCTGCGTTCACTCGGCGCCGTGGCGGTGGTGAACGAGAACGACACCGTGGCCACCAACGAGATCCGTTTCGGGGACAACGACCGGCTGGCCGCGCTCGTCGCCCACCTGTCGGGTGCCGATGCGCTCATCCTGCTCTCCGACGTCGACGGCCTCTACGACGGTGATCCGCGCCGGGTCGACGTCGACGGCCGTCGCGCCCGGTTGATACCCGAGGTCAACGGCCCTGAGGATCTCGACGGGGTGATCGCCGGCTCCGGCGGCGCGCTGGGTACGGGTGGCATGGCCTCCAAGCTGGCCGCGGCCCGCTTGTCGGCCGATGCCGGCGTGCCCGTACTGCTGGCGGCCGCCTCCTCGGCGGCGCAGGCGCTGGCCGACGCCTCGGTGGGCACGGTGTTCGCCGCGCGGCCCGAGCGGCTGTCCGCGCGTCGGTTCTGGGTGCGTCACGCCGCCGACGCGCGGGGTCGGATCGTGCTCGACGACGGCGCCGTGGACGCGGTGTCGCGCAGGCGGCGTTCACTGCTCGCCGCGGGGATCGTCGGGGTCACCGGCAGGTTCTACGAGGGCGACGTCGTCGAACTCGTCGACCAGTACGACACGGTGCGGGCCAGGGGAGTCGCGGCCTACGGCGTCGACGACATCGCGTCGATGGTCGGCCGCTCCACCGGCGATCTTCCGCCCGAACTACAGCGCCCGGTGGTGCACGCCGACGATCTGGTGGTCGTGGGCCGCTGACCAGAGGTCAGAACGTCGCCAGCGCCGGGAGCACGAACCCGGCCTCGTGATCGATCTTCAGGGTCGCGATCTCGTCGGCACGGGTGACCCCGCGGTTCACGATGATCAGCGGCTTGCCGGCGCGGTGCGCGCGCCGCGCGAATCGCAGGCCGGACATGACGGTGAGCGACGACCCGACGACCATCAGTGCGTCGGCCTCGTCGACCACTGAATATGCCTCGTCCACAACGTCTTTCGTGACCGTCTCGCCGAAGTAGACGATGTCGGGCTTCAGGATGCCGCCGCAGTTCGGGCAGTCGATCATCATGAAGTCGGACGTGTCGGACAGGGTGGCGTCGGCGTCCGGCGCGACTTCGATGGCACCGCGGCCGCTGACCCGACGCGCGAACTCGGTGTTGATCTCTTCGAGTTGTCCGGCGAGCCGGTGACGGGAGATACGCCAGTCGCAGTTCAGACAGCGGACACGGCCGTAGCATCCGTGGAGTTCGATGACCCCGCGGGTGCCGGCCTTGGTGTGCAGCATGTCGACGTTCTGGGTGAGCACCCGCGACATCCACCCGCGCTGCTGGAGTTCGGTGAGCGCCAGGTGGGCTCGGTTGGGGATCGCGGCGTCCATGTGCCGCCAGCCGAGGTGGTTGCGCGCCCAGTAGTGGCGTCGGAAGTCCGCCGACGACAGGAACATCTCGAGGGTCATCGGCGTCCGCGGCGGGGAGCCGGGACTCCGGTAGTCGGGGATGCCGGAGTCGGTGGAGATGCCGGCGCCGGTCAGAACCGCGAAACGGCGTCCGGCGAGGATGTCGGCGGCCAGTGCGATCCGGTCCGCGACGTCATCGTCGAGGGGGGTGTGTTCGGCCGGGGCGGAGCCGAGCTGGAGACGAGTACGCACCCTGCCCAGGATAGGCAGGGTGCGTACTGGAGATGTCTGCGAGAGCCGTCAGGTGACGGGCGTCTCCGCGTGCTTGCCGGCCGGCTGCGGCACGGTCACCAGCGGATACACGCCGTTCTCGTCGTGGACTTCGGTGCCCACGACAGGCGGGTTGAACACGCACAGCATGCGCATCTCGGTGTCGGCGGTGACGGTGTGCCGCTCGTGGCCGTTCAGCAGGTACATCGTGCCCGGCGCGAGCGGATAGGTCTCGCCGGTCTCCCGGTCGAGGAGCGTGCCGGTGCCTTCGACGAGCCAGACGGCCTCGACATGGTTGGCGTAGTGGAACTCGTTGACCGAGCCCGCCTTGATCGTGGTCTCGTGGAACGAGAAGCCCACATTGTCGCCGCCGAGGATGATGCGCTTGGAGACCCAGTTGCCCTTGGGGTCGGCGACGTCGCGGTCGGTCCCGGTGATTTCTTCAGTGGTTCGGACGATCATCCGATCACCTCCTTGACTGCATCGGACAGGATGGACAGGCCGCGGTCGAGGTCTTCGCGCGAGATGGTCAGCGGCGGGAGCAGCTTCACCACCTCGTCGGACGGGCCCGACGTCTCGGCCAAGAGTCCCGCGCCGAAGGCCTGCGCGCAGACCTTGCCCGCGGCGGTATGGTCCTCGAACGCGAGTCCGCGCACCATGCCACGCCCACGGGTGGAGATGCCGTCGTAGCGCTTGCACAGGTCGGTGAAGACCTCGTGGATCCGCTCGCCCTTGGCATGGATGTCGCGGGTCAGCGCGTCGTCGGCCCAGTAGGTTTCGATCGCCTTGGCGGCGGTCACGAAGGCCGGGTTGTTCCCGCGGAAGGTGCCGTTGTGCTCGCCGGGGGTCCACACGTCGAGCTCGGGCTTGAACAGGGTCAGCGCGAACGGCAGTCCGTAGCCACTGATCGACTTCGACAGGGTGACGATGTCGGGCTTGATGCCGGCTTCCTCGAACGAGAAGAATTCGCCGGTGCGGCCACAGCCCATCTGGACATCGTCGACGATCAGCAGGATGTCGCGACGCTGGCACAGGTCGGAGAGGGCCCGCAGCCACTCGGCACGAGCGACGTTCACGCCGCCCTCGCCCTGGACGGTCTCGACGATGACCGCCGCCGGGCGGTTCAGGCCGCTGCCGGAGTCGTCGAGCACACGCTCGAACCAGGCGAAGTCCTCCATGACGCCGCCGAAGTAGTTGTCGAAGGGCATGGGCGTCGCGTGGACGAGCGGGACACCAGCGCCGGCACGCTTCATCGAGTTACCGGTCACCGACAGCGATCCGAGCGTCATGCCATGGAAGGCGTTGGTGAAGCTGATGATCGACTCGCGACCGGTCACCTTGCGCGCCAGCTTGAGTGCCGACTCGACGGCATTGGTACCCGTCGGGCCGGGGAACTGGATCTTGTAGTCGAGTCCGCGCGGCTCGAGGATGTGGCTGGTGAACTTCTCGATGAAGTTCCCCTTGGCGACGGTCGCCATGTCGAGACCGTGGGTGATGCCGTCGGACTCGATGTACTCCAGGAGGGCCTTCTTCAGGACCGGGTTGTTGTGGCCGTAGTTCAAGGACCCGGCGCCCGCGAAGAAGTCGAGGTATTCGCGGCCGTCCTGATCGGTGATGTAGGAGCCCTTGGCGGTGGTGAACACAGCCGGCCAGTTACGGCAGTAGCTGCGCACCTCGGATTCGTGGGCGGTGAAGACTGAATCGTCCATGTGGGTGTCGAGAAGTGGCATGTCGTGTGCTTCCTTCTGGTGTGACAACGTGGGGTTCATGTGCCCGGCTCGGGGTCGCGTCATCGCGATCGCCGGGTTCGGCTGAGCCCCACGGGCTGGGGTCGGCCTTTGGTCGGGATGTTATGCGGGACAACCGATTACGGGTCGGCAAGATGGAAACGCCGCGCGCGTGCCGCATCTGAGGCGTCGGCCCGGTGGTCCAAGACGACGATCGGAGTCGCGCCGGACTCAGGGCTCGGGGATCTCCGGCTCGAGCATGTAGAGATCTTCCGGCTCGTGGGAGTCGGGGAATGTGTTCGCCGCGAACAGGTCTCGACGTTCGAAACGAAGTCCGCGGGCCTTGGCCACCGAGGCGAACAGGCGTTGGGACGGGACGTTGTCCGGGCTGATCGTCGTGTGCATGGCGACCATGCCCTGACGGTTGACGCGGTCGAACAGCTCGTGCAGCATGGTCGCCGCGATGCCGTGTCCGCGCACCTCGTCGTCGACGGCGACCTGCCAGACCATCAGGGTGGAGGGGTCGCTCTGACGCCGGTAGCCGGTGACGAAACCGACTGCGCGACCATCGACTTCGGCGACGATGGAGGTGGTGGCGAAATCGTGGCACCACAGCACATAGGAGTAGCTCGAGTTGACGTCGAGAACCTGTGAGTCCGAAGCGATTTCCCAGAGGCGGATACCGTCGTCGACCGTGGGAACCCGGTAATCGACGGTGAGGGTTGTTGTCGGGGCCGTTCTTGTTTGGGAAGGGCTCATAACGCACTCGACGTTAACAATGCGTGTCGTAGAAGTCATGTACCTGCGGAAATTGGTCCGCGGAACGCCTACCTTGTCCCTGTTCAGGCATACAATGTGAAGCGGGTCACAAAGACGTGATTCCGGATTGGTTCGGGTGGCTTCCGGGGTTGCAGAATGGCCCCATGACGAGGATCATCGCCGGCCGGCTGGGTGGGCGCCGACTGCGTGTTCCGGGCGAGGGTACCCGGCCCACTTCCGACCGGGTTCGCGAATCGGTGTTCAACATATTGGCCGCCCGATCCGATCTGGACGGACTCTGGGTCCTCGACCTGTACGCGGGATCGGGGGCGCTGGGTCTCGAGGCGATCTCGCGTGGTGCCGCGGGGGCGACGTTCGTGGACTCCGGGCGCCGGGCCGCCGTCACGATAGCCGCCAACGTGCGGGCCTGTGGGGTGGGCCCGAACGCCACCGTACATACGCGCACGGTGTCGGCCTACCTCGCCGGCGCCGCGGAACGGCGGTTCGGCCTCGTCTTCTCCGATCCGCCGTACGACCTCCGGGCCGACCGGATCACCGCGGACCTGGAGCTGCTGCGGTCACACCTGGACGACGACGCGCTGATCGTCGTCGAACGCTCGACGCGGTCCACCGGCGACATCTGGCCATCTGAGTACGAGGTGGTCGTCGACAAGTCCTATGGCGACACCCGGGTGGAGATCGCCCGCCTGGTCTGACCGGTAAGTTCGGGCCATGACGACGGCAGTGTGTCCCGGTTCCTTCGATCCCTTCACCCTCGGTCACCGATACGTGGTGGAACGCGCTGCGGCGTGTTTCGACGAGGTCGTGATCACCGTGGTGGTCAACCCCAACAAGCGCGGCATGTTCGGTGTGGACGAGCGGATCGAACTCATCGAAGAGGACTGTGCGGACCTGGCGAATGTGCGGGTCGACCGGTGGGAGGGCCTGCTCGTCGACTACCTGCGGCAGGAGTCGATCCACACCATCGTGAAGGGGCTGCGCTCCGCCGTCGACTTCGACTACGAGGTGCCGATGGCGCAGATGAACCGCGAGCTCGCCGATGTGGAGACGGTCTTCCTGCTCACCGACCCACGATTCGCCCACGTCTCGAGCTCGCTGGTGAAGGAGGTGGCGAAGTTGGGTGGAGACGTGACGCCCTTCTTGTCCGCACATGTCCACAAGAGCCTGATGAGCCGGTTGTCCGGCGAGCTCTCGGCCTGACCCATCGGTCGGGCGCGACACACCCCACGCGCTTCACGAGTCACAAGCGCAACATTCGGCACAATAGTCACAGAATCACCAACTGTTGCAACCAGGCAAGCGCCGGATTGGGGTGGCTGTGTACCGGGTATTTGAGGCTCTCGACGAGCTGGTCGCGATCGTCGAAGAGGCGCGGAGTGTGCCGATGACCGCCGGGTGCGTCGTGCCGCGCGGCGACGTGCTGGAACTCCTCGACGACATCAAGGACTCCATCCCCGGCGAACTCGACGACGCGCAGGACGTCCTCGATCAGCGTGACACGCTGATCGGGGATGCCCGCGAGCACGCCGAGACGACGGTGTCCAAGGCGGATTCCGAGTCCGAGGCGGTCCTCGCGCACGCTCGCGCCGAGGCCGACCGGATCCTCTCCGAGGCGAAGGCGCAGGCCGACCGTATGGTCGACGAGGCGAGCGCGCACTCGGGCTCGCTGGTGGAGGACGCCGCCGAGGAGGCACACCGTCTGCAGACCAGCGCGGCGCGCGAATTCGAGGCCGTCACCGGCCGGGCGCGGGCCGAGGCGCAGCGCACCATCGACGCCGCCAACAACTCCTACGACAAGTCGGTGGCCGACGGTATCGCCGAGCAGCAGCGCCTCGTCTCCGAGACCGAGGTCGTCGGTGCGGCGAAGTCCGAGGCCGAGCGGATCATCGACGCCGCGCACGCCGAGGCCGACCGCCTGCGTGGTGACTGCGACGTCTACGTGGACGAGAAGCTCGCCCAGTTCGAAGAGATCCTGACCGGCACGCTGCGATCGGTGAACCGGGGCCGGCACCAGCTGCGGACCGGCGCCGGCATGCACGACTATGTCGAGTACCCCCGCGGTGTCGACGAGTCCGGGCGAGGCGACGGTGCGCGTTCGCGCGAGTCCCGCGGCGACGATCCCCGCTCGCGCGAGACCTCGGCCCGCCACACCTACGACCGCGACCACGGTTCGCCGCTCGCGGTGTGACACGCTCGTCGACCCGGCTGTCCACACGCCGCCGGCGTCGGTCGATCATTCCCGGGTGCGAGCGTATGGTGGGCGTTTGTGGCTGATCATGCTGTGACATCAGAGCCGTCGCACGGTCCCGGTTCTACTCCCAGGCGCGAGCCCTTCGTGCTGGATGTGCGTTCGATGGGACGCCGCCCGGGCACGATGTCGGAGGTGCACCGTACTGTCCGGACACCCGAACGGTTGGGCGTCGAGATGGTCGGGATCCCAGCGGATTCCGATGTCGACCTCGACCTCCGTCTGGAGGCGGTGTCCGAGGGAATCCTGGTGACCGGGACGGTGTGCGGTGAAACCGTCGGTCAGTGCTCGCGCTGCCTCGAGCCGATCGACGGCACGGTGACGGTCTTCCTCACCGAGTTGTTCGCCTACCCGGACAGCGCGACCGAGCAGACCACCGACGCCGACGACATCCATCGCATCGCCGACGACCGTATCGACCTCGAACAGTCGATCATCGACGCCGTGGCACTCGAACTGCCGATGTCGCCCCTCTGTTCGTCGGACTGCGAGGGTCTGTGCCAGACCTGCGGGGTGCGTCTGGCCATCGCCGAACCGGGTCACTCCCACGAGGTCATCGACCCGCGCTGGGCCGGGCTCGCCGACAAGTTCGCCGACCTCGGGAAGGACGATTCGCCGACGGACGGTGCCGCAACCGATCCCGACCGGGAACGACATCGTGACTGAGGCCGTGCGTGCGGACGGTCCGCGTGCGGCCCTGCTCGACGCGCTGGACACCGACATTCCCGACGACCTGCTGACGCTGGCACTGACCCATCGTTCCTACGCGTATGAACACGGCGGTCTGCCGACCAACGAGCGCCTGGAGTTCCTCGGGGACTCGGTGCTCGGTGTCGTCATCACCCAGCGTCTCTACCTGCGTTATCCCGACCGCCCCGAGGGTGAGCTGGCGAAGATTCGGGCCAGCGTCGTCAACATGCATGCGCTCGCCGACGTCGCGCGCGGTCTCGGGGACGAGGGCGGTCTGGGCAAGTACCTGTTCCTCGGCCGCGGCGAGGAGATGACCGGCGGGCGCGACAAGGACTCGATCCTGGCCGATGGCCTGGAGTCGTTGTTCGGCGCGGTCTTCCTCACTCACGGACTCGAGACCTCGCAGCGCGTCATCCTCCGCCTGTTCGACGAGCGTCTCGAACGTGCCGGCAACCTCGGCGCGGGGCTGGACTGGAAGACGTCGCTGCAGGAGTTGAGTTCGGAGCGCGGGTTCGGTCCGCCGCAGTATCAGATCAGCGCGACCGGTCCCGACCACAACAAGGAGTTCACCGCGACCGCGCTGGTCGCCGGCGAGAGCCTCGGCGAGGGTGTCGGCCGGACCAAGAAGGAGGCGGAGCAGCAGGCCGCCGCACACGCCTGGAAAGTGCTGACCGAGCGTGCGTCGGCGTCGTGAACCCTTCTGTCAGCCGGCTTTTCGCGATCCGCAATGCCTGAACTCCCCGAGGTCGAGACCGTCCGCATCGGCCTCGAGACCCATCTCGTCGGTCGGGTGGTCGCCTCGACCGAGGTCCTTCATCCGCGCGCGGTCCGTCGTCACGCCGGCGGTGAGCCGGATCTGATCGGTCGGCTCGCCGGCAAGCAGGTGACCGGCGTCCGGCGCCGCGGCAAGTACCTGTGGATCGATGTCGCCGACTCCGCCGACCGAGCGGCGCTCGTCGTCCACCTCGGGATGAGCGGCCAGATGCTGATCGCCCGGACCGGAACCCCCGATCACACGCACCTGCGGATCCGGGCGGTCCTCGACGACGAGAACGAACTCCGCTTCGTCGATCAGCGGACCTTCGGGGGTTGGCATCTCGACGACTACACACCCGACGTGTACGCGCCCTCGGGGAGTACGGACACGACCGACCCGTCGCCCGCCGACATCCCGGTCTCGGTGGCGCACATCGCAACCGATCCGTTCGACCCGGCCTTCGATCCCGTCCGCGTGGTGGATCGCATGCGCGCCAAACACTCCGAGATCAAACGGGTCCTGCTGGATCAGACGGTGATCTCCGGCGTCGGCAACATCTACGCCGACGAAGCGCTGTGGCGCGCACGTCTGCACGGCTCGCGGATCGCCGAGACGATCAGTCGCAAGAAACTGCGCGAACTCATCGATGCCGTCACCGACGTGATGGCGGATGCGCTGAAGGTCGGCGGTACCTCGTTCGACGCGCTCTACGTGAACGTCAACGGACAGTCCGGCTACTTCGAGCGGTCCCTGAACGCCTACGGGCGGGCGGGGGAGCCGTGTCGTCGGTGCGGCGCGATCATGCGCCGCGAGCAGTTCATGAACCGTGGCTCGTTCTCGTGTCCGCGGTGCCAGCGGCCGCCGAAGGCGAACCCGGGCTGACGCGCAGGCGGAGCCGCGCCGGGAACAATCGACGTGCCGGGGCTCTTACTATTGGTCGCGATGCCGGCGGCGCCGGCCGACAACATCTTGAGAGGACCCGTCTTCGATGACCACCGAAGCAACTGCCCCCGCGTCCGGGGTTCCCGCCGACCAGGCCCACACCGATCTGTGGGTCGAGCGAACCGGCACGCGCCGGTACACCGGTCGCAGCTCGCGCGGCGCGGAGGTGCTGATTGGCTCGCAGGACGTCGAGGGCGTCTTCACCCCGGGTGAACTTCTCAAGATCGCGCTGGCCGCCTGCACCGGCATGTCGTCGGACCGGCCGCTGGCGCGACGCCTCGGTGACGACTACGACGCGACGATCCGCGTCAGCGGCGACGCCGACCGCGAGAACGAGGTGTACCCGCGCATCGAGGAGATCCTCGAGATCGACCTGTCCGAACTCGAGCCCGACGCCGCGGCCCGGTTGCTCGTCGTCGTCGAACGCGCCATCGACGCGGTGTGCACGGTCGGGCGCACGGTGAAGGCCGGCGCCGAGGTGGATCTGCGGATCGAGACGGAGTGACCGCATGAGCGAGGACGGCACCGACCGCGTCCGGCTCACCGCGCACGTGCACGGGCACGTGCAGGGCGTGGGCTTCCGGTGGTGGACCAGAGCGCGTGCTCTCGAACTAGGGCTCGTCGGTTACGCGTCGAACCGGGCCGACGGCCGGGTGCTGGTCGTTGCCGAGGGGCCACGGGACAAGGCCCTCGCCCTGCTCGACGCGCTCCGGTCGGGAACCACGCCCGGACGGGTGGACCTGGTGGTCGAGCGTGTGGATGAACCGCGCGGGGACCTCGACGGCTTCGTCGAACGGTGAGGAGAGCCGAAACACGTCGCGATGGTGAGTAGTCTGTACCGTCGTGCACCTCAAAAGCCTGACCCTGAAGGGCTTCAAGTCGTTCGCCTCGGCGACGACCCTGCGCTTCGAGCCGGGTATCACGTGCGTCGTCGGTCCCAACGGCTCCGGTAAGTCGAACGTCGTCGACGCCCTGACCTGGGTGATGGGCGAGCAGGGAGCGAAAGCGCTGCGCGGCGGGAAGATGCAGGACGTCATCTTCGCCGGCACCTCGGGCCGTCCTCCGCTGGGCCGCGCCGAGGTCACCCTCACCATCGACAACGCCGACGGTGCGCTGCCGATCGAGTACTCCGAGGTGTCCATCACGCGCCGGATGTTCCGCGACGGCGCCGGCGAGTACGAGATCAACGGCAGTTCCTGTCGCCTGATGGACGTGCAGGAGCTGCTGTCGGACTCCGGTATCGGTCGCGAGATGCACGTGATCGTCGGCCAGGGGCGGTTGTCGGCGATCCTCGAGTCCCGGCCCGAGGACCGCCGCGCGTTCATCGAAGAGGCGGCCGGGGTCCTCAAACACCGCAAGCGCAAGGAAAAAGCGGTCCGCAAGCTCGACGCGATGCAGGCCAACCTGGCGCGTCTGAACGATCTGACGGCCGAACTCCGTCGTCAGCTCAAACCACTGGGACGCCAGGCCGAGGTCGCCCGCCGGGCCCAGACCGTCCAGGCCGATCTCCGCGACGCACGGTTGCGCCTGGCCGCCGACGACCTCGTCACCCGCCGCGCCGAGATGGCCGAACACGCCGCCGTCGAGGACGAGGTCCGGCGTCGGCAGGACGAGGTGGCCGCCGAACTCGACCGTGCGAACGCGGAAGTGACCGAACACGAACAGCATCTCGCCGAGATCACGCCCGCCGCGGCCGCGGCCAACCGCGCCTGGTTCCGGTTGTCGGCGCTCGCCGAGCGCGTCGACGCGACCCGCCGGGTGGCCGCCGAACGCAGCCGGTACCTCAGCGAGCCGTCGAGCGAGGCGTCCGGGCCCGACCCGGAGGAGCTCGACGAGCAGGCCCTCGAGGCCGCCGAACTCGAAGCCGAGCTGACCGAGGGTGTCGAGATCGCCGCCGAACAGCTCGAGAGCGCCCGCGAGGTGCTCGGCGAACGCGAGTCGATCGCGGAGGCCGCGGAGGCGGCTCACCTCGCGGCTGTCCGGGCCATCGCCGACCGTCGCGAGGGTCTGGCGCGCCTCGAAGGGCAGGTGGACAACCTCCGGACGCGTTCGGAGTCGGTCGACGCCGAGGCGCAGCGCCTCACCGCGGCCATCTCGGCCGCCACCGAACGCGCCGAAGTCGCAGTCACGCAACAGGATTCGGCGGCAAGCGAGCTGGCACAGCTGGAAGCCGCCGAACAGGCGCTCGACGAACACCACGAACGATGCGTGGCCGCGCTGAACCTGTCCAACGAGCGCGTGGCCACCTTGCAGGCCGCACACCGCGACGCCGAGCACGCCATCGCCTCCTTGTCGGCCCGGGTGGACGCACTCGCCATGGGACTCGAGCGGGGCGACGGCGGCGCATGGCTCCTGGAGAACGCGCCCGACGGCCTGCTCGGACCGATGTCGGAGCTGGTCACGGTCGAAGCGGGTTTCGAGACGGCCATCGCCGGGGCGCTCGGACCCGCCGTGGACGGCATCGTCACCGTGGACGGGATCGCCGCGGTGCGGGCGCTGGCGGCCCTGAAGTCGGGCGACGGGGGACGGGCCGCGCTGATTTGCGGCGGACTCACCGGCCCGGACCGATCGAGCGACGTCGCGCTGCCCGACGGGGCGAGGTGGGCGGCCTCGGTGGTCGACACCCGCCCGGAGATCCGCGGTGCGATCGACACCGTCCTGGCCGACACCGTCATCGTCGACGACCCTGCGCAGGGGCTCGAACTCGCCCGCCGTCTCGGCGTGCGCGCGGTGACGCCCGCCGGCGACCGCATCTCGGCGGCGTCGGTCGAGGGCGGTTCGTCACGCCGCCCCTCCACGCTGGAGGTCCAGTCGGCGATCGATGCGGCGACCGCCGAACTCGCCTCGACCCGCAGGCGCGTCGAAGAACTCGAGGCGGCGCTCGCCGGTGCGCTCACCGAGCAGCACGATCGGCGGGAGGCGGCCGAGGAGGCGCTCGCGGCGCTGCACGAGTCCGACGCCGGCGTCGGCGCCGCTTATGAGCAGATGGCCCGGCTGGGCCAGGAGATCAGAGCCTCGCGTGCCGAGGCCGACAAGCTGACCCGACAGCGCAACCTGCTCGAGAAGGGCCGCGAGGAAACCCTCGAGAACCTGCAGGAACTCACCGAGCGATTGCGTCTCGCCCGCGATGAGTCCGAGGTGGGGACCGAGATGTCCGCCGACGACACCGACCGCGCGAACGCCGCGACCGCCGTCGGCGTGGCACGCAGCGCCGAGATGGAGGCGCGCCTGACCTTGCGGACAGCCGAGGAACGCCTGGCATCCGTCCGGGGCAAGGCGGACTCGCTGCGGCGGGCCGCACAGCGCGAGCGCGAGGCACGCGAGCGGGCTCGTCGGCAGGACGAGATCCGACGCCAGGCCGCGGGCGTGGCGGCAGCCGTCGAACGCGCCGGTGCACAGGTCAGTGAACGTCTCGCCGCGGCGGTGGCCTCGGCGCAGGCCGGGCGCGACGAACTCGAGGAGATCCGGACCGCCCGCACCGCGACCCTCGACGCGCTCCGGGTCCGGGCGGGCGAACTGACGACCACGCTCAATTCGCTGCGCGACACCGTCCACCGCGATGAGGTGGCGCGGGCCCAGGTCGCGCTGCGGATCGAACAGCTCGAGGAACAGGTCCTCGAGACCTTCGCGATGGCGCCCGACGATCTGATCGCCGAATACGGTCCCGACGTGCCGATGCCCCCGTCGGCGTTGGAGATGGCCGAGTACGAGCAGGCCCGGGAACGCGGCGAGCAGGTCGTCGCACCGGCCCCGATGCCCTACAACCGGGCGACGCAGGAGGCCCGCGCCAAGAAGGCGCAGAAGGATCTCAACACGCTCGGCAAGGTGAACCCGCTGGCGCTCGAGGAGTTCGCCGCTCTCGAAGAGCGGTACAACTTCCTGTCGTCGCAGCTCGAGGACGTCAAGGCGGCCCGCAAGGACCTCCTCGACGTCGTGGAAGAGGTCGACGCCCGGATTCTGCAGGTGTTCACCGAGGCGTACGCCGACGTGGAACGCGAGTTCGGCCAGGTCTTCCAGACCCTGTTCCCCGGCGGCGAGGGCCGGCTCGTCCTGACCGAACCCGGCGACATGCTCACGACGGGCATCGAGGTCGAGGCCCGCCCGCCCGGTAAGAAGGTCAAGAGGCTCTCGCTGTTGTCGGGCGGGGAAAAGTCCCTGACGGCGGTCGCGATGCTGGTGGCGATCTTCCGCGCGCGACCGTCGCCGTTCTACGTCATGGACGAGGTCGAGGCCGCGCTCGACGACACCAACCTGCGGCGACTGATCACGTTGTTCGCCCAACTGCGCGAGAAGTCGCAGCTCATCGTCATCACCCACCAGAAGCCCACGATGGAGGTCGCGGATGCGCTCTACGGAGTCAGCATGCGCGGCGACGGCATCACGACGGTCATCTCGCAACGCATGCGCGGAGTGAACATGCCCGTCGGTCAACAGGAGGACACCAGCCAGTGAACACCGGAATCATCATCGGCATCGTCGTCGCGGTGCTCGTCGTGATCGCGCTGATCGTGCTCGGGCTGGTGCTGTCGCGCCGCCGGCGCATCTCGCTGACCGACGAGCGGCAACCGGAGATCGTCGACGGGACGACCCGCCAGGTCGACCGGTCCGGGGGCTACCAGGCCGGATCGGGGTTCAGCTTCAGTCGCGGGGAGGCCGCGGGTGACACCGCCCTCGCGGAACCGCCGCGACGGAGGCCGGAACCCCCGGCTCCGGAGTCTGCGACGCCGGCGCCCGAGGTGGTCCGGCCGCCCGGAGAGCGCACCGATGTCGACGGTCAGCCGGGCGTCGGTGACGACCCCGCGGTGCCGCGGGATTCGATCCGGCGCGGCGTCACCGAGGTGTCGCTGCCCGAGCCGGACACCACCGAACCCGAGACCGCAGAACCTGCCACCGCCCGCCCCGAAACCGTCGAGCCGGAAACCGTCGAGCCCGAGACGGCGGAGCCCGACGTCGCCGAGCCCGCGTCCGCTACTGCCGCACCCGCGCAACCCGAGGTCGCCGAGCCCGAGGTCGCCGAACCCGAACCGGCCACCGCCGAGCCGGCAACGACCGAGCCCGGGACCCGGGTACCCGACGATGTCGCGGAGGCGACCACCGCGCCGCCGCTGGACGAGATCGCGCCGACGGCGGGCCGGATCGGTCGTCTGCGCGGCCGGCTGTCCCGGTCACAGGGCGCGATCGGCAAGGGTGTGCTGGGCCTGCTGGGCGCCGGCGATCTCGACGAGGACAGCTGGGAGGAGATCGAGGACACGCTGGTGATGGCCGATCTCGGTGCGTCCACGACGGCCACCGTCGTCGAGACGCTGCGCACCGAGCTCGCGGCCAACCCGGTCCGCACCGCGGGGGAGGCCCGGGCGTTGCTCAAGCGGGTCCTGGTCGAGCAGCTCGACCCGACGCTCGACCGGTCGATCCGGGCGCTGCCACACGCGGGTCGTCCCGCCGTCGTCCTGGTAGTTGGCGTCAACGGCACCGGCAAGACCACCACGACCGGCAAGCTGGCGCGCGTCCTGGTCGCCGACGGGCGTCGTGTCCTGCTCGGCGCGGCGGATACGTTCCGCGCGGCCGCCGCCGACCAGCTGCAGACGTGGGGCGAGCGGGTCGGCGCCGAGATCGTGCGCGGCAAGGAACAGGCCGATCCCGCCGCCGTCGCATTCGACGCCGTCGACCGGGGCATCGAGAGCGGCGTCGACGTGGTCATGATCGACACCGCCGGCCGGCTGCACACCAAGACCGGCCTGATGGACGAGCTGGGCAAGGTCAAGCGCGTCGTGGAGAAGAAGGCGCCGGTCGACGAGGTGCTGCTGGTGCTCGACGCGACCGTCGGACAGAACGGACTGATGCAGGCCCGGGTGTTCGCCGAGGTCGTCAACATCACCGGCGTGGTGCTGACCAAGCTGGACGGCACCGCCAAGGGCGGCATCGTGTTCCATGTCCAGAAGGAACTCGGCGTGCCGGTCAAGCTCGTCGGACTGGGGGAGGGCGCGGACGACCTCGCGCCCTTCGAACCGGACGCATTCGTCGACGCCCTCCTCTGACGCCGGCGGACGCTGCCGTGAAGTCGGGATCTGTGATCGGAAATGTCGGGTCAGACATCGGCCGCCGAGTCTGAGAGACAGCTCAGAGCCGAACTGGGATGTTACATGGGCGAAATACAAACCGCCCAGGGGGTTACGCGCCCGAAACGTCAGGGCACCACGGCCGAAACCGACTGCCGACAATCTCTTTGGAGGCGCCGAGCCGTCGGCGCATCCTGAGGAGGTTTCGTAGTGGAGTTGGCTCAGTTGCCAAACGAATCGTTTGGCCCGATCGACACGGGTAACACGGCATTCATGCTCGTGTCGGCCGCGCTCGTGTTGCTGATGACCCCAGGCCTCGCGTTCTTCTACGGGGGGTTGGCGCGAGGCAAGTCCGTCCTGAACATGATGATGATGTCCTTCGGAGCACTCGCGTCGATCAGCGTCGTGTACGTGCTGTGGGGCTTCTCGATGTCGTTCAGCGACGGGATCACCGGCGGCAGCGACATCGGCGGCATCTTCGCGAACCCGTTCGCGCTCTTCGGGTCCGACCAGCTGATGAGCACCATCGGCGAGGGCGACACCGAGATGTACGTCACCGGCGGCCTGACCATCCCGGCGATCGTCTTCATGGGGTTCCAGCTGACCTTCGCGGTCATCACCGTCGCCCTCATCAGCGGTGCGCTCGCCGAACGCGTCAAGTTCTCCACCTGGATGGTCTTCACCGTCCTGTGGGCGACGATCGTGTACTTTCCGCTGTCCCACATGGTTTGGGGCGGGCTCGTCGGTGGCGGCGGCCTCCTCGGCGGCGGTGAGGACGGTCTGGCGGCCAAGATGTTCGGGACCGACGAGGAAGGTGCGGCCAACGTCGCGCCGATCGACTTCGCCGGTGGCACGGTCGTGCACATCAACGCCGGTATCGCGGCGCTGGTCCTGGTTCTCATCATCGGCAAGCGCGTCGGCTTCGGCCGCACCGCCTACCGTCCGCACAACATCCCGTTCGTGATGCTGGGCGCAGCACTTCTCTGGTTCGGCTGGTTCGGGTTCAACGTCGGCTCCGAGCTGGGCGCCGATCTGCTCGCCGGTCAGGTGTGGGTCAACACCACCGCTGCCACCGCCGCGGCGATCCTCGGCTGGCTCGCGGTGGAGATCATCCGTGACAAGCACGCCACCAGCGTCGGCGCCGCCTCGGGTGTGGTCGCCGGTCTGGTCGCCATCACCCCCGCGTGTGGTTCGCTGACCCCGGTCGGCTCGCTCATCCTCGGTGTCATCGCGGGTGCTCTCGCCGCCGTCGCGATCGGCCTGAAGAACAAGTTCGGCTACGACGACTCGCTCGACGTCGTCGGTGTCCACCTCGTCGCCGGCCTCTGGGGCACGGTGGCCATCGGCCTGATCGGCGAGGACGTGGGCCTCTTCTGGGGCGGAGATTACAAGCAGCTGGTGGTCCAGGTCGTGATCGCCTTGTTCGCCCTCGTGTTCACCGGTGTTCTCACCGCGATCATCGCCCTGGTGCTCAAGCCGCTGGGTTGGCGCGTCAGCGACGAGGACGAGAAGAGCGGCATCGACGAGGCGGAACACGCCGAGACGGCCTATGAGCTGGCATGACGCTCGAAGCCATTCGCTACTACGCTGAATCCTGTGGAGAGGGATAACTAATGAAGCTGATCACTGCAATCGTCAAGCCGTTCACGCTCGAGGATGTCAAAGCCGGGTTGGAGCAGGCCGGCATCCTGGGCATGACCGTGAGTGAGGTCCAGGGCTACGGCCGCCAGAAGGGTCACACCGAGGTCTATCGCGGCGCCGAGTACTCGGTCGACTTCGTACCCAAGGTCCGCGTCGAGGTCGTGGTGGACGACGCCGCCGTGGACAAGGTCGTCGACGTGATCGTCGAGGCCGCCCGGACCGGCAAGATCGGTGACGGCAAGGTGTGGGTCTCGCCGGTCGAGTCCGTGGTTCGCGTCCGAACCGGCGAGCGCGGTGGCGACGCACTGTAGCGAGCCCGCCGAGGCGTCGACGAAATCCCGGTGAACGGCCCCGTGCCCGACGACCAGTCGGGCGCGGGGCCGTCGGAGTTCCACACCTCGTGTTCCCTTCTCTCCCACACACTTTGGAGGCAGTCGTAAGCGCCGCAGACCTGGCCAAGACCCGACGGCAACTCACCGAATCCGGCCGATCGGGAAAACTCGACGCACCGGCACTGCGCCAGGTGCTCGTCGACCTGCACGAATTCTGGCTGACCAGCAAGGGCGCCGAACTCGGCATCAAGCCGCACAGCGGGTTCGCGATCGTCGCCGTGGGCGGACTCGGTCGCGGTGAGATGCTCCCGTATTCCGACCTCGATCTGATCCTGCTGCACGACGACATGCCCGCCGAGCGGGTGTCCGAGGTCGCCGACGGACTCTGGTACCCGTTGTGGGACGCCAACATTCCGCTCGACCACAGTGTGCGGACGGTGCCGCAGGCGCTGCAGGTCGCCGGCGACGACGTCACCGCGGCCCTCGGCCTCCTCGAGGCGCGCCACATCGCCGGCGACGAGGATCTGTCCACGTTGCTGATCGGCGGGGTCCGCCAGCAGTGGCGCAACGACATCCGCAATCGGTTCCCCGAGGTGGTCACGCACGCGCAGGACCGCTGGCGGCGCGCCGGCGACATCGCACATCGCGCCGAACCCGACCTCAAGAGCGGCCGGGGAGGCCTGCGTGACGTCCAGCTCCTGGGGGCGCTGGCGATCGCCCAGCTCACCAGCGGGATGGCGAGCCTGCGACCCGATTCGCCCGGTGCCGGACCGCAGGTCGCCTACACGCGGCTCCTCGACATCCGTACCGAACTGCACCGCATCGCCGGGCGTCCCCGCGAGCACGTGCAGGCCCAGGACGCCGACGAGATCGGGGCGGCCCTCCGGATCGGGGACCGGTTCGATCTCGCCCGCGTCATCAGCGACTCGGCCCGCACCATCAGTTACTCCATCGACGTCGGCCTGCGGACCGCGGGCAACGCCCTGCCGCGTCGCGGTCTGGCCAAGCTGCGGCGTTCGCCGCTGCGCCGCCCGCTCGACGAGGGCGTCGTCGAGCACAGCGGAGAGATCGTGTTGGCGCGCAACGCGATTCCGAGCAAAGACCCGGGACTCATCCTGCGGGTCGCCGCCGCGTCGGCCCGAACCGGCCTGCCGATCAGCGCGTCGACGCTGAGCAGGCTGGCCGATTACGCGCCGGAACTGCGTGAGCCGTGGCCGGCCGAGGCGCTCAGCGACCTGCTGGTCCTGCTCAGTTCGGGACATCACATGGTCGACCCGATCGAGGCGCTCGACCGCACCGGCCTGTGGGGCCGGCTCCTGCCGGAATGGGGTGCGGTGCGCGACCTCCCGCCGCGCGATGCCATCCACACCTGGACCGTCGACCGGCATCTCGTGGAAACCGCGGCGTACGCGAGTGCGATGACGACCCGGGTGTCCCGGCCCGACCTGCTCGTCCTCGGTGCGTTGATCCACGACCTCGGCAAGGGTCGGGGTGCCGACCACAGCATCGTCGGCGCCGATCTGGCGGTTCAGGTCGGCAACCGGTTCGGTCTCTGGCCGCAGGATGTGGCGATCCTCTCCGACATGGTGCGACACCACCTGCTGCTGCCGCAGGTCGCCACCCGCCGGGACCTCGACGACCCGGCCACCGCCGAGTCGGTCGCCGACACCCTGGGACACAACCGGGTGCTGTTGGAACTGCTTGCCGCACTTGCCGAAGCGGATTCGCTGGCCACCGGCCCGGGGGTGTGGGGGGAGTGGAAGGCCTCGCTCATCCACGACCTCGTCCGCCGGTCGATGCGACTCATCGACGGCGAAGAGCCGAGCGCGCCCGAGCCGCTGACGGCCGAGGACCTGGCCACGGCGGCGGAAGGGGACTACGCGGTCCGGCTCGTCCGGGCCGACGGGCAACACACGTACCGCGTCACCATGGTGGCGCCTGATCAACCCGGCCTGCTGTCGAAGATGGCCGGGGTCCTCGCCCTGGGCGGGTTGCGGTCCCACTCGGCGTGTGCCCAGAGCGCCGACGGCAAGGCGATCAACTCGTTCCTTGTCGTCCCGATGTTCGGCAGTCCGCCCGATGCCGGCCTGTTGCGCCAGCAGCTGATCGCGGCCGTCGACGGCAAGATCGACGTCCTCGCGCGGCTCGACGCGCGCGAGCGGGACTCGCCGATCCCGACGATCGGCACCGTCACCACGATTCCCGGCACCGTGGTGACCATCGGCGCCAGCGCCGGGAGCACCGATCCCGAGGTCGACGGGGCCGGGCATCCGAAGAACGCGGTACCCGCGCTCTTCGCCGTGGCGCCACCGCGGGTGACGTGGCTGGACGCCCCGGAGGGGGAAGCGGTGCTGGAGGTCCGTTCCGACGACCGGATCGGCCTGCTCAGCCGGGTCAGTGCCATCCTGGAACGCCACGGCGCCGACATCCGGTGGGCCAAGGTGGCGACCCTGGGCGCCACCGGGGTCGACATCTTCGGCCTGCGGCTGGCGACCGACACCGAGGACGCACGGGCAAAGCTGGCCGAGGCCGTCGTCGCGGTCTGCCCGCCGCCGCAGCCGGCGCGCGAGGAGGACGGCGACGGACCGCAGTCCTACGGCGGGACGGGACGGTCCGGAGTGCCGATCTCCTAGATGTTCCGTCTCGGGACCCGCATGGAAGGATGGGACCCATGTTCGATTCCCTCTCCGACCGGTTGAACGGTGCCCTGAAGGATCTGCGTGGCAAGGGGCGGCTGTCCGACGCCGACATCGACCGCACCTGCCGCGAGATCCGGCTCGCCCTGCTCGAGGCGGACGTCTCGCTCGCGGTGGTCCGGTCCTTCATCGCCCGGATCAAGGAGCGCGCCAAGGGTGCCGAGGTCTCCGCGGCACTCAACCCGGCGCAGACGGTCGTCAAGATCGTCAACGAGGAACTCATCGGAATCCTCGGCGGGGAGACGCGGCGGGTGCGGTTCGCCAAGAACCCCCCGACCGTCATCATGTTGGCCGGTCTCCAGGGTGCCGGTAAGACGACACTTGCCGGAAAGCTGGGCAACTGGCTCAAGCAGCAGGGTCACACGCCGCTGCTCGTCGCCTGTGACCTGCAGCGTCCGGGCGCGGTCTCCCAGCTGCAGATCGTCGGCGAGCGCGCCGGCGTGCCGGTCTTCGCGCCGCATCCGGGCACGAGCGTCGGCGGCGAGGGTGTGCTCGGTGTGACCTCGGGCGATCCGGTCTCGGTCGCGCAGGCCGGTGTCGACGAGGCGCGGAGCAAGCACTACGACGTGGTGGTCATCGACACCGCCGGCCGGCTCGGCATCGACGCCGAACTGATGAAGCAGGCGTCGGACATCCGCGACGCCACCTCGCCCGACGAGGTGCTGTTCGTCGTCGACGCGATGATCGGTCAGGACGCCGTCACCACCGCCGAGGCCTTCCAGGAGGGTGTGGGATTCACCGGCGTCGTGCTCACCAAGCTCGACGGCGATGCGCGCGGCGGTGCGGCGTTGTCGGTACGCGAGGTGACCGGCCAACCGATCATGTTCGCGTCCTCGGGCGAGAAGCTCGAGGACTTCGACGTCTTCCATCCCGACCGCATGGCCAGCCGCATCCTCGGCATGGGCGACGTGTTGTCGCTCATCGAGCAGGCCGAACAGCACTGGGATGCGCAGCAGGCCGAGGCCGCGGCCGCCAAGATCACCCAGGGCGAGCTGACCCTCGAGGACTTCCTCGAGCAGATGCTGATGATCCGCAAGATGGGTCCCATCGGCAACATCCTGGGGATGCTGCCCGGCGCCGGTCAGATGAAGGACGTGCTGTCGCAGGTCGACGACAAGCAGCTCGATCGCGTGCAGGCGATCATCCGCGGCATGACCCCCGCCGAGCGCGACAACCCGAAGATCATCAACGCCTCTCGCCGGATCCGGATCGCCAACGGGTCGGGTGTGACCGTCAGCGAGGTCAACCAGCTCGTCGACCGGTTCTTCGAGGCCCGCAAGATGATGGCGCAGATGTCGGGTCGCATGGGCATGGGTGCGATGAACCGCAAGTCCAACCGCAAGGGCAAGAAGGGCAAGAAGGGGAAGGGTCGCGGCCCCACCCCGCCGAAGGCGGCGCGCGGCGGCTTCCCGGGTATGCCCGGAGGCATGCCGGCCGGGTTCCCGGACCTGTCGAACATGCCGGCCGGTCTCGATCAGCTGCCCCCGGGTCTCGAGGGCATCGACGTGTCGCAGTTCCAGCAGCCCAAGAAGAAGAAATGACGGTGGGTGGCCCGGAACAGGGTGCAATGGCCCGCCACTACCGGGGCACCGATCCGCTCACGTCCGAACCGGTCGAGTTCTGGGTGTCCGACGACACCATCAGCCTCACCGCGGTTCCCGACGCCGAGACGGCAGTCGACGGTGGCTGGATTCTGCCGGGCCTCGTCGACGCCCACAATCACGCGGGGATCGCGCCGGGCCTCGGGGTCGACATCGAGCAGGCCCGTGGGTACGCCTACGCCGATGCGCGCGCCGGCACCCTGCTGATCCGCGAGGTCGGGTCGCCGCTCGACACGCACCCACTCGACGACGACCCCGCCTGCCCGCGCTTCATCCGCTCGGGCAAGCACATCGCCCGGCCCAAGCGGTATCTGCGCGACTACGGCGTCGACCTCGACGATCCGGACGAACTCGCGGCCGAGGTGGCCCGGCAGGCGCAGGCCGGCGACGGCTGGGTGAAGATCGTGGGCGACTGGATCGACCGCGAGGTCGGCGACCTGGCCCCGTTGTGGACCCGTGCACAGATAGAGGCGGCGGTGGCGGTGGCGCACGAGCACGGCGCCCGGATCACCGCGCACGTCTTCGGAACCGATGCTCTCGTCGACCTGATCGGGGCCGGAGTCGATTGCATCGAGCACGGCACCGGGCTGACTCCCGATCTCGTCGACCAGCTCGTCGACCGCTCGATCGCGTTGGTGCCCACCATGATCCAGGTCGAGAACTTTCCCGGGATCGCCGACGGCGCCGAACGCTTCCCGACCTACGCCGCCCACATGCGCGCCCTGCATGCGGGCGCCCCGGCGGTGTTCGCCGCCGCGCGTGAGGCCGGCGTCGCGATCTTCGCCGGGACCGACGCGGGCGGATTCGTCGAGCACGGACGCATCGTCGACGAGATCGAGGCGCTCTCGGACGTGGGCCTGGGCCCGGCGGGTGCGATTGCGGCGGCGTCGACGAATGCGCGCGCCTGGCTGGGCGCCGACCTCCTGGAGGACGGTCACCGCGCCGACTTCGTCGTGTACGCGGACAACCCGTGCGACGACCTGGGCACGTTGCGACACCCGGTAGCAGTGGTGTCGTCTGGTCGCCACCTCGTGTGAGCAAAGCCGCACGTTAGTGGCTGGTTGCCTTTCTTACCGCCGCGTAACGTAGCAACGGCGTTGCAACGGTTCGGCCAGGACGAACCGGATCAGTCCACCTCGGATCCGCGGCCCGGATCCGAGAGCGCGGGCCCGTCGGAGCCGGGGGTCGAGGGAGGCTCCGGCGGTGTCGCGCATCTGGACGCGGATGAGCCGACACCGACAGAGTGACGGAAGTGACGTTCGGCATGTGGTCGTCCTCGCGGGGTGGGTGACCACATGCCGGTCCATCGGCTGTTCCTTCTGCAGGCCGATCACCGGATTCGGTACTCACCGCCCGGTCTGGCACAATGATTCGCTGGTTCGTCGGATCCGGTCACGGCCGCCCGACGGTCACACCACTACAGACGCAAAACCGGGTCCGCCACTCCGAGCGGATTGCTGAATTGCGCAGTGACCACACGAAAGAGAAGTAGAGATGGCTGTCAAGATCAAGCTCACGCGGCTCGGCAAGATCCGCAACCCGCAGTACCGCATCGTCGTCGCCGACGCCCGTACCCGCCGCAACGGCCGGGTCATCGAGACCATCGGCAAGTACCACCCGAAGGAAGAGCCCTCGCTGATCGAGGTCGACTCCGAGCGCGCGCAGTACTGGCTGGGAGTCGGTGCGCAGCCGACCGAGCCCGTGGCCGCGATCCTCAAGGTGACCGGTGACTGGCAGAAGTTCAAGGGCCTGCCGGGCGCCGAGGGCACCCTGAAGACCGCCGAGCCCAAGCCGTCGAAGCTCGACCTGTTCAACGCCGCGCTCGCCGCCGCCGACAACGAGCCGGTCGCCGCCGCGACCACCCCCAAGAAGAAGGCCGCCAAGAAGGACGACGAGGCCGCCGAGGCTCCCGCCGCCGAGGGTGACGCGTGAGCGCAGTCGTCGCCGACGCGGTCGAGCACCTGGTCCGCGGAATCGTCTCCAACCCCGATGACGTCCGGGTCGACCTCGTCACCGGCCGTCGCGGCCGGCTCGTCGAGGTTCACGTGAACCCCGACGACCTCGGCAAGGTGATCGGTCGCAACGGTCGCACCGCCACCGCGCTGCGTACCCTGGTCTCCGGGATCGGCGGCCGCGGGATGCGCGTCGACATCGTCGACACCGACCGCTGACCGAGAACCCGAACACCGAGCGCATCGTGGATCTCGTCGTCGGCCGTGTGGTCAAGTCACACGGAATCCGTGGTGAGGTCGTCGTGGACGTCCGCACCGACGAGCCCGAGAGCCGTTTCGCTCCGAACTCGGTGCTGCGTGGCCGTCTGCCGCGCGGTGCCGGGGAACGGGATTTCACCGTCACAGCCGCCCGGGATCATTCCGGGCGGCTGTTGGTGTCCCTGGCCGGCGTCGCGGACCGGGATTCCGCAGACGCCCTGCGCGGCACCCTGTTCCTCATCGACAGTTCGCAGGTGGAGCCCTCCGACGACCCGGACGAGTTCTACGACCACGAACTCGAGGGCGTGCCCGTTCAACTCACCGACGGCTCCGCGGTCGGCGTCGTCGAATCGGTCCTGCATCTGCCCGGCGGCGAGTTGCTGTCGGTACGCACCACCGACGACCGTGAGGTGCTGGTGCCGTTCGTGCGCGAGATCGTGCCGAGCGTCGGTCGCGAGCTGATCGTGATCGACCCCCCGGAGGGGCTGCTGGATCCGGATTCGCTCGACGAGGCGCCGTGATGCGTCTCGACGTCGTGTCGATCTTCCCCGAGTACCTCGATCCGCTCCGAGTTGCTTTGCTGGGCAAGGCGATCGACGCCGGACGGATCAGCGTGGCGGTCCACGACCTACGCAACTGGACGCACGACGTCCATCGCAGCGTGGACGACTCGCCGTACGGCGGCGGGCCCGGCATGGTGATGAAACCCGACGTCTGGGGGCCGTGCCTCGATGAGGTGTGCCCCGACGACGCGCTGCTGATCGTGCCGACCCCCGCCGGTGTGCCGTTCACCCAGGAGACCGCGCGTCGCTGGAGCACCGAGCCGCATCTGGTGTTCGCCTGCGGCCGGTATGAGGGTATCGACCAGCGTGTCTTCGACGACGCGGCCCGACGGGTGCGCGTCGAAGAGGTCTCCCTCGGCGACTTCGTCCTCATCGGGGGAGAGGTCGCGGTCATGGCCATGATCGAGGCGACCGTCCGGCTGCTCGACGGCGTACTCGGCAATCCCCGCTCGCATCAGGAGGATTCGTTCTCCGACGGGCTGCTCGAAGGTCCGAGTTACACGCGGCCGGTGTCCTGGCGCGGTCTGGACGTCCCGCCCGTACTCCTCAGTGGCGACCATGCGAAGGTGGCACGCTGGCGTACCGAACAGGCCCTCGAGCGGACGCGCGCGCGCCGGCCTGATCTCCTCCCGGACCCTGTGGACTCCTCCGCGGACCATCCGGGCGATACCGACTAGGATTCGGCAGAGGTTCGACTCGGACGGGGGTCCAGCAGACGATGCAGGGGTATTCGGCCATGGTCGAGGAACTCGACCGGCAACGCACCGAACTCGAACGGGTCCGGAAGTCGTTGTCGCAGCTGACCTCCCGGGCGACCAGTCACGACCGGCTCGTCGCGGTGACGGTCGACGCGCGCGGCCGTGCGGTGGACATCATGATCGAACCCTCCGCATTGCGTCGATACCGCGCGGAGCGACTGTCCGCTCTGCTGACCACGCTGATCGCCGAGGCGGACACCGCGCTGCGCACCAGATCCGCCGACATCCTCTCCGGCGCACCGGATCTGCCGATCGACTACGCCGACGCCCGCCTCGACAGTGTGGTCGCCGATGACCGACCCTGACCTCTCGCCGGCCGCCGACGCCGGTCCCCGGGTCGCCGCCGACCCCGGTGCCGCCGCTGTCGTGGCGACGCGACTGCAGGCAGCGGCGGCGGAACTCACGGCGATACAGACCGAGCTCGCCGCCCTGCTCATCGACGTCGACATGGCAGTAGGCACCGGGAAATCGGCGGGTGCGTTCCGGGCGGGGTTCTCGCCGGCGGCAGCGGCGTCGACGGATCGTCTGCACGACGTCGAGAACCGTCTCGGACAACGCCGCCGCGCCCTCGTCGCCGGCATCGACGACCTCCTCGACCGAGATGCCGAGGCGTCGGCGCGTATCGGCCGGGCCGACGCATGACGGCGCGTGGCGAGGCCGAGCGGATCGCCGAGGAACTGGCCCCGGGGGTGTGGCCGACCGCCGACGCGGCGGCACTGAGCGACTCGGCCCAGCGCGTGCGGGCACTCGCCGAGAGGGTGGCCGGCCTCGCCGAGGCGGTGGCGTCGGTGACCCACTCGTACGCGACGGGGGACTCGACCGCGGGCGGGTTCCACGATGCCGTCGTCGACGGGCTCGGACAGATCGCCGGTGCCGATCTGCCCGGAGCGGCGGAACGGCTGCGCGCGCTCGGGACGTCGCTGGACGCGTATGCCCGGACGGTGATCGACACGCAGCAGCAGATGTCGGTGGTCGCACTGATCGCCGACCGCGATATCCGGCGTGCCGAGGTGAACGCCGCGATCGGTGACGACACGTGGCGGGTCGAGGCCGCGAGCACCGGCCGGATGGCCCTCACCGCGGCGGGGGACGATCACACCGAACGGTCGGGTGAGGCCGGGCAGAGCGCCGCTGCACCCGCGGCGACGAGCGGGATGATGCCGATGATGCCGCTCGGGGCACTGGGTGCGGCGGGTGCGATGACCGCCGGTCTCGGGGGTCTGGCCGGCGCGCGGGTTCGCGCCGACCGCGACGGGATCGGCGCGAACGACCTGACCTGGTTGCGGGGGCGAGCCGAGCGACTCCAGACCATGGTCCCGGCATCGATCGCCGGTTGGTTCCGGACCGCAGTGGGTGTCGGGACCGGTCCGCGGGGAGCCCGGGTGGTCGTCGTCGGGACCAACGACCCGCAGCCCTATCAGCGGGCGGGGGTGGAACTCGCCGACGACGAGGCACTCACCGCCAACGGCCGGGCGCCCGAACTCGCGATCCGCGACCACATGGTGCATGCCGGTGTGACGCCGAGAGCGATCGCCGCGGCGACGCCGATGGAGCCCGCCACCATCTCGGCATTGCAGGCCGACGACGTCGTGATCGTGGCGCCACGAATGTAGCGGCTCCGCGATTTCGTCGGCCCGGGGTGTCTCTGGCACAATAGTCGGGTTGCCTGCCGACGATGCCCCGTGTCCGGGGCTGTCTCTCCGAGACCGCCGGCTGCGACGCCAACGACTCGGAGCACGAACCGGTCGAGCCCACGGGCCGCCAGGTTCCTCTGCTCAACGTTCTCCGCCAGACAAGGACCACGACACATGAACACGCTCGACTTCCTCGACAAGCAGTCCCTCCGCGACGACGTGCCGGACTTCGGCCCCGGTGACACCCTCGACGTCCACGTCAAGGTCATCGAGGGCAGCAAGGAGCGCGTGCAGGTGTTCAAGGGCGTCGTCATCCGTCGTCAGGGCGGCGGCGTGCGCGAGACCTTCACCGTCCGCAAGGTGTCCTTCGGCGTCGGCGTCGAGCGCACCTTCCCGGTGCACAGCCCGAACATCGCCAAGATCGACGTCCTCACCCGCGGTGACGTCCGTCGCGCCAAGCTCTACTACCTGCGCGATCTGCGCGGCAAGGCAGCCAAGATCAAGGAAAAGCGCTGACGCGTCTAACCTGACGAGGTGGCCGACACACAGCGACCCCACGATGCCCCCGACGACGACCGCGCCGACGACGCCAAGCGTCCGTGGAGGTTGAAGACCGACCCGGCCGAATCCGATGCCGACGAGCGCGGCAAGCGCAAGTCCGGCTCGGGTTCGCTCCTGCGCGAAGTCGTCATCATCGTGGGGTGCGTCCTTCTCCTCACCTGGGTGCTGCAGACCTTCATCGGTCGGCAGTACGTCATCCCGTCGGAGTCGATGGAGTCCACCCTCATCGGGTGCGACGGCTGCACCAACGACCGCATCGTGATCGACAAGCTCACGTACCGGTTCGGTGATCCGCAACCCGGCGACGTCGTCGTCTTCAAGGGCCCGTCGGAGTCGTGGAACGGCGCCTGGGTGTCGCCCCGATCGACGAACCCGGTGATGCACAAGGCGCAGGATGCGCTGTCGTGGTTCGGGTTCGCGCCGCCGGACGAGAACAACCTCGTGAAGCGGGTCATCGCGACCGGCGGTCAGACGGTGGAATGTCGCAACGACGAGGGCGTCGGTGTGAAGGTCAACGGTCGCCCGCTGCGCGAGCCCTACATCGACATGAAGCTCCAAGAGGAGACGGTCGCGTCGTTCGGGCCCGGTGTCGCCGGGCCGGGTGACCAGGTACCTCCGTGTCTCGGGCCGGACTTCGGTCCGATCACCGTGCCCGAGGGCAACGTGTGGGTCATGGGTGACAATCGACTGAACTCGCAGGACTCGCGCTACCACGTCGAGGACCAGTACCAGGGCACCGTCCCGGTCAGCGACATCCGCGGCAAGGTCCGGTTCATCATCTACCCCTTCTCGCGGATCGGTGGTGTCGGTTCGTTCAATCCGCAGCAGGGGTGAGACAGCCGTGACGACTCGATGGCCACCCCGCTCACCCGTCCGCCGTGCCGCGGGCCTGCGGACGTTCGAATTCGCCTTGCACCGGCAGGGTCTGGGGCCCGTGGCGGGGGTCGACGAAGCCGGCCGCGGAGCGTGCGCTGGCCCGCTGGTCGTGGCGGCCTGCGTCTTGAAGCCGACGCAGCTCGTCTCCCTCGCCGACCTCGACGACTCGAAACGTCTGACCGAGCGCACCCGCGAGGAGCTGTACCGCTCGGTGACGCGCTACGCGCAGAGCTGGAGTGCGGTGATCATCGAAGCCGCCGAGATCGATCGCATCGGCATCCACGTCGCGAACATCGAGGGCATGCGCCGGGCGGTGGCCGCCCTCGACGTGAAACCGGGGTACGTGCTGTCCGACGGTTTCGCGGTGCCGGGACTGACGGCGCCGTCCCTGCCGGTGATCGGGGGAGACGGGGCGGCCGCGTGCATCGCCGCCGCCAGCATCATCGCCAAGGTCACCCGAGACCGCATCATGGTCGCCATGGACGACGACCTGCCCGGGTACGACTTCGCCATCCACAAGGGCTACAGCACGGCGTTGCACATGTCGCGCATCGACGCCGCCGGCCCCTCACCACAACACCGCATGTCGTACCGTAATGTCGCGGCACGTGTGGTCACCAGCGCAAACGACAACAGGGATAGGCTGACAGGATGAGTGCTGAGGATCTCGAGAAGTACGAAACCGAGATGGAACTCTCTCTGTACCGCGAGTACAAGGACATCGTCGGGCAGTTCACCTACGTGGTGGAGACCGAGCGGCGCTTCTACCTCGCCAACGCGGTCGAGATGATCCCGCGCAACACCGACGGCGAGGTCTACTTCGAACTCCGCATGAGCGATGCCTGGGTGTGGGACATGTACCGCCCGGCGCGGTTCGTCAAGCAGGTCCGCGTGATCACGTTCAAGGACGTCAACATCGAGGAACTCGAGAAGTCGGAACTCCGCCTGCCCGACGAGCCCTGACCACGCGCAATCTGTTGACAACGCCCTGATCGTTCACAGATCAGGGCGTTGCTCGCTTTCGGACGGTCGACGAAATCGGTTCTGCGCGAATCTGATCGGCATGAGTGCACAAGCGCGCGACCATCCTCGCCCCGATCGCCGCGGTCATATCGGCCGGCTCGGTGAGGACGTGGCCGCGGATTACGCTATATCGCTGGGCTGGACTGTCCTGGAGCGCAATTGGCGTACCCGCTATGGCGAACTGGATCTGGTGGCCGCGGATGGGTCGGTCCTGGTGATCGTCGAGGTCAAGACCCGCGCGAGCCGCACGTACGACGATCCGGTCATGGCGGTCACGCCGACGAAGCTCGCCCGGATGCGCCGACTCGCCGGTATGTGGCTGGCGGCGCAGGACCGGCGATGGTCGCAGATCCGGTTCGACGTCGTCAGCGTGCGCCTCGACCAGGCCGCTCCCGACGATCTGGCTCGTGCGCAGGTGCGGCATCACCAGGGTGTGCACGTGTGAGCCCGGATGTCACAGCTTGCTCAGATCGGTCCGGATCAGCATCACGTTGTAATCGCTCCACCGCGACGCGTTGAAGTAGAGCTCCTTCGAATCACCCTGCAGCGCGGGGGAGTTGGGGAGCATCATCGGTCCGTAGACGACGAGCGTACCTCGGGGCACGATGGTCTTCGGCGCACTCCACGGACCTTCGGGATGATCGGCGGTGCGCAGCGTGATGTCGTTGTCGCCATCGAGCATGACGTACTTCTCGAGGTACGGGCTCCAGGCGACCGATAGTTCGGTGACCGGTTGTCGGACGACGACCGCCGAGCCGTCGTCGGGGATCGCGGCGATGTCGTCCACCCAGCCGCGACTCTTCCCGGCCCAGTACTCGTACGCGTCGAGGTCGAGGATGTCCGTGGGTTTGAACCGCGCGAGGAAGGCGGCGCCGAATCGTCCGTTCGGGGTGCCGAACTGGTAGACGTACTCGGCTTCGGGTGTCCCGGGCCGGCCGCGGACGTAGGCGTTCTGCTGGAACTTGCCGTTGTTGAACTCGATCGGACGGAACTCGCCGGGCAGTCGGAGTGAGACCGGAGCATTGATGAGGATCGTGTCCTGGTCGGTGACCCAGGTCTGGCCGTTGTCGTCGGAATGGGCGATCGCCGAGAAGTTGGTGACCCAGTTGCCCGGCGAACCCCACGAGCGCACCGACATGTAGTTGACGTACTGGCGGAAGCCGTCGCCGTGCGGGAGAGAGATGGCCGCCGTCGGGATCGTGGTGACCTCGACATTGGAGATGCCGAGCGACGGGATCAGTTCCTGCGCGTAGTTCGGTTGGCCGGGCGCGATCACCGAACCCGACGTCACGTCGCCTTCGCGACCGGCCGGGACGGAGAGTCCGTTGGCGAGGTTGTCGTCGTCGGTGCGGAGCAGCACGTTGTGCCGCCATTGCTGTCCCGGCGCGTTGCAGTTGCCGAAGGTGTCTCCGAAGGCCATCAGCGTCTGGCCGCGGCCGTTGTCCCAGGAGACGCCGAGATCGGTGCCGCCGATACCGAACCGGCTGAATGTGCGGTTGGCGCTGAGCGGGCCCGTCACCCATCCGACGGTGCGTGATTTGGAACCGACATAGGGGATCAACGGCCGCTGCGGTCCCGGGTTCGGGATGCTCGAGCTGCCCGACGAGCCCTCCGACCCGCTGGAGCCACTCGAGCCGCTGGAACCGCTGGACCCGAAGCCCAGGAAGCTCGAGCCCGTGCTCGCGTTGCCGCACGGCGCGGCGTGCGCGACACCGGCACCGGTCGTCAGCGCGACCGCGGTGCCGCTGAAGGCGATGACCCCGGCGAGGGCCAGTCGGACACTCGTGGTGAGACGGCTCGACACGCGCGTCCTCCAGTTACTCTTGTGACAGAAGTGATTGACGTGACTATTGTTACTTGAGTTGCATGCGGATCGCGCGCTCCGCGGGGTCACGATCTGGTGTCAGCGCACGAAGAAGCGTTCCCCGGCGGACGTCCGTGACTGCCAGCCGACTCGTTCGAGTTCCGGTGTCTCCGAGTCGTGCGCGGGGTAGCCGATACACAGGTAGGCGACCAGCTTCCAGGCCGGCGGTACGGCAAGTGCCTCGGAAACCTCCTCGGGTTCGATGATGGACACCCACCCCACCCCGACGCCTCGGGCCCGCGCAGCCAGCCAGAGTGTGGAGATCGCGGTGACGACCGAATACTCCAGCGTCTCGGGCACTGTCTGTCGGCCGAGTCCCCGGCCCTGCTCGACACCGGGCTCGCAGAACACGGCGAGGTGGACGGGAGCGTCGTCGAGACCGGCGAGCTTGAGCGACGAATACAGCCGTGCTTGTTCGCCCGTATAACCGTCCAGCGCGTCGGCATTGCAGCGAGTGAAGCTGTCGCGCACCGTTTGCCGGGCTGCGGCGGAACGCACCTCGACCCAGCGCCACGGCTGGCTGTTGCCCACGGACGGAGCCAGTTCGGCAGCGTCGAGGATCTCGGGTAGCACGTGGGGTTCAAGTGGTTCGCGGCGGAAGCGACGGACGTCGCGACGCCATCGGAGTAGTCGGTCGAGATCGCCGACGAACGCATCGTCGAAAGTTCCGTCGTCCATCGGTCGTCGAGCGTAGTCCGGGGCCCTCCATGGACGGAGTGGGTCCCTCATGCACGTAGCGACGGCGCTCACGGGTGTGGGGCTGTTGGGTCTGAGTCGATCGACGCGTGGCCGGAATGGGCGATGGCAAATCACTGGACAACCCTTGTCACTGGGAGGACTCTGAATCTCTTCGTCGTCCGGAGGGACAGATGGACGCACACAGCGCACACGCGCTTTCATTGTTCGAGCAGTACGTCACCGACATGTGGGGCGAGCGCTGCGAAACCACCGACCTGGAAGATTTCCCGGAGCTCGAGACTGAAAACAGGTCATCGCGTTGCGGTGTCTGCGTGGCGTGGGAGGAAGCCGACCAGTTCAGGGAATGGCTCTCGGCTACGCCGAAGGACTCGCGATCTGCGCTCTCTTCGAGCACTGTCACCCGTTTCGAGGTCATCGATCACACCACCGGTGGTGAGGGTCGCGCCTACGTGAAGTACGACGTGTCGGCGGAGTTGAGCTACCAGGACGACGGGAGGACGTTGAAAGTGTTCGTGGGAGATCGGAAGGTCGCCGATACGTAGCTTGGCGCGACTGACGTTACGAGCCGACCTGCGCTCGTATAGGACGTGCACAACCGCGAGGTCATCCACAGATCGACTGTGTGAGTGGTTCGGCGCCACCCGCCACGTGTGTTTCCGGTGAGACTGTGCCCATGTTGGGGCAAACACAGGCGGTGGGGCTCAATGCCTTTGTCGCGCAGGTCGTCGACGTGCAGGCGAGTGTGAGTTCGGGTCTGCCGGGGTTCGCGGTGACGGGTAATCCGGATTCGTCGGTTCGGGAGGCGCGGGACCGGGTGCGGGCTGCGATCAAGAACTCCGGGTTCAGTTTTCCCGAGTTGAAGGTGACGGTGGCGTTGTCGCCGGCCGATATGCCGAAGATCGGTCCGGGGTTCGATCTGTCGATGGCCGTGTCCATTCTGGCTGCCACGCAACAGGTGTCGGCGGAGAAGTTGTCGTCGACGGTTTTTCTGGGCGAGCTCGGTCTGGACGGCACCGTGCGGCCGATCCGCGGGGTGTTGCCGGCGGTGATCGCGGCGCGGCAGGAGGGGTATCGACGGGCGGTGGTGCCGATCGAGACCGTTGCCGAGGCGGCGCTCGTCGAGGGGATGGACGTCGGTGGAGCGAGCAGTCTGAAAGAGGTGACGCAGTGGCTGGCCGGTGACCACGTGCTCGACACGGTGCATGCGGCGGCGACGACGCAGGCGCCGCCGGTCCCCGACATGGCCGACGTGGTCGGGCAGCACGAGGCCCGGCATGCGCTCGAGATCGCCGCCGCGGGAGCTCATCACGTCCTGATGACCGGATCGCCGGGGATCGGCAAGACGATGCTCGCGCGGCGGTTGCCGGGCATTCTGCCGCCGCTGGGTCTCGAGGACTCGTTGGAGGTGACGGCGATCCATTCGCTGGTGGGGGAGCTGTCGCCCGGACGTCCGCTGATCACCGAACCGCCGTTCGTCGCCCCGCACCACAGCTCATCGATCACAGCCCTGCTCGGTGGCGGTACCGGATTCGCCCGGCCGGGCGCGGCGTCCAAGGCGCATCGAGGAGTGCTGTTCCTCGACGAGTGCGCCGAGATGAGTGTCAAGTCGCTCGAATCCCTGCGGGAACCCCTCGAGGACGGCGAGGTCCGGGTGCCCCGGCGTGACGGCATGGCGGTCTATCCCGCGCGCTTTCAGCTGATCCTCGCGGCGAACCCGTGTCCGTGCGCGCCCGCCCACGACGTCGACTGCGTCTGCACGGCCGTCGTGCGGCGGCGCTATCTGGGCAAGTTGTCCGGACCGCTGCTGGACCGTGTGGACATCCGCGTGCGGATGGACCCACCGGGCAACACCGCGCTGATGAGCGGTGTCGGGGAGTCGAGTGCCGACGTCCGGGCCCGCGTCACCGCGGCGCGTGCCACTGCGATCGAGCGTTGGTCGGAATTCGGGTGGCGCACCAATGCCGAGGTTCCCGGGTCCGCGCTGCGGCAGCGGTTCCGGCTGCCGCCCGACGTGCTGCGGCCCATCGAACTGTTCCTCCGAGACGGCCGCGTGACGGCCCGCGGTGCCGATCGCGCTCTGCGGCTGGCATGGACCCTAAGCGATCTGAGCGGGTCCGGGCGTCCCGTCGAAGACGATGTCGCACAAGCGCTTCTGTACCGAGACCGAGGAGCGACCTGGTGATCCCCGCCCATCCGTCGGAACCCCGGTCGCCGGAATCCATCGCCTGGGCCTATCTGGCGCGGGTTGCCGAACCGCCGTGCGCCGCGGTCATCGCGCTCGTCGACGACATCGGTCCGGTCGAGGCGGCTGCGGCGATCCGTCGGCGCACCGTGCCCGGCGGCCACGAGACGGTGCTCGCCGCCACCGCGGCTCGGAGCGAATCAGACTGTGCGGTCGACGATCTGGACGCCGCCGAGCGGGTCGGTGCGCGCCTGGTGACCCGTGCCGATCCGGAGTGGCCGGCCTGGTCGTTGCTGGCGCTGGGGCAGGCGGACACGGCCGCGCGCGGAGGCGAACCGCTGGCCCTGTGGGTGCGCGGTCCGGCCCGGCTCGACGACCTCGCCGCAGCGTCGATCGCGTTGATCGGGTCCCGTGCCGCGTCGTCGTATGGCGAACACGTCACGCAGACGCTCGCTTCGGGGTTGTCGGCCCAGGGTTTCGCAGTGCTGTCCGGCGGGGCGTTCGGCATCGACGGCGCCGCTCACCGCGCGGTCGTCGCGGCGGGCGGGGTGACCGCGGCGGTGATGGCGTGTGGCATCGACCGCGACTACCCGGCGTCACACTCGTCGCTGCTGACCGCGATCGCGCGCACGGGCGCGGTGATCAGCGAGTACCCGCCCGGGACGACAGCGGCGAAACATCGGTTCCTCACCCGGAACCGATTGGTCGCCGCGATGAGCGGCGCGACCGTCGTGGTCGAGGCAGGGCGACGGTCCGGCGCGGCGAACACCGCCGCCTGGGCGCGCAAGCTCGGCCGGCCGCTGGGAGCCGTTCCAGGTCCCGTCACCTCGGCGACCTCGGTCGGATGTCACCGGATGATCGCCGACGAGCTCGCCGTACTGGTGTCCGACGTCGCGTCGGTGATCAACCTGGTACGACCCGACGGTGGGGGCGACATCGGCCGCGGCCGCGCGAAACCGACCGACGCGCTCGACGCCGAGCAACTACGGGTCCACGACGCCATTCCCGGCCGGGGTGGAGTGGGGATCGACGAGATCGCGTTCGCCGCCGGCCTCGACATCGGAACCGTCCGCGCGGCGCTCGCGCACCTCGACATCAAGGGGTACGTGCAGAACGTGGACGGACGATGGCGGCTGGCGTGACCTCAGCGGCGGGTGAGGACGTCGATGATGACATGCAGATCCTCGACCGTCGCCTCGTTCAGACGGCCATGAGCGTGGACATAACCGATTCCCGCGTACAGGAGCGTCGTCGCGCGTGCGTGCGCCTCGGCCTCCGAGAACCCGAGTTCGCGCATGGCCGAGATCGCGATCGAGAAGATCCGGCAGTCGAGTGCATCGACGGAGTTCGCGATCGACTCGTCCGTCTGGGCCCAGCGGCGCAGGGCGGACTCCATCGCCCAGCGGCGAGGGTCCGACAGCAGGCGCGCCATCCCCTCGACCCGTTCGACCGGTGGTAGGGCTTCCAGTGCCTCGATCCGGTCGGCCGCCGCCGACTGTGCCCGTCGGCAGTGTTCGGCGAGCGCGGTCTTCAGCGCCCCGATGTCGGTGAAGTGCCAGTAGAAGCTGCCCTTGGTCACACCGAGGCGCGCACTGAGGCGCGAGATCTTGAGGGCGTCGATCCCGTCGTCGACCAGGATCTGGGTCGCGGCCTCCAGCCAGTCCTCCACACTGAGCCGCGAGCCGCGGCGCGGGGTGGACTGGTCCACGGGCTGATCCGGCATGGAGTCACCTCTGGTCGGGTCTCGCGACGTCTGACTTTAGGAATGGCAAAGTCTCAAATTCACATCGCTTGATCGATAGAAAACCTTACAACCGCGGATGGGTGGTTCGCCGCTCTAAAGCTAAGGGTGGCCTAATCTCGTAGGCGTAGGGTTGACCCGAAAGGGAGGTTCGATGGCGAAACGCGTGAACACGATGACGGTGCTACGAAGAGAGCGGATCAGCCCGCATTTCGTACGCCTTTACCTGGGCGGGGAGGGGTTCGACGACTTCCGACCGGCTCTGGGCAAGTCCGGGGAACCCGACACCGACATGTATGTGAAGTTCGTCTTCGCACCGCCGGGTGTCAGCTATCCCGAACCGTTCGATCTCCAGGAGATCCGTACGAACGAGGCGCCCGAGCGGCAACCCGTCTTGCGTACCTACACGGTGCGCCGGGTCGACGCGGAGGCCCGCGAGCTCGTCGTCGACTTCGTCGTGCACGGCACCGAGGGCATCGCCGGCCCCTGGGCGGCCTCGGTGGAGCCAGGCGAGACGATCCGTTTCATCGGGCCGGGTAGTGGCTACCGTCCGCGATCCGATGCCCCCTGGCATCTCATGGCGTGCGACGAGGCGGGTCTCCCCGCGGTGGCCGCCGCACTCGAAGCCCTTCCCGCCGACGCCGTCGCCAAGGTCTTCATCGAGGTCGCCGGCCCCGACGACGAACTCGACCTGGACGCACCCGCCGGGGCACAGGTCTCGTGGGTGCACCGCGGCGGACCCGCGGCGGACGTCGACGATTCGCTCGCCGGTGACAACGCCCCGCTGATCGCGGCCGTGCGCGCGACGGAATGGCTCGAGGGCGAACCGCACGTGTTCATCCACGGCGAGGCGCAAGCGGTCATGCACAACCTGCGGGCCTACATCCGCAAGGAACGCGGCGTGAGTGCGGCCAACGCCTCGATCTCCGGGTACTGGCGGCGCGGCCGGACCGAGGAGGGCTTCCGACAGTGGAAAGCCGACCTGCGGGCCGAGGAGGAGGCCGTCGGCGCCCAGGGCTGAGGCCCACCGACCGGACACCGCACCGATTCGGCCACAACGCCGCGTGTGCGGTTGCACTCGGGTGTCCGACGCGGTGAGGTCGTGACCATGCTCGACGACTTCGCCGATCACCTGCGCCTGGAGAAAGGGCGCAGCGAGCACACGATCCGCGCCTATGTCGGTGGGGCTCGCGCCCTCGTCTCGTTCGCCGGTGCCCGCGGAATCGCGGTGGCCGACATCGATCTCCCGCTGCTGCGGGCCTGGCTCGCGGAACTGACCCGGCGCGGCGCCGCGCGCACGACCGTGGCCCGGCAGGTCTCCGCGGCGAAGACGTTCTGCGCGTGGGCGGTCCGCGAGGGCTACCTGGCGGCCGACCCGTCACAGCGGTTGAAGGCTCCCAAGGCGCACCGGACCCTGCCCGCCGTACTGGCCCCCGCCCAGGCAGAAGCCGCGATCGCGGCCACCGGAGTGGATCGTGCCCCCGACGACCCGATCGCCCTGCGGGATCGGGTCATCCTGGAGTTGTTGTACGCCAGCGGAGTTCGAGTGGGGGAGTTGTGCGGGCTGGACGTCGGCGACGTCGACGCCGGGCGACGGGTGGTGCGGGTGATCGGCAAAGGCGACAAGGAACGGTCGGTCCCCTACGGAGAGCCCGCCGCCCGCGCGATCGACGCCTGGCTGCGTTCCGGACGCCCGGCCCTGGTGACCGACGCGTCCGGACCAGCCTTGCTGCTGGGTGCCCGCGGGGGACGGCTCGACCAGCGGATGGCGCGCTCGGTCGTGTCACGCGCGGTCGAGGCGAGCGGAGGCCCGGCGACCGGGCCACACGGACTCCGGCACAGCGCCGCCACTCATCTGCTCGAGGGTGGTGCCGACCTGCGCGTCGTCCAGGAACTGCTCGGACACTCGTCGCTCGCCACGACGCAGATCTACACGCATGTGAGCGTCGAACGTCTGCGGGCCGTCCATCGACAGGCGCACCCGCGAGCGTGACCGCCGTCAGTCGACCGGTTTGAGTCGGACGCGCACGGCCCCGAGCAGGCCGAGCGGGTCCAGGTAGTCCGCCGCACGGCCGCTACCGCGTCGGGCGCCCCAGTGCAGGCAGGCGGGCACCGGGCATCCCGGATGACCTGTCATCACGGTCCCGATGACCTCACCTCGTGAGACGTGATCACCCGCGTCGACACTCGCCTCCACCGGCTCGTACGTCGTGGTCACGCCGTCGGGATGGGACACCGAGACCACCGGCCGGCCGGCGACCGTTCCCGCAAAGCGCACGCGACCGGCGCCCGCCGCGCGGACGGTCTGGCCGGGCCCGGCCGCGAGGTCGACGCCCCGGTGGCCGGGCTGCCATCGCTTCTCGGGCTCGTCGTAGGCGGTCACCACGGTGGGCCGGGGCGACAACGGCGCCGCGTACACACCGACGGACGCGGCGGTCGGGACCGGACCGACGACGCTGAGGACGGTCGGCAGGAGCGCGGCGAGGACACGCGGTAATCGGGATGGCACGCTGATTGGACGCGGCGGGAGCCGGATGGGATCCGCCGGGCGCGCGGTCGATGCCGATTCGACCGCCGACGGCATCACCACAACCGTCTCCGACGTGGGCGAAGGCGTTTTGGTGTTCCATCCGCCGCGGCGTAAACTCTCCCACGCACCTCATCGCTCGTTGATGAGGTGACTTCGCGCGCCTGCACTCAGGTCTGTGACGCTCCGGGCTTCGACGCCCTGACCAGCACAGTCGAGAAACACACGCCAAGTGAGCAGTCCCGGAACGGCCCATGCCGTCTCGGGTGGCACTCGGCCGCAGGCGCCAGGGTCGGTACCGACGGTACCGACGACAACTGCGAGAAAAGGACGATCATGGCTGTCGTGACCATGAAGCAGCTGCTGGACAGCGGCGCACACTTCGGGCACCAGACCCGCCGTTGGAACCCGAAGATGAAGCGATTCATCTTCACCGACCGCAACGGCATCTACATCATCGATTTGCAGCAGACGCTGACCTACATCGACAAGGCGTACGAGTTCGTCAAGGAGACCGTCGCCCACGGCGGCACCATCCTCTTCGTCGGCACCAAGAAGCAGGCACAGGAATCGATCGCCGCGGAGGCGACCCGTGTCGGCATGCCGTACGTCAACCAGCGCTGGCTCGGTGGCATGCTCACCAACTTCTCGACCGTCCATAAGCGCCTGCAGCGCCTGAAGGAGCTCGAGACCATGGAGCAGACCGGCGGTTTCGAGGGACGCACCAAGAAGGAAATCCTCATGCTCACGCGTGAGAAGAACAAGCTCGAGCGCACCCTCGGCGGTATCCGCGACATGGCCAAGGTTCCGTCGGCCGTGTGGGTCGTCGACACCAACAAGGAGCACATCGCCGTCGGCGAGGCGCGCAAGCTGAACATCCCGGTCATCGCGATCCTGGACACCAACTGCGATCCCGACCTCGTCGACTACCCGATCCCGGGCAACGACGACGCCATCCGCAGCGCAGCACTGCTCACCCGCGTCGTGGCCTCGGCCGTGGCCGAGGGCGTCCAGGCCCGTGCCGGCGCCGCCAGTGGCGACGCCAAGCCCGAGGCCGGCAGTGGCGAACCGCTGGCAGAGTGGGAGCAGGAACTGCTGACCCAGGCTGCGGCACCGGCCGGCGACGCCGCCGCGACCGACGCCCCGGCTGCTCAGTAGTCCCGACTGCTCGCAGTCCGGTCCCAACACTTTCTCTAAGGAGGCTCGCCGACGATGGCGAACTACACCGCAGCTGATGTGAAGCGTCTCCGTGAGCTCACCGGCTCTGGAATGCTCGACTGCAAGAACGCGCTGGCCAACAACGACGGCGATTTCGACAAGGCCGTCGAAGAGCTGCGTATCAAGGGCGCCAAGGACGTGGGCAAGCGCGCCGAGCGCTCCACGGCCGAGGGCCTGGTCGCGGCCAAGGGCGGCGCGCTCATCGAGATCAACTCCGAGACCGACTTCGTCGCGAAGAACGGTGAGTTCCAGCAGCTCGCCGACGACATCGTGAACGCGGCGGCCGCGGCGAAGACCAACGACCTCGACGAGCTGAAGAAGGCTCCGCTCGGCGACGGCACCGTGGACGAGGCCGTGGCGGCTCTCTCGGCCAAGATCGGCGAGAAGCTCGAGCTCCGGCGCGTGGCCTACTACGACGGTCCCGTTGCCGTGTACCTGCACAAGCGCGCGTCGGACCTGCCTCCGGGCGTCGGCGTGCTGGTGTCCTACACCGGTGAGGGCGAGGCCGCCGAGGAGGCCGCTCGCGGCGCCGCGATGCAGGTGGCCGCGCTCAAGGCGCGCTACGCCACCCGCGACGAGGTCCCCGCGGACGTCGTCGAGAACGAGCGTCGTATCGCCGAGCAGACGGCCAAGGAGGAGGGCAAGCCCGAGCAGGCCCTGCCCAAGATCGTCGAAGGTCGCGTCAACGGCTTCTACAAGGACGTCGTGCTGCTTGACCAGGCCTCGGTCCAGGACTCGAAGAAGTCCGTCAAGGCCCTGCTCGACGACGCCGGTGTGACCGTCAAGGCATTCACCCGGTTCGAGGTCGGCCAGGCCTGATCGAACGCGTTCCACATCGCCCCGTCTCCGTCGAGGAGACGGGGCGATGTGCGTTCATGGGGTCCGTCGCGTCCGCAGAGCGGCGGCGAGTGCCCCGATCGCCACGGCGACGAGACCCAGCATCATCAAGGTCGTCCTCAGCGCGGCCAGGAAGGTCCGAGCGGTCACCGACCGGGCCGCATCCTGAGTCGAGGGCCGTGCCTGCGCGGCGACCGCGGCGACCGCCGGCGAGGTCGGTCCGCCCGCGCAGGCGGGCGCCGGTCGCTCCGGATGTGCGGACCGCAGCTGATCGCTCGCGCAGGATGCGAAACGATCGGCGACCGCCCCGTGCAGCACCGGGCGAACCGGTGACTCCGACAGCGACGCAACGAGTTCGGCTCTCACCGCCGGAACCGTCTCGCTTGTCTGGCCGGCCACCTGACCGAAGAAGAAGAGGGTGACGACCGCCAGCCCGATCGAGGCGCCGATCTGCTGAACGGTGGGGATCGTCCCGGTTGCCGTGCCCACCGTGGCTTCGGTCGTGTCGGACAGGATCACGGCCTGCAGCGGTGCGATGAACACACCCGTCCCCAGACCGCCGAGTACGAGGGGACCGAGGATGCCGGGCACCGGCAGGGTCTCCGCAGCCGGTTCGATGATCATCGCGAGCCAGACGAATCCGGCTCCGACGGCGACGGATCCGGCCATCAGGGTGTGCGGTGCGGTGACGCGGGCGACCACGCGTGGTGAGGCGAGTGAGCCGACCGCGGCGCCGATCGCGAAGGGCAGGGCCAGCATCCCGGTCCGGAATGCCGAGTAGCCGAGTCCGAACTGAGCCGAGATCGACACGGTGAAGAAGAACCCGGCGAACACGCTGAAGAACAGGAGCGACAGGAGAAGCCCGACCGCGAAGCGGCGCGAGGCGAACAGCCGTGGTCGTAACAGGGGAGTGCCACCGCGGGCGTCGACGCGCACCTCGTGAACAGCGAACAGCGTCAACAGGATTCCGGCCGTCCCGATCATCGCCCACAGGATCGGGGGCCACCCCAACTCGCGTCCGAGGGCCAGCGGGTACAGCAGCAGGAACAGCGCCGTCGCCGACAGCAGCACGCCCGGGACGTCCACGCGTCCCGGCGTCGGCTCGCGCGCGTCGGGTAGGCGGCGGTGGGCGAGCAGGCACGAGAGCAGGCCGAGCGGGACGTTGACGAAGAAGATCGCGCGCCAGCCCCATCCGAGAACGTCGGCGTCGACGAGGAAGCCGCCGATCACCGGACCGAGGATGGCGGCGATACCGGCGACGGCCCCGTAGACGCCGAAGACCAGTCCGTGACGCCTCTTGTCGAACAGGGCCGCGATGAGAGCCAGGGTCTGCGCGGACATGAGCGCCGCACTCACGCCCTGTATTCCGCGACAGGCGATGAGTTCAGCAGGACCGGTCGCCACACCGCACAGCACCGACGTCACGGTGAAGGCCACCATCCCGACCACGAACATCCGCCGGCGTCCGACACGCGCCCCCAGTGTCGCTGCGGTCAGCAGGGTGCACGCGAACGACAGGGTGTACACCGTCAGCACCAGGAGTTGCTGCGACGTCGACGCGCCGAGATCCCGGGCGAGATCGGGCAGAGCGATGTTGACGATGGTGGTGTCCAGCATCTGCATGAACACCCCGAGCAGGCATCCCGCGAGAGCCGCCCAGGCCCCCGGACGATCGCGCAGAGCGCCCGTCGTCTCCCGGCCCGCCGCGGGGCCGGCGGTCACGGTGCGAGGGCCGGCAGCGAGGGTCGGTAGTCACCCAGGTCGGCGACCGCGGCCATCACCGCGACGAATCGTTCGACGTAGTGCGTGACGGACTCCCGCGCGATCTCGGTGTCGGGGTACAGCAACGTGATCGAGGTCTGGCCGGAGAACCGATTGACCCACATGTACACCTCCTCGCTGCTACCGCGATTGCCGAAGAGGCACCCGTTCCCGGCTTCGAAGATCTCGACACCGGGTAGTTTGCGGACGTCGATGTAGGACACCATCGGCACCGCCCAGCCGGATCGGACCGCGATCTCGTCGGCGGGTTCCACGAGTTCGAGAACCCGGTGAAACGAGATGTCGGTCAATTCTTTTCCGGACTCGTAGCTGCGCGCAGCCTCCGGCGCCAGGGAGCGGAACGTGGTGTCGTCGTCGACGGTGAGAGGAACGGGGATCAGGCTCGTGAACCAGCCCACCGACTTCAACTCCGCGGTGCCCGATCTCGTGCTCTTCGGCGTCATCCCGAAATACTCACTTCGACCGGTGAATTCGGCGTACACGAGGGCGGCCGCCGTCATGATCCCGGCAATCATGTTGGCGCCCAGATCGCGACAGATCTGCTCGAAGCGCGCGGCGGTGGGCTCGTCGAACAGGGTCGAGTTCACGATCGCGCTGCGCGTGTAGGTCTGCGCGCCGGTGCCGAGCGGCAACGGGAAACCGGGTAGTCGTCCGCCGTTGGCCTGCACCAGGTCGATCCAGCGCTGGACGTGCGGTGAACGACGTGTCAACTGACGCGACACGGCGCGTTCGCGCGCGCAGTAGTCGAGGTAGCTGCCGACCGGGGGCAGCTCGGCGTCGCCGCCGAAGGCCGCATTCATGTAGAGGGTCAACAGGTCCACGCAGGTGATGGCCTGGGAGATCCCGTCGGTGTTGAGATGGTCGGCCGCGGCGTAGAGGGTGAACCCGCCCTCCCACTCGATGGCTCCGAAGGTGAAGCAGTCCCAGTTGAACGGCCCCGAGGTCTCGTCCTGCACGTGCGTCCGCAGCTGCGGGGCGTCGCGGTCTCCGTATACGACCGGGATGAGTTCGACGACCTCCGGGGGCACGAGATGGCGGAGGATCGAACCGTCGTCCTCCATCGAGAACCACGACCGGAAACTGTCGTGGCGCCGCACGAACTCGTTGACCGCGCTCGTCATGGCGGACACGTCGAGTGGGGCCGAGACGTCGAACGCCATCAGGCAGAGCCGCGCGAAACGGAAACCCGCGGACTCGTTGCGCCACGCCACACGCAGGTACTCCTCCTGCTGGTGGGACGGTGGGGAGGGATGCACAGGAGCCCGATCGGCATTCGTCACCGAAGCGAGGGAGGCCACCCAGCTGGTCAGGTGACCGGGACGGGGCTCCCATTCCTCGATGAGGCCGAACTTCATCATGTGTGCTCCTCGATTCGCCTGCGGGAAAGTGGATCCGGCGACCGACGCACCAGAGATGTCCGAGGTGTCCCCGACGGTGGAGCGGCCGACCGGGACGCACCCTACCGCACGGTAACCTCGACGGCCGGGGAAACGGGACAACCGTGGTGCGATGAGACGTTGTATCAGTCCCTGTCTCTCTGTCTCATCGAATGCCGTTGCGGTGCTGGACGATTGACCCATGTGGACATCGGGCGGTGCGTCGGGCACACTGCCGGGGTTGCGCGTGTGACGGCGGTCGCACCCGAATGAAGGCGAGGGGTATGGACGACGGGTCTGCCAACGGTGACCGACCGGGGAACCTGCACACGACGGTGCGGACCGCGACCCTCGTGATCGCGCTGCTCGCTGCGACACTCGGACTGGCGGCGCCCGCCGCCGCGACACCCGCGCCCGCTCGCATCGTCGGCGAGACGGTACAGCGCGGGGGTGAGATCGAGGTCGCCGTCCGGTCGGTGGCGATGCGTCGGGTGGTCCCGGTCAAGGTGTGGCCGGCCCGCGGACAGGGGCCCGCCCCGACGCTCTACCTCCTCAACGGCGCGGCCGGCGGCGAAGGTGGGAGCAGTTGGTTCGACCGGACCGACATCCGGACCTTCTTCGCCGACGAGAACGTCAACGTCGTCGTCCCGATGGGCGGCGCGGCGAGCTACTTCACCGACTGGCAGCGGTCCGACCCCGTGCTGGGGCGGCAGAAGTGGGCGACCTTCCTCACCGAGGAGTTGCCGGCAACGATCGACGAGCGCTTCGACGGCGCCGGGCGCAACGCGATCGCCGGGATCTCGATGGCGGGCACGTCGGTGTTCCAGCTGGCCCTGCACGCGCCGTCGGTCTTTCAGGCGATCGGCTCGTTCAGTGGCTGCGCCCAGACCAGCGATCCGCTCGGCCAGGCCGTCGTCCGGATGGTCGTCGAGGGCCGCGGCGGTGCGAACACCCTGAACATGTGGGGACCTCCCGACGATCCCGCGTGGCGTGCCAACGATCCGTACCTGCATGCCGAGGCGTTCCGGGGCACGTCGATCTACGTCTCGAACGGATCCGGGATGCCGGGCCGGTACGACACCCTCGACGGCCCCGGCATCGAGGGCAACGGCTCCAAGCTGTTCGACCAGATCGCGGTCGGGGCGGTGATCGAGACCGCCACGGCGCAGTGCACGAGGAACCTCCAGCGCCGGATGCGCGAGATCGGTGTGCCGGCGACGTTCCACCTCTACGAGGGCGGTACCCATGCGTGGCCGTACTGGCAGGACGAACTGCATCGTGCCTGGCCGCAGTTCGAGGCGGCCCTGCGCGGCTGAATCCCCAGGGCACCCTCGCGCGGCGCGCACGACGCGTATCGCGGGTCGGTTCCGGTGACGACGTACGATAGTTCACCGAACCGACGAGTGAGGAAGCCGATGAGTGAAGCGTCCGACCCCATCCGGCGGGATGGATTCCGTAGGGTCTTGCTGAAGTTGGGCGGCGAGATGTTCGGTGGCGGCGAAGTCGGGCTCGACCCCGACGTCGTGGGTACCGTCGCCGACCAGATCGCCGACGTCGTCAATTCCGGTGTCCAGGTCGCCGTCGTGATCGGCGGCGGCAACTTCTTCCGCGGCGCCGAGCTCCAGCAACGAGGGCTCGACCGAAGCCGCTCGGACTACATGGGCATGCTCGGCACGGTCATGAATTGCCTTGCGCTGCAGGACTTCCTGGAGAAGCGCGGGATCTCGACCCGGGTGCAGACCGCCATCACGATGGGGCAGGTCGCCGAGCCGTATCTCCCGCTGCGTGCCCAGCGGCACCTGGAGAAGGGCCGCGTCGTCATCTTCGGCGCCGGCATGGGGATGCCGTACTTCTCCACCGACACCACCGCGGCCCAGCGTGCGCTGGAGATCAAGGCCGAGGTGGTCCTGATGGCCAAGGCGGTCGACGGCGTGTACGACGCCGACCCGCGCACCAACCCCGACGCCACCCTCTTCACCGAGATCACCCACCGCGAGGTGCTCGACAAGGAGCTCAAGGTCGCCGACGCGACGGCCTTCAGCCTGTGTATGGACAACAAGATGCCGATCTTGGTGTTCAATTTGCTCCAGCAGGGCAATATCGCCCGTGCGGTCGCAGGCGACCGCATCGGCACCCTGGTCAGCACCTGAACCGGCGCCTGACCCCGAGATCGACGAGAACACCGACCGAACGGAACAAGGACGAAGATGATCGACGACGCGTTGCTCGACGCCGAGGAGAAGATGGAGAAGGCGGTCAACGTCGCCAAGGAGGACATGGGCTCCATCCGCACCGGGCGGGCGAACCCGGCCATGTTCAACAAGGTCAACATCGAGTACTACGGCTCGATGACCCCCGTGACCCAGGTCGCGAGCATCAACACGCCCGAACCGCGACTCGTCGTGATCAAGCCGTATGAGGCGTCGACGCTGCGCGACATCGAGACCGCGATCCGCAACTCCGACCTCGGGGTCAATCCGACCAACGACGGCACGATCATCCGCGTCGCCGTCCCGCAGCTCACCGAGGAGCGTCGCCGCGATCTGGTCAAGCAGGCCAAGGGCAAGGGTGAGGACGCGAAGGTCGCGATCCGCAACGTGCGCCGCAAGGCTGCCGACGAACTCAAGCGCATCCAGAAGGACGGCGAGGCCGGCGAGGACGAGGTGTCGCGCGCCGAAAAGGAACTGGACAAGACCACGGCGACCTACGTGCACCAGATCGACGACTTGGTCAAGCACAAAGAAGACGAATTGCTCGAGGTGTGAACGAGGTTCCGCAACGGGGCGGTGAGAAGAAGTCGCGCGCCGGCCGCGACCTGCCGGCCGCGATCGCGGTCGGCGGCACACTCGGCATCAGCATCATCGCGATCCTGATCTTCGTCCCGAAGGTCTGGTACGGCCTCGTGGCGGTCGCGTTCGCGGTCGCCACCTGGGAGGTCATCAAACGTCTCCGCACCGGCGGCTACGACGTCGCCCTCTGGCCACTGCTCATCGGCGGCCAGGCCATCATCTGGGCGAGCTGGCCCTGGGGTCCGACCGGAGCCCTCGTCGCCTTCGTGGCGACGGCCCTGGTGTCGATGGTGTGGAAGCTCCTCGGGCAGGGCATCGACAAGGCGCCGGTCAACTACCTCCGCGACCTCGCCGTCACCGTGTTCGTGCTGGCGTGGTTGCCGCTGCTCGCGTCATTCGGCGCCCACCTGGTGGTACAGGACGACGGGGCTGCCAGAGTGGCCACGCTGATGGTCGTCGTGGTGTGCTCCGACGTCGGCGGCTATGCCGCGGGCGTGATGTTCGGCAAGCACCCGATGGCGCCGGCGATCAGTCCGAAGAAGTCCTGGGAAGGCATGGTGGGCTCGCTCCTCGTCGGCACTGTCGGTGCCGTCGGCTGCGTGGTGTTCCTGCTCGAGAGCCACTGGTGGATCGGCATCATCCTGGGACCGGTCCTGGTGGTCTGCGCGACCCTCGGCGATCTCGTCGAATCCCAGGTGAAGCGCGATCTCGGGATCAAGGACATGGGCACGCTGCTGCCTGGCCACGGTGGCATCATGGATCGGCTCGACAGCCTGCTGCCGTCGGCGTTCGTGGTGTGGGTCGTGCTCACCGCGCTGCTCTGAGCACGCGCCACCGCGCCGCCGGACGCTACTTGGCTGCCTTCTTCAGCGCGCGCCGCAGTTGAAGCATCCGCAGGCCGCCCACGAGCGCGACGACCAGTGCACCGGCGATGGCCGCGATCAGCAGGCTGACCCCGAGGGGCAGGTTGACCTCCCAGAACAGCAAGTCGATGGTCTGCGACTGGAGGTTCTGCACGATGAAGACGAGCAACAGGACCAGGATGATCGCGCCGATCACCACGCCGAACCAGGTGGCGCGCGTCCGCGTGTGCTCCACGTCGGCGACCGTGCGGCGGAGACGATCGCGATGGTCCGGGTCAGGGGCGTGCTGCTCCGGGGTGTGCGCGTGACCGGTCGCCGGTGGCGGTGACCCGGCGGGCTGTTCGCCCCACGCCGGTACCGAACCCGTGTGCCGTCGGTCCTCGGGTGTCGTCATCACTTCATCATGACATGCGACAATGGCGAAATGACCTCATTGCCACTTGTGTTCGACGCGCCCAAGCGTGGGCGGCCGCCGACACACTTCGCCGACCTCGACCCCGCCGGTCGCGTCGCGGCGCTGGCCGACCTGGGGCTGCCGAAGTTCCGGGCCGATCAACTGGCCCGCCAGTACTATGCGCGCCTCAACGGTGACGTCGACGAGATGACGGATCTGCCGGCGGCGTCGCGCGAATCGGTGCGGGACAAGCTCTTCCCGCAGCTACTCACCCCGGTCCGGCACATCTCCTGCGACGACGACTCCACCCGCAAGACGCTCTGGCGCCTGCACGACGGCACGCTCCTCGAGAGCGTCCTCATGCGCTACACCGATCGCAACACGCTGTGCATCTCCAGCCAGGCGGGCTGCGGCATGGCCTGCCCGTTCTGTGCCACCGGGCAGGGCGGACTGGACCGCAACCTGTCGACCGCCGAGATCGTCGATCAGGTGCGGGCCGCGGCCCGCGCGCTGCGCGACGGGGAACTCGGCGAGCCCGGGCGCCTGTCGAATGTCGTGTTCATGGGTATGGGTGAGCCGCTGGCCAACTACAAGCGCGTGGTCAGCGCCGTCCGGCAGATCACTTCGCCGGCGCCGGAGGGCCTCGGGATCTCCGCGCGCTCGGTGACCGTGTCGACCGTCGGTCTCGCGCCGTCGATCCGCCGTCTCGCCGACGAGGGGCTCGCGGTGACGCTCGCCGTCTCCCTCCACACGCCCGACGACGAACTGCGCGACACCCTCGTCCCGGTCAACAACCGGTGGTCGGTCGTCGAGGTGCTCGAGGCGGCCCGCTACTACGCCGACACCACCGGACGGCGCGTCTCCATCGAGTACGCACTCATCCGGGACGTCAACGACCAGCCCTGGCGGGCCGACCTGCTGGGGGAGAAGCTGCACCGGGCCCTTGGGTCACTCGTTCATGTGAATCTCATCCCGCTGAACCCGACGCCGGGCTCGGAATGGGACGCCAGTCCCAAACCGGTCGAACGCGAGTTCGTCCGCCGGGTCCGTGAGCAGGGAGTCTCGTGCACCGTTCGCGACACGCGCGGGCAGGAGATCGCCGCCGCGTGTGGTCAGCTGGCGGCCGAAGAGCGCTGACACCGAGGCGCCGACCCGGGGCGTGTTGAGAGGCAGATACGACGAACGCCGAGCGGATCACCGCTCGGCGTTCGTCGTAGACGAGGCGATCTGGCTGGTCAGGACCACTTTCCGCGGTTCATCCACCAGCCGCGCACCACGAGGAAGATCGTGCCCGCGGCGAAGGCGATGAGATACAGGTCCTCGATGTGCCCGGTGTGGTTGCCGATGATCATCGCGAGCAGGAACAGTGCGAAGAAGATGGCCGCACCGTAGAAGGTCTTGGTCGCTGCTCCGTGCCAGCCGAACCGGGCGGACGGGGCATCGGCGGGCTCGCGGCGCCAGCCGGTGTCGATGACCTCGACTTCGCCATGCCCCCCATCGCCGTGCCCCACAGTGTGCTCCACATCGGTGCTTGCCACAGCCACTCCTCACAGCGCGGACGTCAGATGTCTGACGATCGGTAGTAGTTCTCCGAGCAGCATAGCGGCACCTCCTGCCCGCAGGTCGGTCCGGTGTCACCGGCGGCGGCGGTTCGTCGACGAGGATGGTCCAGAATGGGTGCGTGCCCACACGCGTGCTGATCCTCGGCTCCACTGGTTCCATCGGCGTCCAGGCTCTCGAGGTGATCGCCGAGCATCCGGATCGTTTCGAGGTCGCCGGTCTGGGTGCCGGCGGGTCGAATCCCGATCTGCTCGCCGATCAGGCCGCCGCGTTCGGCGTGCCGGCCTCGCGGATCGCCGTCGCCGACGCCACGCGGGCGCAGGAACTCGGCGAACGTCTCGGCGGCCGGGTCCTGGGTGGACCGGACGCCATGTGCGATCTGGTCGACGCCGTCGCCGCGGACACCGGGGTCGATGTGATCCTCAACGCCGTCGTCGGCTCGATCGGTCTGGCGCCCAGCCTCGCCGCACTCCGATCGGGTGCTCGGCTCGCGCTGGCCAACAAGGAATCCCTCGTCGCCGGCGGGGCACTGGTCCTCGACGCCGCCGCGCCGGGGCAGATCGTCCCGGTCGACTCCGAGCATTCTGCGATCGCACAGTGTCTGCGCGCGGGCACGGCCGCCGAGGTGGATCGACTGGTCCTCACCGCGTCGGGTGGCCCGTTCCGTGGATGGACCCGTGCGCAACTCGAGGACGTCACCCCCGAGCAGGCCGGCCGACATCCCACGTGGTCGATGGGCCCGATGATCACGCTCAACTCCGCGACCCTGGTCAACAAGGCCCTCGAGGTCATCGAGGCGCACCTGCTGTTCGACGTGGACTACGACCGCATCGACGTCACCGTCCATCCGCAGTCGATCGTGCACTCGATGGTGACCTTCGTCGACGGGGCGACGGTGGCGAAGGCCTCACCGCCGTCGATGAAGCTGCCCATCGCCCTGGCCCTGGGATGGCCGGACCGGGTGCCCGGATCGTCGACGGCCTGCGACTTCTCGACGGCGTCGTCGTGGACGTTCGAGCCCGTCGACGACGCGGTGTTCCCGGCGATCGACCTGGCCCGCCGCGCCGGTGCGGCGGGAGGCAGTCTGACGGCCGTCTACAACGCCGCCAACGAGGCCGCCGCAGCAGGGTTCTTCGCAGGTGCGATCCGGTTCCCGCGCATCGTCGAGGTCATCGAGGAGGTGCTCGGCGAGGCAGATCAGTGGCGCCGGACGCCAGGTACTGTGGAAGAGGTCTTCGCCGCCGATCGGTGGGCCCGGGATCGTGCTGCGCAGCTGGTCGCGGCCGCATCCGTCTGATCGGCGGCTGTCGTGAGCGGGTGCGCCCCGTGATCCGGATGGAGTAGGTACGTGAGTTTCGCGATCGGCGTCACGCTGTTCGCCGTGGCGCTGTTGCTGTCGGTCGCCTGGCATGAGTGCGGCCACATGTGGGCCGCGCAGGCGACGGGCATGAAGGTCCGGCGGTACTTCGTCGGCTTCGGTCCCACGATCTGGTCCACCCGGCGCGGCGAGACCGAGTACGGGATCAAGGCGCTGCCGCTCGGCGGTTTCTGCGACATCGCCGGGATGACCCCGCACGAGGAACTGGCCCGGGACGAGAAGGACCGGGCGATGTACAAGCAGAAGGCCTGGAAACGCCTGGTCGTGCTGTTCGCCGGACCGGCCCAGAACTTCCTCCTCGGTTTCGTCCTCATCATCATCGTCGGCCTGACGTTCGGATTGCCCAACCTCAACCCCGGCCCGACTCCGGCAACCGTCGGCAAGACCCAGTGCGTCCCGTCGACGATCACCATCGAAGGCAACAAGCAGACCGACGCGCCCTGCGCCGGCACCGGCCCGGCGGGCGCCGCCGGGCTGCTCCCCGGTGACGACATCGTGGCGATCAACGGTCAGCCGGTCGGGCAGGCGTCGGATCTGACCCCGGTGATCCGCGAGTCCACCGGCCCGGTCGCGCTGACGGTCGACCGCGACGGTCAGCGGCTCGACCTGACGATGACCCCCGAGCCCACCACGGTGACGGCGACGAAGGCCGACGGCACCTCCGAGACCCTGACCTACAACATGGTCGGCATCGCCTACGACGTCCCGCCGAACGTCATCACCTACAGCGGCCTCGAGATCGTGCCCGGCGCGATCGGATTCACCGGCGAACTGGCGGTCGAGACCTGGAACGCGCTGCTGTCCCTGCCGTCGAAGATCGGTGCGCTGTGGACGGCGGTCACCGGTGGTGAGCGCGCCCTCGACACCCCGGTCAGCGTGTACGGCGCCTCGGTGCTCGGCGGTCAGGCCGTCGAGCGTGGGCTGTGGGACATGTTCTGGATGCTCCTGATCAGCATCAACTTCTTCCTGGGACTGTTCAACCTGGTCCCGCTCCTCCCGCTCGACGGCGGCCACATGGCGATCGTCGGCTACGAGAAGGGCCGCGACACCGTGCGGCGCTGGTTCGGCCGGGCACCCGGTGGGGCCGTCGACTACTACAAACTGCTCCCGATCACCTACGCCGCCGTGGTGATCATGGCCGGCTTCATGGTGCTCACGCTCACCGCCGACATCATCAACCCGATCAACCCGTGGCAGTGACCCGAACGATCCGGGTCGCCGTCCGGCGCCGAATACCACTAGAGAACCGAAACCCCCAGAGGTGAACGAGATGAACGCCCCGACTCCCGCGACCCCCGTGCCGATCGGACTCGGCATGCCCGCCGGACCACCGCCGGTGCTCGCCCCGCGTCGGAAGACCCGGCAGTTCTTCGTCGGCTCGGTCGGCGTCGGCAGCGACCACCCGATCTCGGTGCAGTCGATGACGACCACCAAGACCCACGACATCAACGCCACCCTGCAGCAGATCGCGGAGTTGACGGCCTCGGGGTGCGACATCGTGCGCGTCGCGTGCCCGCGTCCCGAAGACGCCGAGGCGCTGCCGATCATCGCCAAGAAGTCCAAGATCCCGGTGATCGCCGACATCCACTTCCAGCCGAAGTACATCTTCGCCGCGATCGACGCCGGCTGTGCCGCCGTGCGTGTCAACCCGGGCAACATCAAGGAGTTCGACGGCCGGGTCAAGGAGGTCGCCAAGGCGGCCGGTGATGCCGGGATCCCCATCCGGATCGGCGTCAACGCCGGGTCCCTCGACAAGCGGATCCTGCAGAAGTACGGCAAGGCGACCCCGGAGGCGCTCGTCGAGTCGGCGCTGTGGGAGGCCGGGCTGTTCGAGGAGCACGGCTTCGGCGACATCAAGATCTCGGTGAAACACAACGACCCGGTGATCATGGTGGAGGCCTACCGCCAGCTCGCCGCCGCCTGTGACTACCCGCTGCACCTCGGGGTCACCGAGGCTGGGCCCGCCTTCCAGGGCACGATCAAGTCCGCCGTCGCCTTCGGCGCGCTGCTCAGCGAGGGCATCGGCGACACCATCCGGGTGTCCTTGTCGGCCCCGCCGGCCGAGGAGATCAAGGTCGGCGACCAGATCCTGCAGTCGCTGAATCTCCGCCCGCGCAAACTCGAGATCGTCTCGTGCCCGTCGTGCGGCCGCGCCCAGGTCGACGTCTACAAGCTGGCCGACGAGGTCACCGCCGGACTCGAGGGCATGGAGGTTCCGCTGCGCGTGGCCGTGATGGGGTGCGTCGTCAACGGCCCCGGTGAGGCCCGTGAGGCCGACCTCGGCGTGGCCTCCGGGAACGGCAAGGGGCAGATCTTCGTCAAGGGCGAGGTCATCAAGACGGTTCCCGAGGCGCAGATAGTGGAGACCTTGATCGAAGAAGCGCTGCGGATCGCCGAGGAATCAGGAGAAACTGGAGACGGTACTCACGTGGGCCCGCCCGTGGTGACCGTTTCCTAGGTCGGCGGCAGGCTCGAGAGGGAGGAGCGGCGTTGCTGAAGCTACTGGGCGACAAGCCGCTCGGCGCTCGTGATGCGGCCGCTGTCGAACGTGTCCTCACCTCGGACCCGGTGGCGATGTGCATGGTCGCGGCCCGCTTCGAGACGCACGGGATCAACCCTCGGCTGCTGGGCGGCGAGCTGTGGACCGCGCATAATCCCGCGTCGTCCCTCTGCTTCTCCGGCGCCAACCTGATCCCGCTCACCGGTTCGCCCGAGGATCTCGACTACTTCTCCGACCGCGCCATCGCCGGACCGCGGGCATGCTCCTCCATCGTCGGCCGCGCCGACCTCGTGATGCAGATGTGGGAACAGATCGAGCCGGTGTGGGGTCCGGCGCGTGAGGTCCGGCCGGTGCAACCGCTGCTCGCCCTCACGTGTTGTGCGGCGGTACCCGCCGACCCGCTCGTGCGGCTGGTGACCCTCGACGACCTCGACGCGTACATGCCCGCGGCCATCGACATGTTCATCGGCGAGGTCGGTGTCGATCCGACGGCCGGCGACGGCGGTCGTTCCTACCGACGACGCCTCGCCTCGCTCATCACCGCGCAGCGGGTGTTCGCCCGCTTCGACGGCCCCGACGTCGTGTTCAAGGCCGAGATCGGCTCGCTGTCCCGCCGGGTCGGCCAGATCCAGGGAGTCTGGGTGGATCCCGACCGGCGCGGTGAGGGACTGGGACTGGGTGGTACCGCGGCCGTCGCCGAGGCCGTCGCCGCTCACGGCCGCATTCCGAGTCTGTACGTCAACAGCTTCAACGTGACCGCGCGCGCGGTGTACGACCGCATCGGGTTCACCGAGGTCGGCACCTTCGCGACCGTCCTCGTCGACTGAGCGCCCGCCCCGCGTGGCGTCGCGGGATTCCGGCCGGGCCACCCTAGACTCGACTGCGATGTGGCGCATGCGAACTCGATGGACCCCGGCGGTGATCGTCGCGGTGTGTGCTGCCGTGACGGTGGCCACGGTCGGTTGTTCGGCTTCCGAGGACGACGGGCCGCGCCGCGCCGCGGAGCGCTTCCTGCAGGCCTACGCCGATCGTGAGGTGGCGTCCGCGGCGGCGCTGACCGACACACCCGCTGCCGCGGAGTCCGCGATGGAGTCGGCCTGGGCCGGGCTGGGTGCCGAGGCGCTCGAGTCGCAGGCCGGGCGGGTCCGCGTCACCGGGGACACCGCCGAGGTGGACGTCGACTACACGTGGGCGCTGCCGCGGGGCCGCGACTGGGCCTACGACGCCACCCTGCGGATGGGCCGGTCCGACGACGGCTGGGCGGTGCGCTGGGCGTCGACGAACATCCATCCGAAACTCGGTGCCGATCAACGCCTTTCGCTCCAGATCGTCGAGGCGCCGCGCGCGACGGTCAATGAGTCCGACGGCTCGGAGGTGATGGTCAACGGCACCGTCGTGGGCGTCAACTTCGATGCGACCGCCGCCGCCGAACAGGGCGCGTCGGTCGCCGAGTCGGTGACCGGTGCGGTCGCGGTACTGCGCCGGTTCAGTCCCTCGCTCAACGAGCAGACGATCATCGAACAGGTCACCGCGAACCGGCAGCAGTACCCGCTCGCCCGGCTGTCCCACGACCAGTTCGACCGCTTGCGCGACCAACTGGCGATCCCCGGCGTCGTGACCAACGAACAGGCCGAACTGGTCCCCGAGGACCCGAGATTCGCGCCCGCCCTGCTGACCGAGGTCAAGAAGGTCGTCGACTCCGAGGTGTCGGGGCGGGCGGGCTGGCGGGTGGTGACGGTCAACCCCAACGGCCTCGACGCCGACGTCCTCGCCGACCACGACCCGGACCCCGCGCCGGCGGTCTCGCTGAGTCTGTCGCGGACGGTGCAGAACGCGGCCCAGCGAGCGGTCAACGCCACCAACCGGTTCCAGATCGCGCTGGTCGTCGTGCAGCCGTCCACCGGTCGGATCCTCGCGGTCGCCCAGAATCCCGCGGCCGACCGGTCGGGGCCCATCGCGACGACCGGTCTGTACCCGCCCGGGTCGACCTTCAAGATGGTGACCGCCGCGGCCGCGATCAGCCATCGGATGGCCACCCCCGACACTCCCGTCGGATGTCCCGGCGCCATCCAGATCGGTCCGCGCCTGATCCCGAACTACGACGGGTTCTCGCTGGGGACGGTGTCGATGCTGCGGGCGTTCGCGCAGTCCTGCAACACCACGTTCGCCAAACTCGCCAGCGAGATGGGACCGTCGGATCTCGCGCACGCCGCGGCCGCGATGGGCGTCGGACAACAGTACGAGATCGCCGGCCTCGACGCCGTGTCCGGCTCGGTGCCGATCGAGAACGAACTCGTCGCCCGCAGTGAGGACGGCTTCGGGCAGGGCAAGGTCCTCGTCTCGCCGCTGGGGCTGTCCCTGGTGGCCGCCACCGTTGCGAACGGTCGGAAGGCGCCGGTGCCGCAACTCATCCTGGACAAGCCCACGAAGGTCGAGGGTCCGACGCCCACGATGGCGCCCGAGGTCTACGCCCAGCTGCGCCCGATGATGCGTGAGGTCATCACGAGCGGTACGGCGTCGGTGATCGACGGCCAGGGTGCGGTCTTCGGCAAGACCGGTGAGGCGGAGTTCGCCGGCGGGTCACACGCCTGGTTCGCCGGCTACCGTGGCGACATCGCGTTCGCCACCCTCGTCGTAGGTGGCGGTGATTCGAACAACGCGGTGGCCGTCACCCGCGACTTCTTCGCCGGTCTCGGACCGGGCTACGCGGTGCGCCCTCTCTCCTGAGACGCCCTCACCAGTGCGCACCATCTTCTAGGCGCTACCGGGTGTCCGGACGGGGAGGATCACCCGTCGCCCGGCATGTTCGATCACCTCGACGGGGTGGTCGTAGGTGTGGCTGAGCAGATCGACGGTCATCACCTCCGGCGTCGGCCCGATCGCGAGCAGCCGGCCGTCCTTCATCACGGCCACCCGGTCGGCGTAGGCGGCCGCGAGGGTGAGGTCGTGCACCACCAGCAGCACGGCGTTCCCGGCATCGCGGTGGACGCGCAGGATGTCGAGGACCTGCTCCTGATGGTGGATGTCGAGTGCCGCGGTCGGCTCATCGAGCATCATGACGGGGGTGTCCTGGGCAAGGGCACGACCCAGGGAGACGCGTGCCTGCTGGCCGCCGGAGAGCTGTCCGAACGGCCGGTCGGCGATGTCGCCGAGCTCGCACAGTGCCATCGCGTCGGCGATCACGGCGGGGGAGTTCGCCGCGCGCGGTGTCCGCAGCCACGGGTAGCGGCCCATCGCGACGACCTGGGCCACGGTGAAGGGGGTGTCCACCCGGTTCTGCTGGGTCACCAGCGAGCGGTGGCGGGCGAGTTCGCGCATCGAGGTCGTCGCGACGTCCCGGCCGTCGACCTCGATGTGACCGCGCTGCGGTGTGCGGGTGCCGGACAGGGCCGACAGCAGCGTGGACTTGCCACACCCGTTGGGGCCGACGAGGGCGACGAGTTCACCGCGCCCGACGTCGAGGGTCACCTCGCTCACCACCTCGCGTCCGCCGAGAACGACCGAGACGTCTCGGGCGTGGATGCCCAGGGCCGTCGTCGCGGCGGTTTCGGTCGTCACCATCCGGCACCCGCGTGACGGCTGCGACGCAACAGGATGAAGAAGACCGGGCCACCGATCAGGGACGTGAACATGCCGAGCGGGAGGTCGGCGTCACCGAGCATCGTCCGGGCGGCGAGGTCGGCACCGGTGATGACCAGCGCTCCACCGATCACGCTGGTGGGTAACAGGATCGCGTGGCGCGGTCCGACGATGAGGCGCATCACGTGCGGCACGATGAGGCCGACGAAGGCGATGATCCCGGCGAAGGCGACCGCCGCGGCGGTCAGCACCGCGGTGAGCACGATCGCCTGCCGGCGGACGGCCTCCACGTTCACGCCGAGGGAGGCGGCCTGGATGTCGCCCAGCGCGAGCAGATCGAGCTTCGAGACCAGGAACAGGCAGGCCGCGACACCCACGACGACGAGCGGTGCGACGACCCAGATCTCGCTCCAGGTGCGTCCGGCGAGCGAGCCGAGCTGCCAGAAGATGATCTGCTCGCGGGCGGCGGTGGTGGCCACGAAGGTGAGGAACGCGATGATCCCGGCCGCGAACGCGTTGACCGCGATACCGGTGAGCACCAGCATGATCGCCGACGACGACCCGTCGCGAAGGGACAACACGTACACCGCCGCCGCGGTGATGAGGCCGAACACGAAGGCCGCCCCGGCGAGAGCCCAATTGCCCGCCGCGCCACCGGCTCCGGCGGTCCCGCCGGCGAGCACGATCATCAGACAGGCGCCGACCGCGGCGCCGGAGGAGACGCCGATGATCCCCGGTTCGGCCAGCGGGTTCGCCAGCACTCCCTGCAGGAGGCAACCCGCGGCGCCGAGCGCGGCTCCGACGAACAGTCCGAGCACGATGCGCGGGAAGCGCACATTCCACAGCGCGCCTTCGCCGTTCGGGTGGGAGGGGAGCGGTCCGAGATCGAGGTGGAAATGGTGGGCGAGGCTGCCGAGCACCTCGAGCGGCGGCACCGACACCTTTCCGGTGCCCGCGGACACGATGACGAGCACGACCAAGGCGACCAGCATCACCGCCACCACCGTGAGGTCACGGACCCGATGCGACGTGCCGGCCGGGGGAGCGACGACGGCCGACGGGGTCGTCGGCTCGGTCGCCGGGTCCGTCGTGGTCCGCGCTGGGTCGGTCATGCGTAGATCGACCTCGCCAGCGCACCCAGCACCAGTCCGACCTCGGGGCCGAACGCCAGGATCTGACTCTCGTCCATCTGCACGACCCGTCCGTTGCGGCCGGCCTCGGTGTCGGCCACACCCGGCAGGGTCAGCACCCCCTCGGGTCCGCCGACGGTGGCCGCGCCCTGGGTCATCACGAGGATCACGTCCGGGTTGGCCGTGATCATGGCCTCGGCGCTGATCGCGGTGAACGCGCCGGTGAGATCGGCTGCCGCGCCGGCATCCCGGCCACCGAGCGCCTCGATGAGGTCGTCGGCACCCGATCCGGGCCCGGCCAGCAGCAGCAGGTTGCGTCCGCGGATGTAGAGGAACGCCATGGTGGGATCTCCGGACGGATCCGGGACCAGCGCGCGCGCCTCTTGAATCTGGGCGTCGGTCCGGGCGACGAGCTTCTCGCCGGCATCGGCGACACCGAGTGCGGCTGCGACCGAGCGGATCAGGGTGTCGTTCGACTCCAGATTGCGGGCGGCCGGGAACACGACGACCGCGACGCCGGAGTCGCGGATCTGGTCGACGGCGGCGGTGGGCACAGTGGACTCGCTGACGAGCAGGACGCTCGGGTCAAGGGCGAGAACGGATTCGGCGTTGAGGCTGTGTCCGCGGTTGGTCACCACCGGCCGCGATCTCGCCGAGGGGAAGGCGGTGGACGTGTCGCGCCCCACCACGTGCGACCCGAGTCCGAGGGCGTACACGATGTTGCCGAGGGTTCCGTTGATGTCTACGGCGATGATCCGGTCGGCGTCGTCGACGGTCACGTCGCCGTACCGCAGCGAGTCCACGGTCGCGGGCAGCCGGGGAGCGGGATTCTCGACGACGGGCGTGACGTCGGACTCCGCGAGCGTCGCAGTCTGCGGGCCGTCGCGCAGATGTGCGCCCGGCGAGTGCCGCTCCTGCTCGATCGGGGTGACGAAGCACGCCGACAGGCTCAGCACGGTCAGCACCATCACCAGCGCCGCCCGTAAGCCCCTGGTCCGCACCGCACACCTCCATCGTCGACTCCGATGGCCTCCCATCGGCTCCTCCCGGCGAGCTTAGTGACGTTCGCCGCGGTGTCCGCCCACGGGCCTCGCCGCGACGGGCCGGGATAGTCTGGTCGCATGCCAGTTCGCAGTGCCCTCACGCCGGGGATCGTGTCGCCCATCCGGTCCGTGCCCGACTCCATCGAACGTCCCGAATACGTGTGGAAGCCGACGGTGAACGAGGGCCATGAGCCCTGGGTGCAGACCGCCGAGACGATCGAGAAGATGCGCATCGCGAGCAAGATCGCGGCCAACGCACTCGCCGAGGCGGGCAAGGCCGTCGCCCCGGGCGTGACCACCGACGAACTCGACGCGATCGCGCACGAGTACATGATCGACCACGGTGCCTACCCGTCAACCCTGGGCTACAAGGACTTTCCGAAGTCGTGCTGCACCTCGTTGAACGAGGTGATCTGCCACGGCATCCCGGATTCGACGGTGATCGAGGACGGGGACATCGTCAACATCGACGTCACCGCCTACATCCACGGCGTGCACGGCGACACCAACGCGACCTTCCTCGCCGGCGACGTCGACCAGGAGGCCGCCGATCTCGTCGAGCGGACGCGGATCGCGACCGAGCGGGCCATCAAGGCCGTCAAACCGGGTCGCGAGCTGAATGTCATCGGTCGGGTCATCGAGTCCTACGCGAACAGGTTCGGCTACACGGTCGTGCGCGATTTCACCGGCCACGGCATCGGTGAGACCTTTCACAACGGGCTGATCGTGCTGCACTACGACGAACCGAACGTCGACACGGTCCTCGAACCCGGGATGGTCTTCACCATCGAGCCGATGATCAACCTCGGCGCACTGCCGTGGGAGATGTGGGACGACGGCTGGACCGTGGTGACCGCCGACCGCCGGTGGACCGCGCAGTTCGAGCACACCCTCGTCGTCACCGACGACGGCGCCGAGATTCTCACTGTGCCGGACAACTGACATCGGGCCCGACAACTGAGGTTCGGTCCGACAACCGAGACGCTCAGGCGGGGAAGCGGACGGGTTGCGGTTCGCTGCTCGTCGTGGTCGTCCCGTTGCCGGGCTGACCCTGGCCGTTGAGGCCCCAGCAGTACATCTCGTCGTCCGCGACCGCGCACACGTTCGCCGAACCGGTGGTGACCTCGGTGACCCCCGACAGTCCGTTGACGCGGTCGGGGCTCTTGTCCGGCTGATCGCTGCGCGAACCCCAGCAGTAGGCGGAGCTGCCCGCGGCGGCGCAACCGCCGTAGGCCGCCGTGGACACCTCGGTGGCCCCGCGGACGTCGATGCGGGTCGGGGTGCGCCGGTTCTGCTCGGTGCCGTCGCCGAGCTGGCCGCTGGTGTTCTGGCCCCAGCAGAACACGCCGCCGGAGCCGGCGACCGCACACGTCGAGTACAGGCTCGTGCTGATCGACGTGGGCGAGTCGAGTCCGAGGACCCGGGTCGGGGTGAGGCGGTCGAGTGTGGTGCCGTCGCCGATCTGGCCTTCCCGGTTGTTGCCCCAGCAGTACGCCGAACCGCCGGCGATGGCGCAACTCGTGGTGTGCGACGTGGACACGGCGGTCACGTCCGAGAGACCGGCGACGCGGGTGGGCACGTCCACCGACCCGGTACTGCCGTTGCCGACCTGGCCGCTCGCGTTGTTGCGCCAGCAGTAGGCGTCGCCGTCGCTGATCGCGCAGATCGTGAGCCCGACCGACACCGCCGACACCCGGGACAGGCCGGACACCTTCGTCGGCAGCGGCACGTTCTGCCCGGGCGGTCCGATCCCGTAACCCCAGCAGTAGAGGTCTCCGGAACTGATCGCGCAGGTCGTCCCGAGGCCGCCCATGCTCACCGCCGAGACGTCGGAGATGCTGGTGACCGCGACCGGGCGCGGGCGGTCGGTGGTCGTACCGTCGCCCAGCGTGCCCCGTTCGTTGTCGCCCCAGCAGTACAGTCGATTGCCGCGCACCGCGCACGTACTGTCCCCGCTGGAGGCGATGGACTCGAACTCATCGCTGCCGGTGGAGGATCCGCCGGAACTGCTGGGCGGCGTCGTCGATGACCCGGCGACCGGCGCCGTCCCTGGACCCGACCCCGATCCGCTGAGGGCGATCGCGGCGCCGACGACACCGACGACGAGGACGACGACGCCGAGTACCGCGGCGACGATCCAGGCGGTGCGTGAGCCCGTTCCCCGGGACCCCGGGCCGGGTCCGTGGGGTCCGCCGGGCCCGGTCACATATCCGGGTGGTGGACCCGGCGGCGGCCCGCCGGGACCGTACGCCGGGAACGGTGGGTGACCGCCAGGTGGCTGGGCACGGTGGGCCACCGGGTGCACCGGCGCCTGCTGGGTGGGCAGCGGTGGTGAGAACGGACGGCCGGGTGCCTGCGCCGCGACGACGGAGGGCGCCGTCGACGCGATCTCGACCGCCCGGGCGAGCGCCGCGGCGAACTCGGAGCAGGACGCGAACCGGTCGGCGGGGTTCTTGGCGAGGGCGCGCGCGAACACGGCGTCGACGTGGACGAGGTCGGGGCGGCGCTCGGAGATCCGCGGTGCGGGCGTGTTGACGTGGCCGGCGATCAGGGCCATCGGGGTCTGCCCGGGATAGGGCTGCGATCCGGTGAGCAGCTGGAAGGTCGTGCACGCGAGCGCGTACTGGTCCGACGCCGGGATCGCCGGTTCGCCGGTGAGGATCTCGGGTGCGGCGTAGGCGAGGGTGCCGACGAACAGGTTGGTCGCGGTCATCTTCGCGCCGTCCATCAGGCGGGCGATGCCGAAGTCGAGCACGGTGACCCGGGTGATCCGGCCGTCGGGGCCGCGGGCGACCACGATGTTCGCGGGTTTGATGTCGCGGTGGATGACGCGCCGGGTATGGGCATAGTCGAGCGCGTCGGCGACCTTGCCGACGACCGTCACCACGTCGTCGACCGGCAGGGCCGACGCGGCGGCGAGGTCCTCGCCTTCGAGGTAGGACATCGAGAACCACGGGCTGCCGTTCTCCACGCCGTGGGTGTAGACCGTGACGATGCCGGGGTGATCGAGGGCCGCGGCGGTGCGGGCCTCGTTGCGGAACCGCTCGGCGAAACTGGGATCGGCGGGGTTCGGCGAGATGATCTTGAGGGCCTCGCGGCGGCCCAGGGTGGGGTGTTCGACGAGCCAGACCTGTCCCATGCCGCCGCGCCCGAGCATCGAGAGGACGCGATATCCGGCGAACACGGACCCGGGCTTCACGACCTCCACGTCCGATGACCCCCCTTGACTCCGAACGACCGGCTGTCGACCTGTTCGTCCGGGTCACTGTATCCAGACCCGCACGACCGCGAGGTGAACGGTGGGACTTGTGAACGACGCCACCGTGGTCGCGGCCTCGGGTTCGGCCTCTAGTCTGTTCCGGGTGGACGGACTCGGTGGCGCATTGCTCGTGGGCGGTACCAGCAGCGATGCCGGGAAGAGCCTCATCGTCGCCGGGCTGTGCCGTGCGCTGCGGCGCACCGGTGTGCGGGTCGCACCGTTCAAGGCGCAGAACATGTCCAACAACTCGGTGGTCACCCTCGACGGCGGCGAGATCGGTCGTGCCCAGGCGTTGCAGGCGTTCGCCTGTGGCCTCGAACCCTCCACCAGGTTCAACCCGGTGCTGTTGAAACCGGGCAGTGACCGTCGCTCGCACGTGATCCTCCGCGGTCGGCCCGCCGGAGACGTCGGGGCCGCCGACTACCTGCACTGGCGGGCGCGGCTGCGTGCCGTCGTCGCCGACGAGTTGGCCGGTCTCCGACGCGACTTCGACGTCGTCATCTGTGAAGGTGCGGGTTCGGTCGCCGAGATCAATCTGCGCGCCAACGACATCGCGAATCTCGGTCTCGCACAGGCGGCGGACCTCCCGGTGGTGCTGGTCACCGACATCGACCGCGGCGGGTCGCTGGCCCATCTGTTCGGTACCACCGCGGTCCTCGACGACGCCGATCAGCGGCTGATCGCGGGGTTCGTGGTCAACAAGTTCCGTGGTGACCCGTCGATCCTCGAGCCGGGACTGCGGCAGGTCGAGGCGATCACGGGACGGCCGACACTCGGGGTGGTGCCCTTCGCCGACGACCTGTGGCTCGACGCCGAGGACTCGCTCGCGGCGCCGGTCGGGCGGCGGGTCGGGCCACCGCGCTCGTTCACCGAATCCTCCGCGACCGGAGTACCTCGATTGCGGGTCGCCGCCATCCGGCTGCCGCGGATCTCCAACTCGACCGACGTCGAGGCGCTGGCCTGCGAACCCGGTGTCGACGTCACCTGGGTCGACGACCCGGCCGGGGTGGCGGCCGCCGACCTCGTCGTGCTGCCCGGCACCCGCGCCACCATCACCGACCTCGAGTGGCTGCGGGCGCGCGGTCTCGGGGAGGCACTTACCGAACGCGCGGCCCGCGGACGTCCGATCGTCGCCGTGTGCGGCGGATTCCAGATGCTGGGCCGCACCCTCGACGACCGAGTGGAGTCCGGTCGCGGGCGGGTGCCCGGACTGGGGTTGTTCGACCTCGACATCGAGTTTTACGCCGAAAAAACCGTGCGGCAGGTGACCGGGACCGGCGGCGAGGTGACCGGGACCGGCGGCGAGGTGTCCGGTGTTCCGATGTCAGGGGTGCCGATCAGTGGCTACGAGATCCATCACGGCCGGGTGACCCGATCGGCCGAGAACACGTGGATCGTCGACGACCGGCACGGTCCGGAAGGCGCGGTGCGGGGGGCGGTCCGGGGTACCCACTGGCACGGACTGCTGGCGTGCAACGACTTCCGGCGTCGACTTCTGGCCGACGTGGCGGCCGAGGCCGGTGTCCGAGGATTCCGCGTGGCGCCGGGCACCGACGTCGACGCCGTACGTCGGCGACAGGTCGACGCGATGGCCGATCTCGTCACCGAACACCTCGACCTCGACGCCGTGACGCGCCTCATCGAACAAGGGCCGCCGCGCCACCCCAAGGTCATCCGTCACCACCTCGAGGACTTGTAGACGCCGGGGTCGTGGAGACGGGTTATCGTGGGCGCCATGACTGAAGACCGCCCCATGATCGACGACCGACGTCAGGTGACCGTGGGCGGCCTCACCTTCGACGTCCGGATCGGGGGACCGGAGACCGGTCCGTGGGTTCTGCTGCTGCACGGGTTCCCGGTGAACGGGAGTTGCTACGACGACGTACTGCCGCGCCTGCACGAGTCGGGGCTGCGGACACTGGTCATCGATCAACGTGGGTACAGCCCCGGCGCGCGGCCGCCCGGGGTGGACGACTACCGGCTCACCCACCTCGTCTCCGATGTGATCGGGGTTCTCGACGCCCTCGGCATCGGCTACGCGATCCTCGTCGGGCACGACTGGGGCGGCATCGTCGCGTGGCATCTCGCCGGGAAGTACCCCGACCGGTTCACCGGTCTCGTCGTCGCCAGCACCGGGCATCCGTCGGCCATGCGCGACGCGCTCGTCGGTAGCGACCAGCGTGAACGTTCTTCGTACATCCTCGATTTCGTGGCCGACGGGGCCGAGGAGAGGCTGCTCGCCGACGACGCCGCCGAGCTGCGGGCGGTGGGGATCTCCGAGGACGAACTCGCCCCGCTGCGGGAACCGGGCGCCCTGACCGCCGCGCTGAACTGGTACCGCGCGAACTTCACCGGCGACATCAAGGCGACCATGGCGTGCCCGCCGGTCGAGATCCCGACCACGCTGCTGTGGAGCGACGCCGACACCGCCCTGGGTCGCGAACAGGCGCAGGGCAGCGGTCGGTACGTCTACGGCGACTTCCGCTACTGCGAACTCGCGGGCGTGGACCACTGGATCCCGCAGCGCGCGGCCCCGGCACTCGCCAGCGAGATCGCCCTGCGCTCAACGATTTTCTGAGGTCGCGCGGAGGGCCTGGGGTCAACGATTTTCTGAGGTCGCGCGGAGGGCCTGGGGTCAGATGTCCAGGCCGAGGATCGCGTTCTCCAGGACCTCGGGCATCGCCGGGTGGATCCAGTACTGGCCGCGGGCGAGTTCGTGTGCGGTCTGGCCGAAGTGCATCGCCTGGATGACCGGCTGGATGACCGTCGGTGCCTGCGGGCCGATGAGGTGTGCGCCCAGCAGCCGGCCGGTGCCGCGTTCGGCGATCAGCTTGCAGAATCCGGTGGTGTCCTCCATCGCCCAGCCGTAGGCGACGTCGCCATAGGCCTGGACCTTGACCGCGAAGTCGCGGCCGGCCTCGCGAGCCTCGTCCTCGGTGAGGCCCACCGCGGCGATCTGCGGGTGGGTGAACACGGCCGCCGGGACGTACCGGTGGTCGAAGGCGTCCAGATCGGTTGCGTCCCAGCCTTTCAGGAGATTGGCCTGCACCACCCGCTGTTCGTGGTTGGCGACGTGTTTGAGCTGGTACGGCGAGCTGACGTCGCCCAGCGTCCACACTCCGCGGGCAGCGGTGCGGCCGTGCTGATCACAGCGCACGCGACCTTCGTCGTCGAGCTCGATACCGACGGAGTCGAGGTTGAGCCGGTCGCCGTTCGGCTGCCGGCCGGTCGCGATCAGCAGGACGTCGGCCTCGAGTGTCGCGCCGTCGGAGAGCCCGACCCGCACACCGCCGTCGGGCAGGTCCTCGGCCTCGGTGATCGTGGTCTCCAGCCGCACGTCCCACTTCTCCCGGGCCACCTGGGTGAAGCGGTTGGAGATGTCGGCATCCTGCTTGCGGAGCAGACCCGGGCCGCGCGCGATGATCGACACATGTGAGCCCAGCGCGCCGAAGACGTGTGCGAATTCCGCTGCGATGTAACCGCTCCCGACGATGATCAGGCGTTCGGGCAGCTCGGGGAGACGCATGACGTCGTTGTTGGTGTAGTAGGTGACCCCCGAGTCGGCGACGATCTGGGGGATGACCGCGCGCGATCCGGCGGCGAGCACGACCTCGTCGGCGAGGACCGTGTCGCCGTCTCGCGTGACCAACCGGTACCGGCCGTCGTCGTCGCGGCCGTCGAATTCGACATGGGAGTCGTACACGGTGATGTTCTCGCACCGGTCGACCCGGTACTCCTTGCCGCCCTGCGACAGCGGGTCGATGCGGCCGAACACGCGCTCGACGATGCCGGGCCAGTCGACCGAGTCCACCTTCGAGTGCACGCCCAGGCGCGCACCGTGCGTGGCGATCTCGGCCACCTCGGAGGCGTAGACGAACATCTTGGTCGGGATGCACCCCACGTTGAGGCAGGTGCCGCCGTAGACGCCCTCCTCGAAGATCGCGAGGGTCTTGTCCGCGAAGCGGTCATCGGGAATGGCGTTGCCGCTGCCGGAGCCGATGATGGCCAGGTCGACGACCTGCGTGGCGGTCATAGGGGATTCTCGCTTTCGGTTGAGAGGACGGCGGACAGCCAGTGGTCGACCTCGCGATAGGCGTGCTCGCGGGCGTGTGCGACGGAGAGGAAGACGTCGTGCCGGGCGTCGGGGATGGGTACCGCGGTCACGCGGCCGCCGAGGCACCCGCTCCAGCGGGCGATGTGGGTGACGTCGAGGACGGCATCGGCATGATCGGTGGACGCCGAGTAGGTCCTGGCGAAATGCGTTTTGTCCGAACGTAACACGAGCGCGGGAACACCGACGTCGATGCCGCGGTGCAGGCGACGCTGACCGCTGCGCACCGCGTCGAGGAAACCGAAGGTGACCGGGAATCCGCCCAGCGGTTTCGCTGACAGGTCGTAGTTCCATTCGCCGTGCGCGCTGTCGTGCAGGCTCTCGCCGTAGGCCTGCGAGAGTTCCTTCGGTATCACCCTGGTCGGCGCGACGGCGGCGATCGCCTTGACGAGCAGCGTGACCGGGAGGGTGCGGAGCACCGCGTCGCCCTGCAGATCGAACCAGGGCGAGTTGAGCAGGAGTCCGTCAACTGCCGCGTGCAGCGCCGGCTCGCGCTGTCGCAACCGGTCGAGCCAGAGTGCGGTGATGAGGCCGCCCGTCGAATGCCCGGCCACCACGACCCGGCAGTCGGGTCCCACCTCGTCGAAGATGGTCCGCAGCGACGCGTTGAGCTCTTCGTCGTACATCGCGAGGTCGGTGGTGAAGTGCGGCGTGTGGTGCGATTGCCGCGATCGCCCGCATTTTCGCAGGTCGACGGCATAGAACGCGTACCCGCGGTCGACGAAGAAGTCGGCGAGCGGCTCGTGGAAGAAGTAGTCGGTGAAACCGTGGACGTAGAGCACGGCGCCGCGCGCGGGTGACGACTCGGCGCGTCGCACCAGGGTCGCGGTGATCGGCGATTCACCGTCGGGATCGGGGCCCAGGGGGAGCACGCGTTGCCGGTAGTCCTCGAGAAATCGGTCGGGCTGCCAGTCGGCGGCTGCGGATGCGCTCACGGCGACCAGCATAGTGACAGGTCACCGACTGCCCGGATGTCGTGCAGCACACAGTTGCGAAGGTCGATTCTCGTGCTGGACGTGCCATGCTGGACAATGACGATCGACAAGGACCGGGTGAGAAGTGCCCGGTCGAGAAGTTGCCATCCGGGACGACGTGCCGCGACGAACACCGGTCACAGTGTCCCTCCAGGTGAAGTGGAGTCCAGGTGTCGAAAACGGTGATCACGACCGACGTCGCGTTGGTGGGTGCGGGAATCATGAGTGCGACCCTCGGAGCGCTGCTCCGACAGCTTCAGCCCGACTGGTCGATCAGCCTGTTCGAGCAGCTCGACGCCGCCGCCGCCGAGAGCAGCGACCCGTGGAACAACGCCGGCACCGGACACTCGGCACTCTGCGAGCTGAACTACACGCCGAAGACCGCCGACGGCGACGTCAACATCGACAAGGCGCTCACCATCAACGAGCAGTTCCAGGTGTCGCGCCAGTTCTGGGCCCACTCGGTCGACAACGGCATCCTCGGTGACCCGTCGGAGTTCATCAACCCCATTCCGCACGTCGCCTTCACCCACGGCGCCGAAGGCCAGAAGTACCTCCGCAAGCGCTACGACAATCTCGCGACCCAGACCCTGTTCGAGGGCATGGAGTTCATCGACGACCCGGCCGAGTTCACCGCACGACTGCCGCTGATGTCGGAGGGACGCGACTTCGCCGACCCGGTCGCGCTGAACTGGTTCGACCAGGGTACCGACGTCGATTTCGGCGCGCTCACCCAGCAGCTCCTCAACTACGTCGCCCAGGGCGCCGACATCTACTTCGGCCATTCGGTGACCAACCTGTCCAAGCAGTCCGACGGCAGCTGGATCGTGAAGGTCCGTAACGGCCGGACCGGGCAGAAGCTGTCCGTGCACGCGAAGTTCGTGTTCGTCGGTGCCGGCGGCGGTGCGCTGCACCTGCTGCAGAAGTCGGGCATCAAAGAAGCCAAGGGGTTCGGCGGGTTCCCGGTGTCCGGTGAGTTCTTCCGCTGCACCAACCCCGATCTCGTCGCCGAGCATCACGCGAAGGTCTACGGGCAGGCCGCCGTCGGTGCCCCGCCGATGTCGGTGCCGCACCTCGACACCCGCGTCATCAACCACAAGCCGGGCCTGCTGTTCGGCCCGTACGCCGGGTGGTCGCCGAAGTTCCTCAAGAGCGGCAAGATCACCGACCTGCCCGCCTCGATCAAGCCGGGCAACCTGCTCCCCATGGTGTCGATCGCGCCCAAAGAGTTCGGGCTGCTCAAGTACCTCATCAGCGAGCTCGCCGCCGGGCCGGCCGACCGGGTGAAGACGCTGTCGGAATTCGTCCCCCGCGCGCTCGGCGCCGACTGGGAGCTCATCACCGCCGGACAGCGCGTGCAGGTCATCCGCAAGACCGGGGTGGGTGGTCAGCTGGAGTTCGGCACCGCGGTCGTCGCGGCCGGCGACGGCACCATCGCCGGGCTCCTCGGTGCGTCCCCCGGCGCCTCGACCGCCGTGCCGGCGATGATCTCGGTGCTCGAACAGTGCTTCCCGAAGGAGTACGCGGGCTGGTCGTCGAAGCTGACCGCGATCATCCCGTCCTTCGGTCAGAAGCTCAACGACAACCGCGACCTGTACCGCCAGGTGTGGGACTGGACCAACAAGACGCTGCAGCTGACCGACCGGAACGAGGTCCCCGCCGAGACCGGCCGGCTCGCGCCCGCCACCGCCGGCTGATCCGCGCGAGGTGAAGTCCGGTCGCCTTGTGTGCTAACCACGACACATGATCTCTGAACCGCGGGTGCACCGCGCCCTGGCCGACGACATGGACGCAGCCACGCTGTATCGGGTCCTCCGGCTGCGGGTCGAGGTCTTCGTCGTCGAGCAGGCCTGTCCGTATCCCGAACTCGACGGCCGAGACCTGGAACCGACGACGCGCCAGTTCTGGATCACCGACGGTGGGGACCGGACCGACGGAGGCGACGAGGACGGGCCCGACCCGGGGGCGGTACTGGCGACGCTGCGTCTGCTCGAGGAACCGGAGGCCGACGGCGGACAGGTCTTCCGGATCGGCCGCGTCTGCACCGAACGCAACCATCGGGGTCACGGCCTCGTGGCGACCCTCATGACCGCCGCGCTCGCCGAGGTCGGGGAGCGCCCGTGCCGGATCGAGGCGCAGGCCTACCTCACCGAGATGTACGGCAAGTTCGGTTTCGTCCGCGACGGCGACGACTACCTCGAGGACGGGATCCCCCACGTGTCGATGCTCCGCGCCGGGTCACGATGACGACCCTCGGTGAACTCCCCGCTTCCGTGGACACGCACGCCGACGTGCGCTATCCGTTCAGCGCCGTCGTCGGGCAGGAGCAGCTCAAGCTCGCACTGATCCTGTCGGCCATCTCGCCGGGTATCGGGGGTGTCCTGATCCGCGGGGAGAAGGGCACGGCGAAATCGACCATCGTGCGCGGGCTCGGTCCGCTGCTCAGCGTCCCCGGTGCCACGGACGACACCGCCGGCCGCGTGGTCGAACTGCCCATCGGTGCGACCGAGGACCGTGTGATCGGCTCGCTCGATCTCACCTCGGTGCTGCGGGACGGCCGTGCCGAGTTCACTCCCGGTCTGCTCGCCCGGGCGCACCGCGGGGTGCTGTACATCGACGAGGTCAACCTGCTCGCCGACCACCTCGTCGACGTGCTGCTGGATGCGGCGGCCAGTGGACGGGTCACGATCGAACGCGATGGTGTGTCGCACACCCAGGCGGCCGATTTCGTTCTCGTCGGCACCATGAACCCGGAGGAGGGGGAGTTGCGCCCGCAGCTGCTCGACCGGTTCGGGCTCGCGGTCGACGTGGCCGCCGGCCGCGAGGTCGACGAACGCGTGGAGGTGGTGCGCCGCCGCATGGCGTACGACGCCGACCCGGCGTCGTTCGTCGCCGCCCACGCCGCCGCCGAACACGAACTGACACAACGGATCGCGAGCGCACGAGCCGCCGTGGGTGCGGTGGCCCTCCCGGACCGGGAATTGCGCCGTATCGCCGGGATCTGCGCCCACCTCGACGTCGACGGACTCCGCGGCGACATCGTGGTGGCCCGGACCGCGCTCGCTCATGCCGCCTGGCGCGGGGCCACCGCCGTCGAGGACGTCGACGTCCGGGCGGCCGTCGAGCTCGCGCTGCCGCATCGGCGCCGCCGCAACCCCTTCGACGAGTCGGGGCTCAGCCGCGACCAGCTCGACGAGGCGATGTCGGCGGGCGAGGACGCGGCCGGACCCGACTCACCCGATGACGACCCGGAACCGCCCGAGACACCACCGCCGCCCGGTGGCGGCGGCGAGGCCCCGGACTCCGCATCCGACACCGGCCCGGCGCCCGACACCGACCCCGATGCGGCTCCCGAGACCGGCGACACCGACGCCCCGCAGCACGCTCCCGGACCGGCGTTCGGATCCGTGCCGACCTCGACGGCTCGCCGCATGCCGACCCTGCGCGTCGACGGACTCGGCGACGGAGACCCGGGTCGCCGATCGAAGGCGCGGAGCCGTCGCGGACACACCACCCATGCCGTGGACTTCGATGCCGGCCGACCGGTGCATCTGTTCGGCACGGTGCTCGCCGCCGCGGGCCGGGCCGGTCGTGGCGGGGCCGGGTCCGAGCGCGGTGTGCGGATCGCCGCCCCCGACCTGCGGTCGGCGCAACGGGTCGGCCAGGAGGCCAACCTCGTCGTCTTCGTGGTCGACCTCAGCGGGTCGATGACCGCCCGGCGTCGGCTGGCCGCGGTGTCCGAACTGTGCGTGGAGATGTTGCGCGAATCGTATACCCGGCGCGACCGCGTCGCGGTGGTCGTGGCGCGGGGTTCCTCCGCGACGCTTGCGGTGCCGCCCACCAAATCGGTCGAGATCGCGGTGCGCCGCCTCGAGGAGATCCGTACCGGCGGCCGGACACCGCTCGGCGAGGGCCTGCAGCTCGCCGCCGATGTCGTGCAGCGGTGTCGCCGCGCTGAGCCCGACCGACGACCGCTGCTGGTGGTGCTCACCGACGGTCGTGCCACCTCAGGACGAGGCGCGATGGCACGGGCGCGGGAAGCCGCGGACGGTATCCGTCGGCGCGGCATCGCGTCCGTGGTCGTCGACTGCGAGCAGGGGATGGTCCGGCTCGGACTCGCCGGCGATCTCGCGGCCCATCTCGGCGCGAGCCTGATCCCCATGGACGAACTGTCCGCCACCGCGCTGACGGGACACGCACCCGCGCGGGGGGCGGCCTGACCGCCCCGCCACCCCCATCTGAGACCAGAGGAGAAGTCGAGTGCCCCAGGGAGTTCCGGTCAGCATCCCCGATGACGGCTTGACGACGCGACAGCGCCGTAACCAGCCCGTCCTCGCGGTGCACACCGGCGACGGCAAGGGCAAGTCGACCGCCGCTTTCGGGATGGCGATGCGCGCGTGGAACGCGGGTATGCGGGTCGCGGTGTTCCAGTTCGTGAAGAGTGCGAAATGGAAGGTGGGGGAGGAGTCGACGATGCTCACCCTCGACCGGGTGCACGCGGAGACCGGCGCCGGTGGGCCGGTGGAATGGCACAAGATGGGTCAGGGCTGGTCCTGGTTGCGGGCCAACGACGACCAGGACGACGACCACGCCGCCGCCGCGCGGGCCGGGTGGGCGGAGATCGCACGCCGTCTCGATGCCGGCGAACACGACTTCTACGTCCTCGACGAGTTCACCTATCCGCTTCACTGGGGCTGGGTGGACACCGCCGAGGTGCTCGACACCCTCGCCCGCCGACCCGGACGCCAGCACGTGGTCATCACCGGCCGGCGCGCCCCGCAGGCCCTCGTCGACGCTGCCGATCTCGTGACCGAGATGCACAAGATCGCCCACCCGATGGACGCCGGACGCAAGGGGCAGAAGGGGATCGAATGGTGATCTCCGCGCGGGCGTCGACGCCCGCCGTCGTGATCGCCGCGCCGTCGTCGGGCAGCGGCAAGACCACCGTGACGACCGGCCTCATCGGCGCACTGCGGGCGGCCGGACACCGGGTGGCGCCGTTCAAGGTCGGCCCCGATTACATCGACCCCGGCTACCACGCCGTCGCGGCCGGACGACCCGGACGCAATCTCGACCCGAATCTCGTGGGCGCCGAACGCATTGCGCCGCTCTTCGCCCGCGGCGCCGCGGGCGCCGACATCGCGGTCGTCGAGGGCGTGATGGGCCTCTTCGACGGCCGGATCGTGGATTCCGACAGTGGCAACGGGACGGGCGGCAGTCCGGGTGGCGATGCCGGTTCACTCGGCGTCGGCTCCACCGCGCACGTCGCGTCGATCATCGGTGCGCCGGTGATCCTCGTCGTCGACGCCGCGGGCCACAGCCAGTCGCTGGCCGCCGTGCTACACGGGTTCCTCTCCTACGACCCCTCGGTGTCGATGGCGGGCGTCATCCTCAACCGGGTCGGCTCGCCACGCCATGAGATGGTGCTGCGACAGGCCGCCGCGCGGGTGGGACTGCCGGTTCTCGGGGTGCTTCGGCGCCACCCGTCGCTGACGGTGCCCTCCCGGCACCTGGGCCTGATCCCGGCCGCCGAACGCAACGCCGACGCGGTCGCCGCCGTGGACGCGATGACCGCGCACCTGCGCGGCGCCCTCGACCTGCCGGCGATCGTGGCCGCCGCCCGCGGACGTGCGGTCCCCGACGCCGCGGCCTGGTCGGCTGCGGAAGCCGTCGCGCCATATCGTCCCGTCGCGTCGGCCGGTTCGCCGGTGATCGCGGTCGCCGGGGGCGCGGCGTTCACCTTCGGTTACGCCGAGCACGCCGAGATGCTGACCGCCGCCGGCGCGCGCGTCGTCGTCTTCGACCCGCTCGTGGACCGGTTGCCCGCGGACGCGGCCGGCGTGGTGATCGGTGGCGGATTCCCGGAAGAACACGCCGAGGCGCTGGCCGCCAACGATCTCCTGCGCGCCGACCTCCGGGCGCACGCCGCGGCGGGTCGGCCGATCCACGCCGAGTGCGCGGGCCTGCTGTACCTGTGCACCGAACTCGACGGGCACCCGATGAGTGGCGTCCTCGACATCCCCGGCCACTTCGGCCCGACCCTGACGCTGGGATACCGCGATGCCGTGGCCGTGGGCGACTCGGCCCTGTTCCGGACCGGTGAACGCGTCACCGGTCACGAGTTCCACCGCAGCGGGGTCGGCGACGGCGCGCTCGCCCCGGCCTGGGCCTGGCGCGACTCGGCCGGCCGCGCGTCGATGCACGGGTTCGCGACGGCCGCAGTGCACGCCTCGTACTTGCATCTGCATCCGGCCGCGATCCCGGAAGCGTTGTGCCGCTTCGTGTCCCGATCCGCCGAGAGTGGGCGGGTGCCGACGCCCCAGTCCGTCGGCGACGCCCCCGGGGCGTCCTGATGCTGGCGCACCGGCTCCGCGAGACGCTCGACGCGCTCGCCGATCACGGTGCCGACGATCCCGCCCTGCTCCGGGAACTGCTGGAGGCGGTGCTCGTGGTCGGGCAGGGGGTCGAACTCGACCGCGCGCTGCAGCGCATCGTCGAGGTCGCGGCGGGACTCGTGGACGCCCAGTACGGTGCCCTCGGTGTGCGCGGACCGGACGGCGGGCTGAGTGAATTCGTGCACATCGGTATCACCGATGCGCAACGCGCCACCATGGGACATCTGCCGGTCGGGCGCGGGGTCCTCGGCCTGCTCATCGACGATCCCCGCCTGCACCGCATCCACGACCTCGGCGCTCATCCGACGTCGGTGGGGTTCCCGCCCAACCACCCGCCGATGCACACCTTCCTCGGTGCTCCGATCATGGTGCGCGGCGAGGTGTTCGGCAGTCTGTACCTGACCGAGAAGCGGTCCGCGGAGGACTTCTCCGAGGTCGACGAGACCGTCGTCGCGGTGCTGGCGGTGGCCGCCGGGATCGCCGTCGACAACGCGGGTCTCTTCGAACGGGCCCGCACCCGCCACCGCTGGATGCAGGTCCTGGCCCGGCGTGGGTCGGAGCCGCTGGCCGGAATCGCGTTGTCGGACACCATGTCCCGGATGTGCGCCGATGTCGCCGATCTCGTCGGCGCGGTCGATGTCTACCTGCTCACCGAGATGGCGGGGGAGGTGGAACTACGCGGGCACACCGGCGACCCGGTGGAGATCGAGCACTTCATCCCGCCGGACGCCACGGCGCTGCGGGTGCAGCGCTCCGGCCAGATCGCCGAGTCGCTGATCCGGCGCGGCGCCCGCTGGACCTCGGTGCAACCCCTCCAGCGCGCATCGGGGGCGTTCGGCTGGATGCTCATCACCCACCGCAACCGCCCCTACTGGGACGACGAGGAGATCGCCGGGCTCGCCGGTGTCGCCGAGGTCGCCTCGCTGGCGGTCGTCTACGCCGAGCAGCAACAGATCGCCCGCGATCTCGAGGTCCTCGAAGACCGGCACCGCATCGCCCGCGACCTGCACGATCATGTGATCCAGCGACTCTTCGCGGTCGGGATGTCGGTACAGACGCTGCTGGCCGGGACCACCGATCCGGCCGCCGCGGCCGCGCGCCTGGAGCAGATCATGACCGACCTCGATCGCACGATCGCCCAGATCCGCACCTCGATCTTCGACCTGCAGACGCCCTACGGAACCGACGTCGGCCCGACGCTGCGGCGGCGCGTGCTCGACATCGTGTCCGAACTGTCCGGGCACGCGTCGATCTCGCCGAGCGTGGAGTTCGACGGCCCCGTCGACACGGTGGTCCCGGACTCCCTCGGACCACACATCGACGCCGTCCTGCGAGAGGGCTTGAGCAACGCGCTCCGGCACGCGCGGGCCGACCACATCGCGGTGTCGGTGACCGCCGACGACGTCCTGACCGTCGAGATCAGCGACGACGGGGTCGGCATCGGCGCCGACGTCACCTATCGCGGTCTCGAGAACCTGACGCGCCGGGCCGAGGACTGCGACGGGACGTTCAGCATCGTCACCCGCCCGCGGGGGACGAGTGGGGGCGGGACGAGCGAGGGCCGGACCAGCGGCGGCGGGACGACGCTCACCTGGTCGGTGCCGCTGGTGGGTTAGCTCACTCCTTGCCGTCGCGGAGTCTGGTCGCCATCACGGCGACCTGGGTGCGTCGCTGCATGTCCAGCTTGCCCAGGATGCGGGACACGTAGTTCTTGATCGTCTTCTCCGCCAGGAACATCCGGCCGGCGATCTGCCGATTGGTCAGGCCTTCGCCGATCAGGGCGAACACCTCGCGCTCCTGATGGGTGAGCTCGGCGAGCGGATCCTTCTCGGTCTGCTTCTCGTTGCGCAGCTTGGCGAGCAGGGCCGCCGTGGACCGATCGTCGAGCAGTGAACCGCCCCGACCGACGGTCCGAACCGCGGCGACCAGGTTGTGCCCCAGGATCTGTTTGAGCACGAAACCCGAGGCGCCGGCGAGGACCGCGGCGAGCAGCGCGTCGTCGTCGGCGTAGCTCGTGAGCATCAGGCACTTGATCCCCGGTTCGGCGGCGCGAACGTCCCGGCACAGCTCGACCCCGTTGCCGTCGGGCAACCGGACGTCGAGCACGGCCACATCGGGCTTGGTCGCCAGGATGCCGACAAGTGCCTCGCCGACCGAGGCCGCCTCGCCCACCACCTCGATGTCGCCGGCGGTTCCGAGCAGGTCGCGCAGACCGCGCCGGACGAGCTCGTGGTCGTCGACGAGGTAGGCGCGGACCGGATTCGGGGACGGGGTCGGATCGGCGGTGGCCGAATCGGTCGTGACAGGGGACATGGGTCTGAAAGTACCGGATGTGCGGCGCCGGGAAGTCGCGACGTCGGACCCCATACATGCGGGACCTTCGCCTCACGAGCACCACCCGTCCCGCCGCGCAGAGTGGATGGTACGACCCCGCTGTGATCAGGAGAGCACGTGACCACCCTCATCGGACCCCCCGACGCCGAACCCGCCGACCGCGGCATGACCGGTTCGGATCTACTGCGTGAACTGCTGCCCGTGTGCGAGACCGAGGTCGAGCGGCACATGAAGATGACGCGCGACTGGCACCCGCACGACTACGTGCCCTGGGACGACGGACGCAACTTCGCAGCTCTCGGCGGACTCGACTGGGATCCGTCGCAGTCGCGGCTCTCCGATGTCGCCAAGGCCGCGATGATCACCAATCTGCTCACCGAGGACAACCTGCCGTCGTACCACCGGGTGATCGCCGACAACTTCACCCTCGACGATGCCTGGGGCTGGTGGGTGGGGCGCTGGACGGCCGAGGAGAACCGCCACTCGATCGTGATGCGCGACTACCTGGTGGTGACCCGCGGTGTCGACCCGGTCGAGCTCGAAGAGATACGCATGGCGCACATGACGTCGGGATTCAACCCGCTGCCCGACGACGACGGGCAGCGCGACCACAGCTTCGACATGCTGTTCGCGGTCGCGTACGTCAGTTTCCAGGAACTGGCCACCCGGGTCTCGCACCGCAACACCGGGAAGGCATGCGGGGACCCGATCGCCGACCGCATGCTGCAACGTGTCGCGGCCGACGAGAACCTGCACATGCTCTTCTACCGCAACATCGTCGCCGGCGCGCTCGACCTCGTTCCCGACCAGACCATGGCCGCCATCCACGCGATCGTGACCAACTTCCAGATGCCCGGCGCGACCATGCCGAACTTCCGGCGCAACGCCGTGTTGATCGCCAAGGGCGGCATCTACGATCTGCCGCAACACATGTCGGATGTCGTCATGCCCGTGCTGCGGAAGTGGCGCATCTTCGAGCGCGACGACTTCGGGCCGGTCGGCGAACACTACCGCGAACGCCTCGCGGAGTTCCTGGAGGAGATGGACGTCAAGGTGCGCAAGTTCGAGGAGTCGCGGGAGCGGGCGTTGCAGCGCCAGCACGCACGGGAACTGCGGGCCCGGTGACCGACGTGACCGTGACCGACGTGACCGTGACCGACGTGACCGTGACCGACGTGAGGGGGGCCGGCGCGCGGCCGTCCGCCTCCGCCCCTGCCGGTTTCGCCACCGCGATCGCCATGGCCGAGGCCGCCGCGGACCGGAACCCGCTGTGGTGGAACCAGATCCGGATCAACGCCGACGACTCGCTGGACGCCGCGTTCTGCACCTCGAGCCTGCTCGGGGCGCTGCTGCAGTCCGCGGCCCACCGGCTCGGTGTCCCGGCTGCCGATGTGTGGGCCCACGTCCGGCGGACGGGTGAGTTGCCGCTCTAGATCGGCTGTCCCGGTAAGGTCAGCTCCCATGTCCGAGCCTGACTCCGCCCTGTCGAATGTCCCGGGGTCGAATGTCCCGGGGTCGAATGTCCCAGGACCCCCGCACGTCCCCGGGCCCGACGCCTTCCCCTCCGGAGAGGGGCATTACCTGGTCGGCCTCGACCTCCGCGGACGCAAGGTCGTCGTGGTGGGCGGCGGGTCCGTCGCGCAGCGGCGGCTGCCCAATCTGGTCGCCGCGGGTGCCCACGTGCACGTCATCGCGCTCGATCCCACCCCGGCCGTCGAATCCTTCACCGGCATCACCGTCACCCAGCGCCGCTACGCCGACGGCGATCTGGAGGGCGCCTGGTACGCGATGGCCTGCACCGACGATCCCGCCGTCAACGAGGCGGTGGTGGCCGAGGCCGAGCGCAGGCACACGTTCTGCGTCCGGGCCGACGACGCCCGCCACGGCACCGCCGTCACCCCGGCGTCCGGCCGTCACCGCGACGTCCAGTTCGGCGTCCTCGCCGGCGGCGACCACAAACTGTCGGCCGCACTCCGAGCCGCGATGAGCCGTGCCCTCGCCGAGGGGTCGCTGAGTGTCGACGACGCCGCCCCGCACGCCGCGGGCGTGGCCCTCGTCGGTGGCGGTCCCGGCGACCCCGACCTGATCACCGTCCGCGGCCAACGGCTCCTCGCCGAGGCCGACGTGGTGGTGGCCGATCGGCTCGCGCCCCCCGAACTGCTCGCCGAACTCGGCCCGCAGGTCGAGGTGATCGACGCCGCCAAAGTGCCCTACGGCCGCGCGATGAAGCAGGAAGCCATCAACGACGTCCTCGTGGAGAAGGCCAAGGAGGGCAAGTTCGTGGTCCGCCTCAAGGGCGGGGACCCCTATGTCTACGGGCGGGGTTTCGAGGAACTGCAGGCCTGTGTGGCCGCCGGGGTCCCGGTCACCGTGGTGCCGGGGATCAGCAGCTCGATCGCCGCACCGGCATCGGCGGGCATCCCGGTGACGCACCGCGGCGTCACCCACGAGGTCGTGATCGCCTCGGGCCACGTGCCGCCGGGCCACCCCGACTCGCTGATCGACTGGTCGGCCATGGGCAAGCTGCGCGGCACCCTGGTCCTGATGATGGCGGTCGAACGCGTCGAGGTCTTCGCCGACGCACTGCTCGACGGCGGCCGGCGGCCCGACACCCCGGTCGCGATGATCGAGAACGGATCCCTGCCGACCCAGCGTCTGCTGCGTACCGATCTCGCGCACGCCGGCGAGGTCGCGGAGGCGCAGGGGCTGCGTCCGCCCGCGATCGTCGTCATCGGCGACGTGGCCGCATTCACCGAGGGCGCCTGAACAGATCAACCCAGACCGAATCAACGCAGATTGGCATGTCCCGGCGATCGGCCGGTACGGTCGTTCTCTATGTCGACTCCCGGAGCTGCGAACACCGGAACCGTGAACACTGGAACGGTGAACACAGGAACGGGGAACAGCGAGCAGTTCCGTCCGGTCTTCGGCCTGCCGATCCTGGTGCTGTCCGGGATGCAGTTGCTCGTCGTGCTCGACGGCACCGTGGCCGCGCTGGCGCTCCCGAGCATCCGCGACGCGCTCACGCTCTCGGAGTCCAGCGCCAATTGGGTCATCAGCAGCTACGTGCTGGCGTTCGGCGGTCTCATGCTCCTCGGCGGCCGTCTCGGTGACACGTTCGGCCGCAAGCGGATGTTCATCGTCGGCGTGGTCGCCTTCACCCTCACCTCGCTGCTGTGTGGACTGGCCTGGAACGAGGCGAGCCTCCTCGCCGGCCGGGCCCTGCAGGGCGCGTCGGCGGCGATCGCGGCGCCCACCGCCATGGCGCTGGTCGCCACCACCTTCGCGCCCGGCAAACCGCGCAGTCAGGCCTTCGCGGTCTACGCGGCCATGACCGGCGTGGGATCGGTGGCCGGGCTCATCCTCGGCGGGGTGCTGACCGAGCTGTCGTGGCGCCTGGTCTTCCTCATCAACGTGCCGATCGGTCTGATCGTCGTCGTCGGGGCGATCGTCGCGCTGCGGGAATCCCAGGGTGAGCGGCTGCCCCTCGACGTGCCCGGCGCGGTCCTCGGCACCCTCGGTTGCACCCTGCTGGTGCTCGCGGTGAACGAGGGGCCCAACGGTTGGACGGCGCCGGTCGTGGTCGGCTCGTTCATCCTCGGCGCCCTCGCCCTGGCCGCGTTCATCGTGGTCGAACGGCGCGCCCGGAACCCACTGCTGCCGTTCTCCCTCTTCGACAACGGCTCACGCGTCGCAGCCCTGCTCGCCATCCTGCTCGCCAGCATGATCATGATGTGCATGGCGGTGTTCATCTCGCTGTACCTGCAGGGCATCCTGCAGTACTCGCCGATCCAGAGCGGGCTCGCGGTCGTGCCGTTCGCGTTCGGGCTGGGCATCGCCGCGGCGATCGCGTCGAAGCTGGCGCTGATGATCCAGCCGCGCTGGCTCGTCCTGGTCGGCGGCGCGGTGATCCTCGTCGGCTGCCTCTACGCATCGTCGATCGCGACCGACTCACCGGACTACTTCCCGAGCATCTTCGTCCCCGTCGTCGTGATCGGCTTCGGCGTCGGTCTGGCGGTCATCCCGCTGACCCTGTCCGTGGTGGCCGGGGTGGGCACCACCGAGATCGGCCCCCTGACCGCGCTCGCGCAGGTCGCGCAGAACCTCGGCGGGGCCGTCGGCCTGGTCGTCGTCGGTGCGATGGTCACCTCGCGCGCGCTGTCGAAGGGCGGCACCACCGCGCCGGTCGAGACGATGAACCCCACCCAGCTCGCCGCGCAGGCCGAGGGTTACGGGCTGGCCTTCGCCGCCTGCGCTGGCATCGCCGTCCTCGCCGCGGTCGTGGTGTTGTTCATGCGGTTCACGCCGGAGCAGGTCGCCGAGGGACAGGCCGCCCAGGAAGCCGCCGACGCCGGGCTCGACGCCGAGCCGAACACCCCGGGGTCCGACACCCGGCGATGAATTCCGGGCGGACGCACGGTCGGTCCCGGTATGGATGCCAAGAATCTCGCTGAGCTCTACGACATCGGCACGCTCGACTGGCAGCCCGTCGCGGCCCGACTGACCGCCGGGGTGTCCCAGGCACCCGGGACCGGTGGCCCCGACCGGCACACGTGGTGGATCGCCACGATCAACGCCGACGGCAGCCCGCACGTCACCGGCATCGGGGCGCTGTGGCACCGGGACGCGATCTGGCTGGAGACCGGTCGGTCGACCCGGAAGGCGCGCAACCTCGCCCGCGACCCGCGCTGCACCCTGTCGGTGGCACTCGACGAGGCCGACCTGGTGGTCGAGGGCGACGCGAACCTGGTCACCGAGCCCGCCGTCGTCGCCGAGATGGCGGAGCTGTGGGCGAGCGACGGGTGGCCGTGCCGTGTCGATGAGTCGGGTGCCGCGCTGACCGCCGACTTCAGTGCGCCGTCGGCCGGCCCGCCGCCCTGGTACGTCTACCGGGTGACGCCGCGGCGGGCGACCGTCCTGCAGACCGTGGAGCCCGGTGGCGCAACCCTCTTCGACTTCGACGCGCAGTAGCGTCGTGGATCTCGGTGCCGGGTCAGTCGGTCAGTACGACGATGCGGTCCGGCGCTTCGATCTCGACCCGCTGCCCGGCGTCGGCGAGGACCGCGGCCACACCGTTCACGTCGCGTACGGAACGCCGCGTGCGGACCAGCTCGCGGGCCATCAGACCTTTGTAGTGCTTGTTGAAATGGCTGACCACCTTGCGTGAGCCGTCCGGTTGTTCGGTCATCACGGTCGCCGTCACCGCGCCGCGCACCGGACCGAGCTGGTGGTAGACGCCCGAGCGCAGGTCCACGACGAAGTCGTCGACCGCGTCCAGCGCGGGGGACAGGTCCGGTTTCCACAGCGCCGCCAGCGTCGGCATGTCGGGCAGCTTGGAACCGCCCGAGAGCCGGTACGCGGGAATCGGATCGGGTGCCCGCACGACACCGAACAACGCCGACCCGATCGCCAGCCGGTCGGACGCCTTGGTCTTGCCCGCCCGGGTCAGCGACCGGTGATCGAGGGCGTCGTAGAGGACGCCGGTGTAGCGCTCGAGAGCCGGCCGGGTGGGGGACAGCCACAGGTCGGCGTTGCGGTCGACCTCGTCGAGCTGGGTGGCGCCGAGCCCGAGCGCGGTACGACTGGCCTCGAGATCGGCGGCCAGGGCGACGAGCGCCTCGGCGACCTGCTTGCGGACCGGGTTCAGCTCGGGGAAGGACAGCGTGTCGAGATCCAGGGGAGCGCCGCGCCCGCCGTCGGATTTCGTTTCGGAGGGAGGCAGGATGACGAGCACCGCAACACCATAACTAAGCTGGTTGGTCGTGATCACACGCATGTCGACCCTGTTCCTGCGGACCCTGCGCGACGACCCCGCCGACGCGGAGGTCCCCAGCCACAAGCTGCTGGTCAGAGCCGGCTACATCCGCCGGGTCGCGCCCGGTGTGTACTCGTGGCTGCCGCTCGGTCTACGCGTGCTGAAGGCGATCGAGAACGTCGTCCGCGAGGAGATGAACGCCATCGGCGGCCAGGAGATCCTGCTGCCCGCCCTGCTGCCCCGCGAGCCCTACGACACCACCAACCGCTGGACCGAATACGGCGACTCGCTCTTCCGCCTCAAGGACCGCAAGGGTGCCGACATGCTCCTCGGCCCGACCCATGAGGAGCTGTTCGCGACGCTGGTCAAGGGTGAGTACTCGTCGTACAAGGACATGCCGGTCATCCTGTACCAGATCCAGACCAAATACCGCGACGAGGAACGGCCGCGCGCGGGCATCCTCCGCGGCCGTGAGTTCGTGATGAAGGACGCCTACTCCTTCGACCTCGACGACGACGGACTCAAGACCGCCTACAACGCGCACCGCGAGGCGTATCAGAAGATCTTCGAGCGGTTGCGGATCGAGTACGTCATCGTCGCCGCGACCTCGGGCGCGATGGGTGGCAGCGCCTCCGAGGAGTTCCTGGCCGAGTCCGCGGTCGGCGAGGACACCTTCGTGCGCTGCGTCGAATCCGGTTACGCCGCGAACGTCGAAGCGGTCATCACCCGTGCGCCCGATCCGCTGCCCTACGACGACCTGCCCGCGGCGGTCGTCCACGACACGCCCGGCACCCCGACGATCGACAGCCTGGTCGACTGGGCGAACGCGACGCTCGACGGTCAGTACACCGGCGCCGACACCCTCAAGAACGTGCTCGTGAAACTCCGTGTGCCGGGCGGTGACTGGGAGGTCACCGGCATCGGTGTCCCGGGCGATCGCGAGGTCGACTTCAAGCGTCTCGAGGCGTCCGTCGAACCCGCCGAGGTCGAATTGCTCACCGACGCCGACTTCGCCGCGAACCCGTTCCTGGTCAAGGGATACATCGGACCGAAGGCGCTGGCCGACAACGGCATCCGCTACCTCGTCGATCCGCGGGTGGTCGAGGGGACGTCCTGGATCACCGGCGCCGATGAGCCGGGCCGGCACTACGTCGGTCTGGTCGCCGGCCGCGACTTCACGCCCGACGGGACGGTCGAGGCCGCCGAGATCCGCGACGGCGATCCGTCGCCGGACGGCGCCGGACCCCTGGTGAGCGCCAAGGGCATCGAGATCGGGCACATCTTCCAGCTCGGCCAGAAGTACACCGACGCCTTCGAGGTGGACGTCCTCGGCGAGAACGGCAAGCCGGTCCGCCTGACCCAGGGTTCTTACGGTGTCGGGGTGTCGCGCCTCGTCGGGGTCATCGCCGAGCAGTCCCACGACGACAAGGGCCTGCGCTGGCCGAAGTCGGTGGCGCCGTTCGCGGTTCACCTCGTCATCGCCAACAAGGACGAGGCCGCCGTCGCCGGCGCCGAGCAGCTCGCCGCCGACCTCGACGCGGCCGGTCTCGATGTGCTCCTGGACGACCGGAAGGCGTCGCCCGGAGTGAAGTTCAAGGACGCCGAACTCCTGGGGATGCCGACCGTGGTGGTCGTCGGTCGCGGATATGCCAACGGCACCATCGAGATCCGCGACCGCTTCACCGGTGAGGCCACCGAGGTCGCGGTCGACACCGCGGTCGACGCGGTGGTGGCGGCCGCCCGCGGCTGAGGCGGCTCAGCCGTCTGCGGGAGACCCGGGGAACGCCACCGTGACCGGGCTCTCCTGCAGAGCCACCCGCCAGCGCGCGGCGCGCACCGCGCTCTCCGACAGCCCGTCGGCGCCGATCCGGCGTCCGGTCTCGTCGTCGGCCTGCTCCAGCAACGCACGATAGGCGCTCGCACAGTCGTTCTCGGCGCCGAGCGCGGCGCGGGCCGCCGTGGTCGGGTCGGTGACCTCGATCGGCAGCGTGTAGCCGGCTGCCGCCAGCGGCGGTGTGTTCCCCGCCGCCTCGATCGTCCGGTCGATCTCGTCGCGTCGGGCGCGATGGGCGTCGGCGTACTCGGCGACGGTGCGTCGACGGGAGGCGGCGACGAAGGCGGTGATGACGCCGTAGGTGAAGATCGCGGCGTTCTCGGTCTCGGCGGCGACGACCAACGGGTCGTCGGGATCTGCTTGCGCGGCCGGTGAGTTCGACGCCGGTGTGTTCACGGGGGACGTCATGCCAGTTGCACCTCTCGCATCGAAGTGACCGCCGCGGCGACCGACCCGGTCAGCCCGGCTGCGTACCCGGCGGCGCCGAGCGCGACCCGGCGGGCCTGCCCGGCCGCGGCGTCGAGATCGACGCGCAGTCGAGCCAGGGACGGTGCCGCCGGTGGGGCACCCGCCGGGGATGTCGAGGCGGTCGCCGAGGTGGCGGGACGGTCGAGTGTCGCCGCCACCTCCTGGTCGAGCCGGATGATCTCCTCGCGCAGTGCGCGAGCGTGCTGGGCGCGCTGATCGGCCACGACACCGAGTGCGGTGGCGTAGGCGGGCTCGACGGCGACCAGGGCGCGCGCGGTGCTCTCGTCCGCGGACGCCGAGCGCACCAGGGGCACCAGGCTCTCGGCCAGCAGGGTCTCCGCGGAGGGCGACGAATCGCAACCGGTCAGTCCGACGCCGGCCGCCCCGGCACCGACGACGACGGCGCCCGCGAGGAGTCCGCCGCGCAAGGCGGTGCGCCGGTCGATCGGGTGCCGCAGGGTCCGTCGCTCGATCGGGGGCATGCTCACCCGGGACATCATGCCAGCAGTTCTCCGCGCGATCGATCCACTAGGATGTTCGGAGCAACGTCGTGCGAGACCCGGCACGGCCCGACAACTGAAGACGAGGGGAGTGGCATGCCGATCAGCCCGACGCAGGTGCGCGAACTCGTCGAAAAGCTTGTCGCCGAACGGGGATTCGACCTCGAGGACATCACGGCGCGCAGCCGGGACGGCCAGGAGGAACTGTCGATCGTGGTCGACCGCGACGGTGGCAGCGACCTCGACGTCCTCGCCGGACTGAGCACCGAGATCTCCGACCTCCTCGACGCCACGCCGGACTTCGCCGACCTCGCCTACGTGCTCGAGGTGACCTCGCGCGGCGTCGACAGCCCGCTCACCCTGCCGCGGCACTGGCGTCGCAACACCGGTCGGCGCGTCGTCGTGGGGGTCGCCGGCGGACCCGGATCGCAGCCGCGCACCGTCGCCGGACGCATCGGCAGGCTGCTCGACGACCCGGCGCCGGCGGTCGAGGTGGTCGCGAACCACAAGGGGCGGATCGCGGTGGAGACCGTCGACCTCGCCTCAGTGACCGAAGCCGTGGTGCAGGTGGATTTCTCTCAGCCGAGCGTGCGCGAGCTCGAACTGTGCGGCCTCGGACCCGACGAGATCGAAGCGCGCCGCGCCCCCGCGGCCGCGCGACAACTGAACACCACAAATGAACACGACAAGTGAATAGGAGACCGACGACATGAACATCGACATCGCCGCCCTGCGCATGATCGAGGCCGACAAGGGCATCTCGATCGAGACCGTCATCACCGCCATCGAGACCGCCTTGCTGACGGCCTACCGCCACACCGACGGTTTCGCGCCGCATGCCCGTGTCGACGTCAACCGCAAGTCCGGCGCCGTCCGCGTGATGGCGCAGGAGGTCGACCAGGACGGGAACGTCGTCCACGAATGGGACGACACCCCCGAGGGTTTCGGCCGCATCGCGGCGACGACCGCACGGCAGGTCATCCTCCAGCGCCTGCGCGACGCCGAGAACGAGAAGAACTTCGGCGACCTCGTCGCCCACGAGGGTGAGATCGTCGGCGGCGTCGTGCAGCAGGACTCGCGCGCCAATGCACGCGGGATGGTCGTCGTCCAGATCGGCAGCGACGCCAATTCCACCGAGGGGATCATCCCGCCCGCCGAGCAGGTGCCCGGCGAGGTCTACACCCACGGCGACCGGATCAAGTGCTACGTCGTCGGCGTGAGCCGCGGACCCCGCGGTCCGCAGATCACCCTGTCCCGGACCCACCCGAACCTGGTGAGGAAATTGTTCTCCCTCGAGGTGCCCGAGATCGAGGACGGCAGCGTCGAGATCGTCGCCGTGGCGCGCGAGGCCGGCCACCGGTCGAAGATCGCGGTGCACACCGGCGTGGCCGGCCTCAACGCGAAGGGCGCGTGCATCGGTCCGATGGGCCAGCGCGTACGGAACGTGATGAGCGAACTCGCCGGCGAGAAGATCGACATCATCGACTTCGACACCGACCCGGCGGTCTTCGTCGGGAATGCGTTGTCGCCCGCGAAGGTTGTCTCGGTGACGGTCGTCGACGCCGCCGCCAAGGCCGCGCGGGTCATCGTGCCGGACTACCAGCTGTCGCTGGCCATCGGCAAAGAGGGCCAGAACGCCCGGCTCGCGGCCCGGCTCACGGGGTGGCGGATCGACATCCGGTCCGACGCCGCGCCGGCGGCCGAGGGCGGGCCGGAGTGACGCGCAGCGGCCGATTGTCCCCGCCGGGCCCGCTCGCGCTAGACTGATCGATGGTTCAGCGATCCGCCCCCCGTTCGCCAGCCGGCGGCACACCCATCCGGATGTGCATCGGTTGCCGGCAGCGGGCAGAGGCCGGCGAGTTGGTCCGTGTCGTCGCACAGCTGTGCGGTGACACCCCGACAGTCGTGGTCGATCCCGCGAAGACCATGCCGGGACGAGGCGCGTGGCTGCACGCGCGGTCGGAGTGCATCTCCACCGCGACGCGACGCCGGGCCTTCGCCGCGGCACTCCGGACCCCCGGTCTGACCGTGGACCCGGACGATCTCACCGAACAGCTCGGCGCGATCACCCACCAGAGGATGGCTCCCCGGAGCCGGAACAGGTAGCAGAAGACATGAGCACACCGTGAAGTCACGATGAGCATGTACCGGACTTAAATCGAGGCCGTAGCGGGTGAGCCGCTTGGCCTCCAAGTGAGGAGAGCAGTGGCAGGCAAAGCCCGCGTGCACGAACTGGCCAAAGAGCTCGGCGTCACGAGCAAGCAGGTGCTCGAGCGTTTGAAGGAGCAGGGCGAGTTCGTCAAATCGGCGTCGTCGACGGTGGAGGCCCCCGTGGCCCGTCGACTGCGTGAATCGTTCCCCGGCAAGGACGGGGGAGCCAAGGACTCGAAGTCGTCCCCGGCCCCCGGCCCGCGCCAGAGCGCCAAGCCCGGACCCAAGCCGTCCGGCAACACGAACGCACCGAAGCCCGGTGCACCCGCAACCCCGTCGGCGCCGGTCGCCGATCGTCCGAGCCCCGGCCCGCGCACCAACGCGCCGAAGCCGGGCGCACCCAAGCCCGCGCCCGCACCGGCGGAGACCCCGGCCCCGGCGCCCGCCCCCGCGGCGGAACGTCCGAGCCCGCGTCCCGCTCCCGCGGCACCGGCGCCGCAGGCCCCGGCCGCGTCGGCAACACCGTCTGCCCCCACGTCGAGCCCGGGGCCGCGTCCCGGCCCGAAGCCGGGTCCGCGTACGCCGCGGGTGGGCAACAACCCGTATTCGTCGGCACCGGCGCCCGCGCCGCGTCCGGCTGCCCGTCCCGGACCGGGTCAGGGCGGTCCGCGTCCCGGCGGAGGTCGTCCCGGCGCCGCCGGCCAGGGTGGTCCGCGTCCCGGTGGCGGTCGTCCCGCTCCCGGCCAGGGCGGTCCCCGTCCCAATCCCGGCAACATGCCCCCGCGTCCGAGTCCCGGCGCGATGCCGTCACGCGCGGCCCGTCCTGACGCCCGTCCGGGTGGTCGAGGCGGTGCCGGCGGAGGCCGTGGTGGCCCCGGCGGCGGCGGTGGTTACCGCGGCGGCGGCGGAGCCGGTGCACCGGGAGGACCTCCCGGTGGCGGTTTCCGCGGTCGTCCCGGCGGCGGTGGCGGTGGCGGCCGTGGACGCGGCGGCGCAGCAGGCGCCTTCGGTCGTCCCGGTGGTGCACCGCGCCGTGGTCGCAAGTCGAAGCGGGCGAAACGCGCCGAGTACGAGAACATGCAGGCACCGGCCGTCGGTGGCGTCCGGCTGCCGCGCGGCAACGGCGAGATCATCCGTCTCGCCCGCGGTGCGTCGCTGTCCGACTTCGCCGACAAGATCGACGCCAACCCGGCTTCGCTGGTCCAGGCGCTGTTCAACCTCGGCGAGATGGTGACGGCGACCGAGTCGGTCAACGACGAGACGCTCGAGCTGCTCGGCTCGGAGATGAACTACCGCGTCCAGGTGGTCAGCCCCGAGGACGAGGACCGCGAGCTGCTCGACAGCTTCGACCTCACCTACGGAGAGGACGAGGGCGGCGAGGAAGACCTCGAACAGCGTCCGCCGGTGGTCACCGTCATGGGCCACGTCGATCACGGTAAGACCCGACTGCTCGACACGATCCGTAAGGCCAACGTCCGGGAGGGCGAGGCCGGCGGCATCACGCAGCACATCGGTGCCTACCAGGTGAACACCCACCTCAACGGTGAGGATCGCCTGATCACCTTCATCGACACCCCGGGTCACGAGGCGTTCACCGCCATGCGTGCCCGCGGCGCCAAGGCGACCGACATCGCGATCCTCGTGGTCGCGGCCGACGACGGCGTCATGCCGCAGACGGTGGAGGCGGTCAACCACGCCCAGGCGGCCGACGTGCCGATCGTGGTCGCGGTGAACAAGATCGACAAGGAAGGCGCCGACCCGCAGAAGATCCGCGGGCAGCTGACCGAATACGGTCTGGTCCCCGAGGAGTACGGCGGCGACGCCATGTTCGTCGACATCTCGGCCAAGCAGGGCGAGAACATCGACGCGCTGCTCGAGGCCGTCCTACTCACCGCGGACGCGTCGCTGGACCTGCGTGCCAACCCGGACATGGACGCCCAGGGTGTCGCCATCGAGGCGCACCTCGACCGCGGCCGCGGCCCGGTGGCGACCGTGCTGGTCCAGCGCGGCACGCTCAAGGTCGGCGACTCGATCGTCGCCGGCGACGCCTACGGACGTGTCCGACGCATGGTCGACGAACACGGCGACGACGTCCCCGAGGCGCTGCCGTCGCGTCCGGTCCAGGTCATCGGCTTCACCTCGGTCCCCGGCGCAGGCGACAACCTGCTCGTGGTCGAGGAGGACCGCATCGCCCGGCAGATCGCCGACCGGCGCAACGCGCGCAAGCGCAACGCGCTGGCGGCACGCAGCCGCAAGCGGATCAGCCTGGAAGACCTGGATTCGGCTCTCAAGGAGACCAGCCAGCTCAACCTCATCCTCAAGGGTGACAACTCGGGTACGGTCGAGGCCCTCGAAGAGGCCCTGCTGAACATCGAGATGGGCGACGAGGTCTCGCTGCGGATCATCGACCGCGGTGTCGGTGGCGTCACCGAGACCAACGTCAACCTGGCGGCGGCCTCGGATGCGATCATCATCGGCTTCAACGTCCGGGCGGAGGGCAAGGCCACCGAGCTGGCCAACCGCGAGGGCGTCGACATCCGGTACTACTCGGTGATCTACCAGGCCATCGACGAGATCGAGAGCGCGCTCAAGGGCATGCTCAAGCCGATCTACGAAGAGGTGGAGCTCGGCCGCGCCGAGATCCGCGCGATCTTCAAGTCGTCGAAGGTCGGCAACATCGCCGGTTGCCTCGTGCAGTCGGGCATCATGCGGCGCAACGCCAAGGCCCGCCTGCTGCGCGACAACGTGGTGGTCGCCGAGAACCTCACCGTGTCGTCGCTCAAGCGTGAGAAGGACGATGCCACCGAGGTTCGCGAAGGCTACGAATGTGGTCTCACGCTGACCTACTCGGACATCAAGGTGGACGACGTGATCGAGACCTACGAGCTGCGGGAGAAGCCGCGCGACTGATCGCGGCGACGACCACCCTCGTACGACATCTCGACAGTTGTGGTGCGCGCCGACCGGTCTCCGGTCGGCGCGCACGCAGCGCTATGGAAGGAGTCCTGGAATGGCAGATCCGGCACGGGCTCAGCGCCTGGCCAAGCGGATCTCGTCGATCGTCGCGTCGGCGATCGCGCACGAGATCAAGGATCCGCGACTGGCGTATGTGACGGTCACCGATGCCCGGGTGACCAACGATCTCCACGATGCGACGATCTACTACACCGTGATGGGTGAATCCATCGACGCCGAACCCGACTTCGAGGCTGCGGCCTCGGGTCTGGCGAAGGCGACCGGCGTGCTGCGGTCGAAGGTCGGTGCGGGTACCGGGGTGCGCTTCACCCCGACCCTGCGCTTCGTACTCGACACGGTTCCCGATGCCGCGCGTCAGATGGAGGAGCTCGTCGCCCGCGCCCGCGCGAACGACGAACTCGTCGCCCGACGCGCTGCCGAGGCGAAGCCGGCGGGGGAGTCCGACCCGTACCGCTCGGCGGACGACGACACCACCGGTACCCGCGAGTGAGCAGTTCGTCGAGTGCGGCGATCGCCGCGACGCTGGCCTCCGCGACCGCGGTGACCATCTGCTGTCATGTCCGCCCCGATGCGGACACGATCGGCAGCGGTCTGGCGCTGGGGCTGGCACTCGACCGCCGGGGCGTCGACGTCGAGGTCTCCTACCCGGGGACCGAACAGCTCCCGGCGTCGCTCGCCGGGCTGCCCGGTGGCAAGTTGCTGTGCGCTCCCGCGCAGGTCGTCGGACACCCACTGGTGGTCGCGGTCGACGCCGCCAACCTCGAGCGGCTGGACTCGCTCGGTGAGACGTTCACCGCGGCGCAGACCTCGATCGTCATCGACCACCACGCGTCGAACCCCGGTTTCGGCGATCTCGACCTGGTGGACCCGGCCGCCGACTGCACCGCCGTGCTGGTGCTCGACGTCCTCGACGACCTGGGTGTCGAACTCGACGCCGACATCGCCACCTGCGTCTACGCCGGCCTCAGCACCGACACCGGCTCGTTCCGCTGGGCCCGTCCGGCGTCGTTCCGGGTCGCGGCCCGGCTCCTGGAGACCGGCGTCGACACACGGAAGTGGAGCCGGATCCTGTTCGACTCCCATCCGTTCGCCTGGTTCTCGATGATGTCGGGTGTCCTGGCGTCGGCGCAGCTCGTACCGACCGCCTGCGACGGTGAGGGTCTGGTGTACGCCGTGGTCGACCAGCAGGCGCTGGCCGGGATGAGCTGGGAGGAGTCCGAGAGCGTCGTGGACACCATCCGGACCGCCCGTGAGGCCGAGGTGGCAGCGGTGTTCAAGGAGGGCGAGCCGGGTGTCTGGACGGTCTCGCTGCGGTCCAAGGACATCGTCGATCTCGTACCGATCGCCCGGGCGCACGGCGGCGGCGGGCATCGTCAGGCCTCCGGGTACAGCGACACCGGTACCGCCGACGAGGTGGTCGCCAGGTTGCTGGAGTCGCTCTGAGCCTCGCGTCGGAGCCGGACGCCGGGGACGCCCCGGGCGTGGCACGCATCGCCACCCTCACCGTCTCGGCTCTCGCCGTCCTCATCGCGCCGCCGCTGTACCTCCTGCTGGACCTGGCGGTCGTCGGACGCCTCGGCGGCGAACAACTGGCCGCTCTCGGCGTCGGCACCCTGGTGCTCTCGATCGTCAGCACGCAGCTGACCTTCCTGTCCTACGGCACCACCGCCCGCTCCGCGCGTCGCTTCGGCTCCGGTGACCGGCCCGGCGCCGTCGTCGAAGGCGTACAGGCGAGCTGGATCGCGGTGGCGGTCGGCGTCCCGATCGTCGCCGTCGCCTACCCGTGCGCCCCGGTCGTGATGCGTCTGCTGGTCGGGACGTCCTCGCCGGAGTCCGCCGCGGTGGCCGAGGACGCGGCGGGCTGGCTGCGGATCGCGATGTTCGGCGTCCCGCTGATCCTGCTGTCGATGGCCGGGAACGGGTGGATGCGCGGCGTCCAGGACACTCGTCGTCCCGTCGTCTACGTCGTGGTCGGGTTGTCCCTCGCCGCGGTCCTCGTCGTCGGACTGGTCCACGGCGTCGGCCCGTTCCCGCGTCTCGGTCTCGACGGCAGCGCGGTGGCCAACGTGATCGGACAGGGTGTGACGGGCGTGCTGTTCGCCGTGCGGGTGGTCCGCGAGGCACGGCGGGTCGCCGTGGGTGCCGGCCACGGGCCCGGCTCGCGCGCCTTCGCACCCGACTGGTCGATCATCCGCGCGCAACTGGTCATGGCGCGGGATCTCATCGTGCGCAGTCTGTCGTTCCAGATCTGCTTCGTCTCGGCGGCCGCGGTCGCGGCGCGATTCGGGGTCGCCCAGGTGGCGGCGCACCAGCTCGTGCTGCAGCTGTGGGAGTTCATGGCTCTGTTCCTCGACTCGGTGGCCATCGCCGCCCAGGCGCTGGTGGGCGCGGCGCTGGGAGCGGGACGACTCGGCGCAGCCGACTCCGTCGCCCGGCGCGTCACCGCGGTGTCCGTGGTCGCCGCCACCGCGATGGCTGCCCTCTTCGCGGCCGGTGCGACGCTGATCCCGCGTATCTTCACCTCCGACGCCGCCGTCCTCGACGCCGTCGGGGTGCCCTGGTGGTTCTTCGTCGGCATGTTGCCGATCGCCGGCGTGGTCTTCGCGCTCGACGGCGTGCTCCTCGGCAGCGGCGACGCCGCCTTCCTGCGCACCGCGACCCTCGCCGGCGCCCTGATCGGGTTCCTGCCGCTGATCTGGCTGTCGCTCGTGTTCGACTGGGGACTCGCGGGTGTGTGGTCGGGCCTGGTGGTGTTCATGCTCGTGCGTCTGGCCACCGTGGTGTGGCGGATCCGGTCCGGCCGGTGGCGCCGGGCAGGTGCGGTCCGCGCCTGATCGCGATCCTCTGGCACGATGGATCCTCGTGGCTACTCTGTGGGCGATCAGCGATCTGCACATCGCGCATCGGGGCAACGAGCACATCATCGACAGCATCCGGCCGACCTCGCCGGACGACTGGCTCATCGTCGCCGGTGACGTCGCCGAACGCACCGACGACATCGTCGACACCCTGCGTCGTCTGCGGGCTCGGTTCGCCACCGTCGTGTGGGTCCCGGGCAACCACGAGCTGTATACGACGGCGAAGGATCCGCTGCAGGTGTTCGGGGTCGCGCGGTACGACTACCTCGTCCAGGCCTGCCGCGACATCGGCGTGGTGACCCCGGAGGACATTTACCCGCTGTTCGATCCGGGCGATGGCTCCGATCCCGTCCGCGTGGTCCCGATGTTCCTGCTGTACGACTACACCTTCCGCCCGGAGGGCACGGCCAACAAACTGACCGCGCTCGCGCTCGCCCGGGAACGCAATGTGGTGGCCACCGACGAGTTCCTGCTGTCGTCCGAGCCGTTCCCGACCCGGGACGCCTGGGGTCGGGCGCGGATCGAGATCACCCGGCGTCGGCTGCAGGCCATCGACCCCGCCGAGAAGACGGTCCTCATCAACCACTGGCCGCTGCGCCGCGAACCGTGTGACGCGCTCATCTATCCGGAGTTCGCGCTGTGGTGCGGCAGCGAGCTGACCGCGGACTGGCACACCGAGTTCAACGCAGCGTGCTGCGTGTACGGGCACCTGCACATCCCCCGGACCACCTGGTACGACGGCATCCGGTTCGAGGAGGTGTCGGTCGGCTACCCGCGGGAGTGGAAGCGCCGCGGACTCCCGAACCCATTGATGCGCAACATCGTTCCCGGAGACGGGCTCGGTGCGTCCGATCTGCCCGAGCACGGAGTCCGGTTCGACCTGCCGCCCGACTACGCCGAACGGGCCGCCGAGTTCCGGCAGCGGGTCGAGCAGCGGCAGGCGGAACGACGAACACGACAGGCCGAGCGGCAAGCGGAACGGCAAGCGCGAGAGGACAACCGATGATCGAACAGCTCCTGCCGGCCGGCGTCGCCTCGGCGGAGGCGTTCGCCGATCCGCCGGATCTCGTCCTGCTGCCGGCCGAGCAGAGCCTGATCTCGCGCGCGGTGGAGAAGCGTCGTCGCGAGTTCACCACCGTTCGGCATTGCGCCCGGCAGGCGCTGGGGGAGCTGGGTTACGAGCCCGTCCCGATCCTCAAGGGGGACAAGGGGGCACCCGTGTGGCCGGCCGGGATCGTGGGCAGCCTCACCCACTGCGACGGTTATCGCGCCGCGACGGTCGCCTACGCGATGTCGGTGCGTTCCCTCGGTATCGACGCCGAGCCGCACGACAGCCTGCCCGACGGTGTGCTCGAGCACACCAGCCTGCCCGCCGAGCGCGAGGTGCTCGCGACCCGGTCGGGTGACCTGCACTGGGACCGTCTGCTGTTCTGTGCGAAGGAGGCCACCTACAAGGCCTGGTTCCCGGTCGCCAAGCGCTGGTTGGGTTTCGAGGACGCGCACATCACCTTCGAACAGTCCACCCCGACGTCGGGGACGTTCACCTCGCGCATCCTCATCGACCCGGCCGCCGCCGACGGGGGACCGCCGCTGCTGGAGTTCTCCGGACGTTGGCTGGTCGAGCGCGGCATCATCACCACCACGATCGCGCTGACCTGACGTGGCCGACGCAACCATCGAGAACGCCGGACTGCTCGTCGTCGACAAGCCGGCCGGGATGACCAGCCACGATGTCGTGTCACGATGCCGGAAGATCTTCAACACCCGCCGCGTGGGGCACGCCGGTACCCTCGACCCGATGGCCACCGGTGTCCTGGTCGTCGGGATCGAGCGGGCCACAAAGCTTCTCGGACTCCTCTCGCTGACGACGAAGTCGTACACGGCGACGATCCGACTCGGCGCGTCCACCACGACCGACGACCGCGAAGGCGAGATCCTCGACACGGCAGACGCATCCGGGGTCCTCGACGCCGACATCGCCGCGGCCATGGCCGATCTCACCGGTGACATCCAGCAGGTCCCGGCGAAGGTCAGCGCCATCAAGGTCGACGGGCGGCGAGCGCACGCACTGGTGCGGACCGGAGCCGACTTCGACCTCGCGGCGCGCCCGGTCACCGTGTCCCGCTTCGAGCTGCTCGACGCCCGGCGCGACGCCGCGTTCGTCGATCTCGACGTGGCCGTTGACTGTTCGTCGGGCACGTACATCCGGTCACTGGCGCGCGACCTCGGCGCCGCGCTCGGGGTCGGGGGGCACCTGACCGAACTCCGGCGGACGGCGGTCGGCCCGTTCACCCTCGACCATGCGCGCACACTCGACGACGTCCGCGACGAGCCGCGCGTCAGCCTCGACATCGACGAGGCGGTCAAGATCTCGTTCCCGCGCCGCGACATCGACGACGACGAGGCCGAGTCGATCAGTCAGGGGCGATGGCTGGAGCCGATCGGCCGCAAGGAGATCTACGTCGTCGTCGATCCGAGGGAACAGGCGATCGCGCTGATCCAGGAGAAGGGTCGCCGCGCGAGTTCGGTGATGGTGGTGCGGCCGGCGACCCTGCGCTGACGCGCCCTGCCGAAGAAACGGTTCAGCCGCGCGGCACGACGAAGATGGCGCGCGCGGCGATGTCGCCGAGGTCGATGGGGTCGCCGTCGTCGAGCGACACCGAGATCGTGCCCGCGAACGGGCGCTTCTCGGCGACGGTCACCACACAGTCGAGGGCGACGCCCACCTGGTCGAAGTAGCGCAGCATCTCGGGATCGGTGTCGGAGATCCGGGCGATGGCGCCCGACGCCCCGACCTCCAGGTCGGCCAGGAGTGCCGCGTCCGGTGCGGGGATCGAGCCGTCGAGTGCGGGAATCGGGTCGCCGTGCGGATCCCGGTCGGGGAAGCCGAGTTTCGCATCGAGCCGGGCCATCAGCCGGTCGGACACCGCATGTTCGAGGATCTCCGCCTCGTCGTGGACCTCGTCCCAGCGGTAGCCCAGCTCGCGCACCAGGAAGGTCTCGATCAGCCGGTGGCGGCGCACCATCAGGATGGCCGCGGACCGTCCAGCGGCGGTGAGGGTGACCGCGCCGTACGGTTCGTGCGAGACGAAGCCCTGGTCGGCGAGTTTGCGGATCGCCTCCGACGCGGTCGATGCGGACACGCCGAGGGATTGCGCCAGCAGCTTGGTGGTGACCTTGACGTCTTCCCACTCCTGGCTGGTCCAGATCACTTTCAGATAGTCCTGGGTCACCTGTGACAGTTCTGTCACCGGACGATCCGTTCCCCGAGGCATGACCAAGAGCTTAACCCCACCGCAAACGCGAGTGGCGGTGGTGGTTTGGAACACCGGGTGCCCGTAGTCTGGTCGCGTGTTGCGTTGGCGAGGTCTGGACGACATCCCCGCGGGCTGGGGACGGTGCGTGGTCACCATAGGTGTCTTCGACGGTGTTCACCGGGGACATGCCGAGCTCATCAACGCCGCCACGAAGGCGGCGAAGGAGCACGGCGTCCCGGCGGTGCTGATGACGTTCGACCCGCACCCGTCCGAGGTGGTCCGCCCGGGATCCCATCCGCCGCAACTGACGACGCTGACACGACGCGCCGAGCTGGCCGAGGAGCTCGGCATCGACGTCTTCTGCGTCATGCCGTTCACACCCGAACTCGCCGCCCGGTCGCCCAAGGACTTCGCCCACGACATCCTCGTGGAGACGTTGCACGCGGCCGTCGTGGTCGTCGGCGACAACTTCACGTTCGGACGCAAGGCGGCCGGCGACGTGGCCAAGCTCGCCGAACTCGGTGGGAAATTCGGCTTCTCGGTGGAATCGGTCTCGCTGTTCGGTGAACATGCGGTGACCTTCTCGTCGACCTACATCCGCTCGTGTGTCGCGGCCGGTGACGTCGACCGCGCGACCGAGGCGCTCGGCCGCCCGCATCGGGTCGAGGGTGTGGTGGTGCGCGGCGACGGCCGTGGCCGCGACCTCGGGTACCCGACGGCCAACGTGGCCCCGCCGATGTACGCCGCGATCCCCGCCGACGGGGTCTACGCCGCCTGGTTCACGATCCTGGGCGCGGGTCCGGTCGTCGGCGAGGTCGAACCGGGGGAGCGCTACCAGGCCGCGGTGTCGGTCGGCACCAACCCCACCTTCTCCGGCCGCACCCGAACGGTCGAGGCATTCGTTCTGGACAAGAGCGCCGACCTCTACGGGCAGCACGTCGCCGTCGACTTCGTGCACCGCATCCGCGGGATGGAACAGTTCGACGGCGTCGACGACCTGATCACCGCCATGGGTGACGACGTGACGAAGACGCGCGAGATCCTGGCGGCGGCCGAGAGCTGAGCCCTGGATTTGGGCCGGGTCCCACCCGGGCGGTAGCCTGATCAGTCGGTGTTGCTGCAGTCCGCGGTGGCGCACCGTGGTTGTTTCGGACGCGGTACTGAGAAACAGGAGTAACTCCATGGCTTTGACTGTCGAGCAGAAGAAGGAAATCCTCGCCGAGTACGGTCTGCACGAGACCGACACCGGCTCGCCCGAGGCCCAGGTCGCGATGCTGACCAAGCGCATCACCGACCTCACCGAGCACCTGAAGCAGCACAAGCACGATCACCACAGCCGCCGCGGTCTGCTGCTGCTGGTCGGCCGTCGCCGTCGTCTGCTGAAGTACGTCGCCAAGGTCGACATCAACCGCTACCGTTCGCTCATCGAGCGTCTCGGCCTGCGTCGCTGATCTCCCGACTTCCACCGGCCGCCCCCGAAACGGGGGCGGCCGGTTTTGTCGTATCGGGGGTCGTCGTATTGAGGTATCGACAGTCGGCGGTGATACGCTGACAGACGGATCGTGCCGGAACTCGAGGCAGTGCGGAACGACCAGCCAGATCGGTCCTCGGTAGTGGCCGCCGGAACCCTCGCCCGGGCAACCCTCGGGCGCGCAGGATTCCGGCCGCTTCGATCGAAGGCCGTCTGAGCACTCATCCGGCGCAGACACGCTGCGCCATTCACCGTGCTGCCGCACATTCTCGGCGCGTTCTGGGTAGGTCCGATCCGCGCGTGCGCTCCTGTGCGAGCCCGCTCGACGTGACACGTGAGTTCGTGCTGCGCACCTCCGCGAAGGCCACCCCCAACCGCACAAGCGGCCACCTTCTCGTGGCCGCGTCAGACGGCCGCCACCGGCAGCCGCTACGAAGGGATTCCACCCCACATGACAGATGTGAACACCACCGAAGACTTCGCCGACGACTACGACGACGCGATCACCGAGGCGACCGCCGTCATCGACAACGGGAGCTTCGGCACCCGCACGATCCGGTTCGAGACCGGACGCCTCGCGCTGCAGGCCGCCGGTTCGGTGACCGCCTACCTCGACGACGAGAACATGCTGCTCTCGACCACCGCGGCGTCGAAGCACCCGAAGGAGCACTTCGACTTCTTCCCGCTGACCGTGGACGTCGAGGAACGGATGTACGCCGCCGGCCGCATCCCCGGATCGTTCTTCCGTCGCGAGGGTCGTCCGTCGACCGACGCGATCCTGACCTGCCGCCTCATCGACCGTCCGCTGCGCCCGTCGTTCGTCGACGGTCTCCGCAACGAGATCCAGGTCGTCGTGACCGTCCTCTCGCTGAACCCGAACGACCTCTACGACGTCGTCGCGATCAACGCCGCGTCCGCCTCCACCCAGCTCGCGGGTCTCCCGTTCTCCGGTCCGGTCGGTGGCGTGCGTGTCGCGCTCATCCCGACCGAGGAGAACAAGGCCGGCCAGTGGGTGGCGTTCCCGACCGTCGAGCAGCTCGAGGGCGCCGTGTTCGACATGGTCGTCGCGGGCCGGATCGTCGCCGGCTCCGGTGACAGCGCCGACGTCGCGATCATGATGGTCGAGGCCGAGGCCACCGACAACGTCATCGACCTCATCGCCGGCGGCGCGCAGGCACCGACCGAGGCGATCGTCGCCGAGGGCCTCGAAGCCGCCAAGCCGTTCATCGCCCGCCTCTGCGAGGCGCAGAAGTCCCTGGCCGCCGCCGCGGCCAAGGAGACCGCCGAGTTCCCGCTGTACCCGGCGTACCAGTCGGATGCCTACGACGCCGTGGCGGCCGCCGCCACCGATCGCCTGTCGGAGATCCTGACGATCGCCGGCAAGCAGGAGCGCGACGACAAGACCGACGAGCTCAAGGCCGACGTCCTCGAGCAGCTCGGCGAGCAGTTCGCGGGCCGCGAGAAGGAGATCGGCGGGGCCTACCGGTCGCTGACCAAGAAGCTCGTCCGGCAGCGCATCCTCACCGACCACTTCCGCATCGACGGCCGCGGCATCACCGACATCCGTGCCCTCTCGGCCGAGGTCGCGATCATCCCGCGCGCCCACGGCAGTGCGCTGTTCGAGCGCGGCGAGACCCAGATCATGGGTGTCACCACACTCGACATGGTCAAGATGGCGCAGCAGATCGACTCGCTCGGACCCGAGACGTCCAAGCGGTACATGCACCACTACAACTTCCCGCCGTACTCGACCGGTGAGACCGGTCGCGTCGGATCGCCCAAGCGTCGCGAGATCGGCCACGGTGCGCTCGCCGAGCGTGCCCTGATGCCGGTGCTGCCGAGCGTCGAGGACTTCCCGTACGCGATCCGCCAGGTGTCCGAGGCACTGAGCTCCAACGGTTCGACCTCGATGGGCTCGGTCTGTGCGTCGACCATGTCGCTGCTGAATGCCGGTGTGCCGCTGCGCGCCCCGGTCGCCGGCATCGCCATGGGCCTCGTCTCCGACACCGTCGACGGCGAAACCCGTTATGTCGCACTGACCGACATCCTCGGCGCCGAGGATGCCTTCGGCGACATGGACTTCAAGGTCGCGGGCACCAAGGACTTCGTCACCGCCCTGCAGCTCGACACCAAGCTCGACGGCATCCCGTCGCAGGTGCTCGCGGGTGCGCTCAGCCAGGCCAAGGACGCCCGACTGACCATCCTCGACGTCATGGCCGAGGCCATCGACGAGCCCGACGAGATGAGCCCGTTCGCGCCGCGGATCACCACCATCAAGATCCCGATGGACAAGATCGGCGAGCTGATCGGCCCGAAGGGCAAGACGATCAACGGCATCACCGAGGAGACCGGCGCCAACGTCTCCATCGAGGACGACGGCACCGTGTTCGTCGGCGCGGCCGACGGTCCGTCCGCGCAGGCGGCGATCGACCGCATCAACGCGATCGCCAACCCGCAGCTGCCCAAGGTCGGGGAGCGCTTCCTGGGCACCGTCGTCAAGACCACCGCATTCGGCGCCTTCGTGTCGCTGCTCCCGGGTCGCGACGGCCTCGTGCACATCTCGAAGCTCGGCAAGGGCAAGCGCATCAACAAGGTCGAGGACGTGGTCAACGTGGGCTCCAAGCTCCGCGTCGAGATCGCCGACATCGACGAGCGCGGCAAGATCAGCCTCGTCCCGGTCGACGACGACGCCGACAAGGCCGACGCGCCCGCCCCCGACGCGGTCAAGGATGACGCGGTGAAGGCCGACGCCTGATCTGAGAACGACCCACCGGGGCCCGCCGTCCATTGCGGACGGCGGGCCCCGGTGTCGTCTGGAAGCCGGCGTCAGGATCGGTCGGCGGTGTCGAAGCTGATCTCGAAGCCGTCGGTCCAGGCCGACCCGGATCCGGCGATCTGCTCGTAGAGGCCTTCGATGGTCTGGGCCGTCGAGATCGCCTGGTCGGGGTTCTGCGTGCCGAAGTTGCCGCTCGAGGAGATCCCGACGAGGACATACCGTCCGCCACGGGTCTCCTGGTACCACGGTGAACCCGAATCCCCGCCGAGGACGACGAGTTCGGCGTTGACGAGACGATGCTCGGGCGCGGCGTCCTGATGCAGCAGGGCGGTCACGGTGCCGACGGTCGTCCCGGTGCGTTCGCCGGTCTTGGCGACCGGTTCGCCGACCTCGGGGTCGGCCGCCGTAGCGAACACGGGGTCCACCTCCCAGTCGTCCTCGATCGCGATGACGGTGTAACCGCGGGGATCGGCGAGCGTGATCGACCCGTCGGGGGTGCCGCCGTCGTCCTGCCAGTCCACGACCTCACCGATCGTCTCGCCGTCGGTGGTGGTGACCTCGTCGCCGACGCCCTCGGCGCAGTGCCCGGCCGTGACGGCGAGACGGTCACCGTCGGCGTTGGTCCCGAAGAACCCGATGGAACACAGGCCGTCGCCGATCAGGATGCCCTGGCCGGCGGTGAGTGTGTCGGCGTACTCGGGCGTGATGGCGGCTGCGGGGGCGGTCGTGCCCATTGCCACGGCCAGAGCGGCCAGCAGGGTGGTCGCGGCGGCGACGTGAGGCTTGATCATCGGGGGTCCTTTGCTCCGAGAGGGTGTCTGCTCCCTTCGAGCCGAACCCGGGCCCCGCGGTGTGCCGGCCGGACTCCGAATCATTCGACCGGCCGACGGTCTTCGCAGACCCCGGGCCCGCCTAGACTCTGCAGACATGGCCGGTGAGGAGAAGCCGCAGCTGACGGTGGCGCGGCGTCGGGACGCCGGCGGGATCTCGGCGGCGAGCGCCGTGGCCGAACTGCTCCGCACCGCACCGGTGATCGGCCGGGCCGACATGACCGTCCGCCAGGCGGCCGCGTTGATGACCGAGCGCGGACAGGACTATGTCGTGATCCCGCTGTCGGGCCGCCGGTACGGCGTGCTCACCGACTCCGACATCCGGGCCGAGGTGGTCGCCGCCGGGCGCAGGGTCGACACTCCCGTGGGTGAGATCGTGACGACGCCGGCCTTCGTCGTCGGGGCCGACGCATCGGCGATGGACGTCCTGACCGAGCTCGTCGACCGCGATCTGGCGATTGTCCCCGTCCGTGGCGCCGACGGCGAGGTGATCGGTGTCGTCGGGGCGGGGGATTTCGTCGCCGACCCCGTCGGTGCGGGTATCCCGCTGCGCGAACAGATCCGACGTTCGATCGACGTCGAGGAGCTGCAGGGGCACGCGCGCAGGCTGCCGCAGTTCGTGGCCGATCAGGTTCGCCGGGACCGACCGCCGTACGAGATCTCGCGCGCGGCTTCCATGATCGTCGACGCGGTCGTCGGTCGCGCGCTCGATGTCGTCCTGACCGCGCACCCCGAACTCGACCCCGCAGCGTTCACCTGGTTGTCGCTGGGCAGCAACGCCCGTCGGGAGCCGGTGCTGAGCTCGGACGTGGATTCGGCTGTCTCCATCGACGATTCGGCCGGCGGCGAGATCGAACGCTATCGGGCAGCCTTCGGTGAGGTCGACGAGGTGGTGCGTAACGCGGGACTGCGGGTCGACGACAACGGCGCCGTCGCGTCGAAGCCGCTGTTCGCGCGGACCCACACGCAGTGGCAGACGGCGGCGCGTGCGTGGATCGATGATCCGCTCGCCGGCAAGGGCATGATCTTCACATCGCTGATGCTCGACGGCCGGCCGGTCCGTGGGCGCGACGCGGTGTCGGCGACGCCCGCGGTCGCGATGATCGCCGGGTTGCGGCGTGACCCCCGGACGATGAATCTGCTGCTGGCCGAAACCCTTTCGATGCGTGCCCGGTTGCGGTCCCGGCGGGATGTGTTGACCGGTCGGGGCAACATCGTCGACATCAAGGGGCATGCGGTGACACCGCTCGTCAACATCGCGCGGTGGGCCGCGGTCAGTGTGGGTTCGACCGAGGTCGACACCCGTGGCCGTCTGCGCGCGGCGTCCGGCAGCGAGATGCTGCCGAGCGATCATGCGTCGACGCTCATCGAGGTCTTCGATGTGCTGCAGCGCGTTCGGCTGCGATATCAGGTCGCACAATTCGACAACGGTGATCCGCCCGGCGATCGGTTCGATGTCAGGCAGTTGTCCCCGCTGGACCGCAGCCTGCTCGGGCAGGCGGTCCGCGAGATCGCCGGAGTGCAGCGCCGCATGTCGACCATGAGCCGACTTCTTCCCGGACCCGAGCAGGTGACCTGAATCCCGATGTGCCTGATCCTTTGTGCGTGGAACGCGCACCCCACTCAGCGGCTGATCGTGGCCGCCAATCGGGACGAGCAGCACCGTCGCCGCACCTTCGCGCTGTCGCACTGGGACGACCTGCCGATCCTCGGCGGTCGCGACGCCGTCGCCGGCGGTACGTGGATGGCTGTCTCGGCCGAGGTCCCCGACCGGGTGGCCATGGTCACGAACGTCCGGGTCGGGCCGGCTCGACGGGCCGGAATCCGTTCGCGCGGACAGCTTCCGGTGGACTATCTGATCGGCGACGACGGCCCGAAGGTGTACGCCCACCGGGTCCTCGACGATGCGGCGGCGTACGATCCGGTGAATCTGCTCGTCGCCGATCGGGACGAGCTGTGGTGGATGACCAACTGGCCGGAACCGCGCGCCGAGCGGGTGGCCGACGGCGTGCACGGTCTGTCCAACGGGGCCATGGACAACGACTGGCCGAAGGTCGTCGACGGCGCGGCGGCGTTGAGTGGGCTGGTCGAGGCAGACGGTGGCGGGTCGGCTGGGTCTCCGGACGAGTCCTACTTCGCCATGCTGGCCGACCAGGATCGGCCGGACCCGGCGCGTCTGCCCGACACCGGCGTCGGGCCACAGGCCGAGGCGGCGTTGTCGCCGATGTTCATCAACATCCCCGGGTACGGCACCCGGGCTTCGACCCTGCTGCTCGTCGGGTACGACGGCCACGGATCGATGACCGAGCGTCGCTACGGCTGGCGGGGCCGACGCCGCGGAACCACCACGCTGACGTTCTGATCAGTTGTGCGCGAAGGGGTTCGGCGACACGTCCAGGTCGAGTGCGGCGCCGACCTCGGCGGTGAACAGTTGACCGTGCCGCGTGCTCAGTCCCGAGGCGAGTGCCGGGTCGGTTGCGCACGCCTGCTCCGGTCCCGATTCGGCCAGCCGGAGGACGTAGGGGAGGGTCGCACCGGTGAGCGCCTGTGTCGACGTACGCGCGACGTTGCCGGGCATGTTCGCGACGCAGTAGAAGACGGTGTCGTGGACGGCGAAGGTCGGGTCGTCGTGGGTGGTGGGTCGAGAGTCCTCGAAGCAGCCGCCCTGGTCGATCGCGACGTCGACGAGCACCGCGCCCGGCTTCATCTGGGCGACCGTGCTGTTCGAGACGAGGACCGGTGCCTTAGCACCCGGCACGAGGACGGCCCCGATGACGAGGTCGGCACCGACGACCGCCTCCTCGACTGCCAGGGCCGTGCTGTACCGGGTGTGGACGCGGCCGCCGAAGCGGGCGTCGATCGAGCGGAGTTTGGCGATGTCGATGTCGAAGACGGTGACCTGGGCGCCCATGCCGAGCGCGATCTGCGCCGCGTTCACGCCGCTGACGCCACCGCCGAGAACGACCACGTCGGCGGGCTCGGTTCCCGGCACGCCGCCCATGAGTACGCCCCGACCGCCCGCCGAACGCATCAGGTGATAGGCACCCACCTGCGGTGCGAGGCGTCCGGCGACCTCGCTCATCGGGGCCAGCAACGGGAGCGCGCCGTCGGCGGTCCGGACCATCTCGTAGGCGATGGAGGTGATGCCCGACGCCAGCAACGCGTCGGTGCAGGCCCTGCCGGCGGCCAGGTGCAGGTAGGTGAACAGCGTCTGATCCCGACGCATCAGCGCGAACTCCGAGGCGATCGGTTCCTTGACCTTCAGCAGTAGTTCGGCCTGCTCCCAGACCGCGGCGGCGGTTCCCAAGATCTGTGCACCGGCGGCCTTGAAGTCGTTGTCGGCAATGGCCGATCCCTCGCCCGCGCCGGCCTGGACGATCACGTCGTGGCCGCGCTGGTGGAGTTCGGCGACGCCGGCGGGGGTGATGGCCACGCGGTATTCGTGATTCTTGATCTCGGTGGGGATGCCGATGCGCATGATGACTCCGTCGGGTTGTGGTCTCCTGAACGTTCCTCGATGAACTGGTTTTAAGAGTGAAGGAACATCGGCCATGACACAATCGTGCGGAAGAATATTCTCGTGCAGCTCGGTCTGCCGACGATCGTGTGAGGACGGAGGGTGCGATGGCCACCACACCGAAGGATGTTCGGGCCGGTGAACTCGACGCGACGGACCGGGAGCTGCTACGCCTGCTGCAGTCCGATGCGCGGATGCCGAACAGCGAACTGGCGCAGCGCGTCGGCATCGCCGCGTCGACCTGCCACGGCCGACTGCGTCGGCTCGTCGACCTCGGCATCATCCGCGGCTTCTTCGCCGACGTCGACCCGGCGGCGCTGGGGCGCCCGCTGCGTGCCATGGTCGCCGTCAGTCTGCAGTCCGACGCGCGCGGTCAGATCCGGCGCTTCGTCGGCGAGATCGCCACCCACGACGAGGTGATCGACGTGTTCTTCCTCGCCGGCACCGACGACTACCTGCTGCATGTCGCCGCCGCCGACACCGAGGCGCTGCGCCAGTTCGTCGAACGACTCAACGGCCGGCCGGAGGTCGCAGGCACCACGACGTCGCTGGTGTTCGAACACCGCCGCGGCGGTGCCCCGATCTTCTGAGGAGAGACGCCACTAGACTGGCCCGGCAGCGACTCGGCCGGCAGGACACGACACGAAGAGGTGGACATGAGCGGTATCAAGGTGGGCGTCCTGGGCAGCCAGGGCAAGGTCGGGCAGGCGATCGTCGCGGCGGTCGAGAATGCCGACGACCTCACCTACACCGTGGGCGTCGACAAAGGTGACTCACTCGAGTTCTTCACCGACACCGAGACCCAGGTCGTCGTCGACTTCACCCATCCCGATGTGGTCATGGACAACCTGAAGTTCCTCATCGCCAACGGAATTCACGCCGTCGTCGGGACCACCGGATTCACCGAGGAACGCCTCGACACCGTGCGCGGCTGGTTGTCGGAGAACCCCGGGGTGGGTGTCCTCATCGCACCCAACTTCGCGATCGGCGCAGTGCTGTCGATGCGCTTCGCGGCTCAGGCCGCCAAGTACTACGACTCGGTCGAGGTCATCGAGTTGCATCACCCGCACAAGGCCGACGCGCCGTCGGGAACCGCCTATCGGACCGCGGAGCTGATCGGCCGTGCTCGCGCCGAGGCGGGCGTCGGCCGGAGCCCCGATGCCACGACCGAGGAACTCGACGGCGCCCGCGGCGCGGTCGTCGATGACGTACGTGTCCACTCGGTGCGGCTCGCGGGACTCGTCGCGCATCAGGAGGTGCTGCTCGGCACCGAAGGCGAGACGCTGACCATCCGGCACGACTCCCTCGACCGGGCGTCGTTCGCACCCGGAGTGCTCCTGGGCGTGCGGAGCATCGCCGGCCGTCCCGGACTCACGATCGGGCTCGAAGAACTGATGGACCTCTGACGATGACCTCCTCCGGCCCGCCGAACGAACCGCCCCACGACGACGACACCGAGGGCGGCGCACCTCGTCTGGGCCCGCGGAAGAAGGACTCCCGTCCGATCGTCTGGATGATCGCATTCCTCGTCGTGGCGCTGATCGTGTACTTCGTTCTGCTCGGATGGCGTGGCTTCCAGCTGATCGCCTCCGGGTCGGCCGCCGGGATCGGTCTCGGTCTGGGCGTGATCGCGCTGCCGCTGATCGGGGCGTGGCTGGTCTACGCGACGCTGCGGGCGGGCCTCGAGCACCAGAAACTCGCCGCCATCATGGCCGACGAGGGACGTGAACTCGACATCTCGAACCTGCCGCACCGCGCATCGGGCCGGATGGAGCGCGACGCGGCCGACGAACTCTTCGCCCAGGTGAAGGCCGAATGGGAGGCCGACCCGAGCGACTGGCGCAACACCTACCGCATCGCCCGTGCCTACGACTACGCCGGCGACCGCACCCGCGCCCGCTCGATGATGAAACGGGCTGTCGCCCAGTACCACGGCCGGGAGCAGTAGTCCGATGAGCCGGCTGCTGATCGTCCACCACACCCCGTCACCGGCATGCCAGGAGATGTTCGAGGCCGTCGTGGCCGGTGCGACCGACCCCGAGATCGAAGGCGTCGAGGTGATCCGACGCGCGGCGCTCGCCGTCACCGCCTCCGACTTCCTCGACGCCGACGGGTACCTCCTCGGCACGCCCGCCAACCTCGGATACATCAGCGGCGCACTGAAACATTTGAGTTCGCGATACCCCCCATGTACGAGGAGTCGCTGGTCAACGATGGAATCGGTGGCCGCGTGAGTAAGGAGACAACCGGCGTGTCAGCTCTCGATAGCGCGGAAGCGCTTCTCAGTGATGTCGAATCGCTGATGCAGAACCACCCTGCCCAGAAGGACCCGAGCCGGGGACGCCCGCCCGGGGCCGGGTACGGTCCTTTGCTGCGAGCATGCGTGGCGCTCTGCTACACGGCGTGGGAAGTCTACGTCGAAGAGGCACTCAACGAGACTGTCGCATCGCTCTGCAACGACCGTGACCCCGGTGCGCTGCCTGACGCGCTCCGCACCTGGGCGTCCCAGAACATCGCCGATGGATGGTTGTTCGCGGGGGACTCATGGCGCGTCGAGATCCCGCGAGCGGTTGAGTCGCTAACCCTTGGAGACGGAAACACCGAGTTCGGGCTCAACACAGCTAGCCCCAAACAGGTATCGATTCTGTACCGCGACGTGCTCGGTGTAGACCCTCTTGCAGCGGTGCGATGGCAGAGACGATCAAACAAGTCGGTTCGCGACGAGGTTCACCAGCTCGTCAAGGTGCGCGGAGAGATCGTCCACAAGGGGGCGACGCCGGGATCGCTCAATCTCGCGGGCGTGCGTGCCTGGGTGGACTTCGTCCGCCGCCTCTGTAACAAGTTCGACCAGCAGCTAGCCGAGTTCATGACAGAGGAAACCTAGGCGATGAGTCGCCTGCTGATCGTGCATCACACGCCATCGCCCCACTGCCAGGAGATGTTCGAGGCTGTGATCTCCGGGGCGACCGACCCCGAGATCGAGGGCGTCGAGGTGGTTCGCCGTGCGGCCCTTTCGGTTTCGGCAAGCGAGTTCCTCGAAGCCGATGGCTACCTGCTGGGCACTCCCGCCAACTTGGGCTATCTGTCAGGTGCTCTCAAACACGCCTTCGACCAGAGCTATTACCAGATCCTCGACTCGACCAAGGGGCGTCCGTTCGGGGCCTACTTCCACGGCAATCAGGGGACCGAGGGCGCTCAGCGGGCGCTCGACTCGATCACCACCGGCCTGGGCTGGTCTCGGGCAGCAGCCGACGTGGTGGTCTCGGAGAAACCGACCAAGGCCGACTTGGAGGCGTGCTGGGAGCTGGGTGCGACCGTTGCGGCCCAGCTGATGGAGGGGTGACGTGGAGCTGACCGCATAGGGCGGTCCAACAACGTGTGATGTCGTCTGACCGGGCGAACCTCCGTCGCCGGAACCACTGAGACTCGGACTACCTGCGCATACTCGATAGATGGGTATCTGGGACGACGCATCGAGCATCAACTCCGCGCGAAGCGCACAGGCCAACGCAGCTGTGAGCGCGGCAGAGGCAGGACGTGCGCGCGCACATGAGTTCGCCAAGGAGATGAAGAGGCTGGGCGTCGGGCCGTCTTCGCACCGCCTGGTCTCGACGAATCGATACATCAAGGTCCCGCGCGGTCAGAGGCATGTCACCGGATGGATCGTCCCCAGTTTGTATGGGTCGCTCGGTAGCGGGCCGAAGCCCTATCGATTTGCGACCATCGTGACACCCGATGGGGTGGCTGTTCCGGTCGGCCAATACCCAAGACCAGGAAAGCTCTTCGGAACGAAATTCGAGTTGAAGGAGAGTGACGCTGGGATAAGCGCGGAGGGTGCCGCACACGCGCTGGCTTGTGCTATGCGCGGCGAGGTCGTGACAACGAAGGACCTCCCGGCATACATCGAGACATAGTTGGGCGGATCGAGGGTGCAGCGTGAAACGAACTATCCACAGCTGATTTGCGCGTCAAAAACAGAAGTCGGGGCCGGGGGTTACGATCATGAATGGCAGATTCAACCGATCTGCCTCAGAGACGCCGAGGCCCTGCCAGAGCGGACTCCGACAGGGCTCGACGCGTATTTGGCGATACCGCTACAGCCTAGAGGGTGAGCGAACCCGAGCAACAGGGGATCGGTCACATCGGTCCGGTCTGTGTGGTCACGGCACCTACCCGGGGGTATCCCGTGACAGATGAACCCCTCGTCCGCCGATCAGTGCGCGACTTCTGCCGACACTACGGCCTGATCCGCAACGCCTATCTCGACGCCCGGGCGAAGGCCGGGGTCCGCGCCCTCGACCACAACTCGATGCTCTCGATCAAGGACCAGGAGGCTCTGCTCCGCTTCGTGAGCGCTGACCGCCGCCGCGCGCAGCGGATGCGCGAGATCCGCGAGCAGCCGGTCACACCGCGTCGCCCGGTCAAGCCGTCGCCGCCCCCGAAGCCACCGGTCGATGTCGATGCGGAGATCCAGCGCGTGTCGGCCTCGCTGGACAAGTGGCGCGGCACCCTCGTAGAGCTGACCAGGGAGCACCTGGTCAATGACGGCAGCGGGGAGTGCGCGAAGTGCCGGAAGCCCGCGCCGTGCCTGCCCAAGCAGACACTCGACAGCCTCGACGCCGGTCTCGTGGAGGAGATCGCGGTGTGGGATTCCGACGGCGGACCAGGCGCGGCTCCGTGGGTGGGCGAGGACCCCGAACGGCAGCTGCGGCTGCTCTACGCCCTGCGCAACCGATGGAAGGAGATGCTGGTCCGATACAGCATCGAGCACATGATCGAAGGCGGCGACGGGAAGTGTCCGGCGTGCGGGCTGGAAGCCCCATGCGAGATCAAGCGGTCGTTGAGCCGGTTGAACAGAGGTATCGCCCAAGCCGTTGAGACCGACTACGCGATCCTGGACGACGAAGAGCTGAACGCCGCCTTCCGGCCGCGGCGGTCCGGCTTCGTCAACGAGTGGTGGACCGGGAGCTGACTCTCAGTCCCGCGACCCAACCGGGTGGATCGTGAAGGTTCCCGGCGCACTGCCCGAGCGGATCACTGCCAAGGCGGCGGCGCGTCCATCGTCGTCGTTGTGGGGGATCTGGAGGGAGGCGTCTACGTCGGCCTTGGTCGCTGATCCGTTCGTATATACCCGGTGGGCCAGCAGGCTGATCGATGCCCAGCAGTTCACCACCAGTCGGGGCACCTGGGCGGGCCGGGGATCGCCCGCTGCGGTCATCGCTCTCTCATCGCGGGACTGTCGCGTCAGCACAGCACGCAAGGTCGCCGTGCTGGGCGGGCCGCCGCTGAGGTAGAACGCCTCGCCGTAGATACCTGCGTAGGCGATCTCGGCAGACGGTGCGCCGCCGAACCGCTGGGTGATAGTGCATGCGCCGGTGCGATTGTCGCCGTCAAGGGTTACACCGTTGACCTCGTGGCCGAGGACGGTGGCGACGACGGCGTGGGCGCTCTCGTGAACGGCCAGGGCGTAGCGCGCCCGCTGGGCGGCGGTCATGGTGGAGGTCTCCGGTGTCGGCGGTGCGGGGGCGGTGCGCTGCTGGATACGGGCAGGCCGGGTCACCTGGCGCGCCGCCCGGCTCGATGTGGTCATAGCGGGGTCCTCCTGCGGACGGGTGAGTCGGTGGTGGCCTGACGCTGATGAGGCCGGGTTCGGCGGCCCGCAGCCAGACCCGGACCCGGCCTCATCGTGGGCGGCGGAGAGGTTGACGCTCGCCCGCTGTCAGGTGGTCAGGTGAGCCAGGCGGTGGCCGCGGCGTGTTCGTATCCGATGACCACCGAGCGTTCGGCAATGGCGATGAAGCGGTTGTTGGTGGCGTCGATGGACTCGCGCACCTCGGGCACGTCGCGCCAGCCGTAGAGCGGGGAGGTGGCGACCAGGGCCTTGCCGAGGCCCTGGACGTACCCGCCGCCGAATACCCACATGTGTCCCATCGGGGTGCGCGGTGCGCTGCCCCCGGAGTAGATCAACAGATTCTCCGAGGCGGCGAGCGCGGCCCATTCGACGCTGGCGTGGATGACGCCGATGGTGTTGGTGCGGGCGAGCTGAGCCTCCAGGTGGCCGACCGCGCCGACGATGCCGGTGGGTTCGGGTCCGGGCGGGGCGTCGGCGATGAGGCGGGCAGCGAACTCGCGCTCCACCGCCACAGGTTCGATCAGGCGCAAGTTCTGCTGGACGCGGGCGCGCACCTCGTGCTGGCTGGGCGCGGTGAGGTCACATTCGTCGAAGGCCCACACGGTGAGCGCCTCGAACGGTTCGGTCTCGGGGTCGGGCCGGACACCGTCTTTCAGCTCGTCGCCCGGGTCGCCGCACCATTCCGCGCCCCAGATACCGAAAGCGTCTTCGCCGCCGAAGTTGTGGGGGCGCACCTGTACTCCGGAGGCAAGCCAGCGGGGCGCGCCGGCCTGGTCGGTCCAGGCGGTGGAGTAGTAGAGGCCTTGCGGGGACGGGTTGACCAGCGGTGCCTCGAAGCGGACCGGAGACAGGTCCGGGGTGCGGGCGGGAGCGGTCATCGTGAGATCTCCTGTTCGGTAGTGGGCGTCGTGGTGGTGGTGGTGTTCACGTCGTCGTCCCCGAGTCCGTGTCGATCCCCAGCTCCCGCAACGTGTCCTGAGCGCTCTGGGCGTCGTCTCGCCGGGGCGTGGTCGATGACGTGGTTCGCTGGGCGCGCCAGTATTCGGCCTTGTCGATGCGACGGCGGGTATCGAGGGCCGCACGGTCCAGATCGCGCAGCACGGTGAGCAGGGTGTCGGAGGCAATTTCTCCACCGCGCCGGTCGGTCGCCTGGTGGCCGAGGAGCTGTGCGAGGGAGTCGGTGTCGCGGCGGGCCAGCTCGACCAGAGGCGTGACCCACGATTCGTCGGTGAGCATGTCGGCAGTGATCGTGGGGACCGCGGTGCGGCAGACCGTGCGCAGGGCGTCGCGGGCGCGGTTGCGGTCGGCACCGATGAGACCCCGGAGCTTGGCGTCGGCGGTGAGTCCAGCGACGGTTGCACACAGCTCTCCCACAGCTCTGGCGACGGTCTCGACGTAGCCGATGTACCCGGTTGCGTGGGGCTGGGCGGCGATCCGCTGGGCCAACGGGCCACAGATGGCGGCGACCTCGGAGTCGAGGTGGAAGTTGCCGTCGAGGGTGACCGGCAGCCAGTGACGACGACGCTCACGCAAGCTGTCCTGGTCGAAGACGGGCATCGGCGAGGGTCGGCGTTCGGGACGGGGCTTGATGTAGCCGCTGATCGGCATGGTGGTGTCTCCTAAACAGTCTGGTGGGCAACAGGAGTCGGTGAAGGGCTGAGCACGGCGTGGGCTCGAACGAGGTCGAGATCCAGTACGTGCCGGGTCAGTTCGGCCAGGCCGGAGGTGTCCAGACGGCCCTCGGTGAAGGCTCGGGAGGTCAGCTGGCCGAGGAGTCGGTAGGCGTCGATGTCGATCGCCGGTCTCGACGGTGCGGTGGAAGATCGCCGGTTCATGGGGATCACACGGCCAGCGCTCGTCGAGGCTCACCGCGCTGTTGGCGGGCGGCGTCAGCCATTCGTGAGCATTCGTCGGCCAGGCCGATCAACGGCGATCCGTGCATCTGCACGACGACGAGATCTCCGCGCCGCCACAGCCTGTCCTGGGCTTCGTGAGCCTGCCAGAACCCGCACCGGGGGAGGAGAGCGCGAACCCGGCTCCACTGCACCATCTCGCCGTCCGAAGCGCCGAGATCGGCCAGGGCGGAGAGGATCGCGGTCTCGATCTCGTCGTCGGTGGGTCGGGATCGGGTGGTGGTGGTCTGGGTGGTCGTCGGCATCGCTGGTCTCCTCGGTGTGCGCGCGTCCAGGTGGGACACGGCGGTGGGTCGAGCATCGTGATCGATCCGGGTCTGTTGCTTCCGACGCCGAGGCTCGTCGGGCAACACATGGGGTTAGCTCATGGTCAGCGCCTCCTGGAGGGCATCGGCATCGGCGGGATCGAGGTGGCCGCGTTCGGCGTCGATGACTCGACGCACGCGGTGGAAGGCCAGCGCGGCACGGCAGCCGATGACGCGGGGGTCGTCGTCGGCTGCCCCACGGCCCACCAGGGCTGCCAACTTCGCCGACCACTGCGAGGCCGACAGGTCGGCGGAGGCCGGGAGATCGCCCTGGGCGGCGATGGTGGTCCTCATGGCCTACATACTGCACGCTGCGCACGTGCGACGCAACGGCGCAACGCCGGTAATTCGTTGTAGCGCAATGCTTCTCCGCGAAACTCGGTGTTGTGGCGAGTGGTCCGGGGAGATGCAAGCGGCCCCTCACCTGGGCTGCGGGCGCGACAGGTGAGGGGCCGTGACGAGGGTATAGCGGTCCTCTAGCCGGGATGGGTGCGGTGATAGTGGCGGGCGTAACTCCATTGCCCGAACTCGAAGTCGCCGAGTGGGGTTCGTGCCAGCACGTGTCTCACTGCCTGCATCCGGTGGTCGGGCTCGATCTGCTCGATCCGATGACGGGCGTCGTCCCAGCCGTCGCCGACCGTGCCGGGGGTCACCGCTGCTGGTGCGCTCATGCCGACATCGCCTCGGTGGTGGCGCGCAGCCGGGTGTTGTAGATCGTCGCCCGGCTCACGCCGAACTCCCGAGCCAACGCTGCCGCCGCCTCACCCTCACCCAGCCGCGCCACGACCTGCTGGGCCTGGGCATCGGTGAGCGAGGGCTTGCGTCCGGTGTAACGGCCCTCGGCCTTGGCGATGGCGATGCCCTCGCGCTGGCGCTCCAGGATCAGCGACCGCTCGAACTCGGCGACCGCGCCCATCACCGAGAGCATCAGCACCGAGCAGGGATCGGACTCGTCGCGGGTGAAGGTCATGCCCTCCTTGACGAATCGCACACTGATCCCGCGTTCGGTGAGTTCGTCGGTGATCCGACGCAGGTCCACCAGGGACCGGGCGAGCCGGTCCATTGAGTGGACCACCAGCTCGTCGCCCTCGCGCAGGTACTCCAGACACGCGGCCAGCTGCGGACGGTCGGTGTCCTTGCCCGAGGCGTGATCGATGAACGTCTTGTCGATGTCGATACCGTCCAACTGCCGGGCGGTGTTCTGGTCGGCGGTCGATACCCGCTGATACCCGATGATCTGGCCCTTGCTCATGATCGTGCTCCTCGCTGTCTCGTATGGGTCTAAGACCAAAATAGAAACGGCGACAACAAGATGCACCCGACCCTAGATAGCCGAGCGATGCCCGACAGTGAGGTGGTCAGGTGGGCTGTGCCCTAGATCGCCACGATCTCGCGTCTATCGACGATCGTCGAGATGCGCGGAGCTGGTGGAGATCTCGATCGAGGGCCTGGACCGCTTCAGCGATCGTTCCCAGCTCGGTCGGTTCGACGGTGAGTAGAACTGTCCCGGCGGGAGCTTGTGGGTGGTCTGCGAGGAGGTGACCCGCTCGACCTCGACCACCTCGGCGTCGATGACTTCGACCGGATCGGCATCAGGGTTCTCGACGGTCGATCCGTCGCCATCGGAGTTGTCCCACAGCGGATCTGACGGATCGACGTCGGCAAGGGGTACCTCGGGGTCAGGATCGACCTGTTCGGCGGTCTCCGTTGAGCTGAGAGCCGGGATCTCGGCGTCTGGCGTCGGCGATGCCTGGTCGATCTCCCACGGCTCGGGCGGATCGATCGCGTCGGCCCACCTCAGCTCATCGACCAAGGCTTGAGCTTTGGCGTCTCCGTAATAGCTGACCACGGTCTTGGCGACGAGTTGCTGAAGGTTCCACAGCCACGCGGGACCGTTCTCGGGATCGACCTCGGCGAACCGGGCCACCATGTGCTCGGCGATCTGACGATCGATGCCATCGGCGGTCAGCTCACCCACAGCCAATTGTCGGGCGGTGTCGAGGGTGTCGGAGACCTGGAGCAGTGTCTCGGGGTCCTGATCACCCTCGGCAATAACCCGCGCTAAGCCGGTGGCCTTGAGCATGGTGTCTTTGCGCTGCTGCTTGGTGTCAGTCACTCCACGACCTCTCCGTCGATCACGCCGGTCAGCTTCTGTTCCAGTTCGTCCAGGACTTCGGTGGTTGCCACAGCCACAGCCACCTGGTGGCGCTCAGGAGCGTGGAGCCCGTAGAGCTTGGCCAGCTCGGTGTCGTCGGCCAGCTGGGTACGCAGGAGCGAAGCGGTCGCCGAATGGTCACCCGAGCGCACTGCTTCGGCGAGCGCCTTGTTCGACGTGATCAGGCGAGAGCGTCGTCGCTCAAGGATCTCGGCCAGCGTGGTCTCCCCGTCGGGGATCTGGTTGCGTCGCCGCGCCGATGCGTATCCCTGCTGGGCTGCACCGACCGAGGTGTAGCCGACCTCGCGCATGATCTGACGCCAGCTCATCCCGAGCACGGCTCGCATGTAGAGCACCTTGTCCTGGCGCTCGTGGGCCGCGGCCAGGGGCATCCGATGTGGCATGCCTGAAACGTACCTGATGCGAGTGAATCCGAGAATGCCGAATATCTCGGGTAAAAGCGTTGTGGCAGTGCGCTATTGCCGCGTCCTGTCCTGCTATGGTCGGCGGTGAGAGGAACGACTTCCAGGTCGTGGTCAGCCCTCTCGCCGCACCGCTCGCTCGATGATCTCTCCTCGATGCATCGACGGGCGGTGCTTTCGTTGGCAAGGTCGCATCGAGTCGTGGCGCGTAGCTCTAGCGTCGGTCACCGTCCCACCGCCACCCGATCCGAGACAGTCGGTGAACTCTAGCCCGATCTAGCCCCGGTCTAGCCCGTCATCTAGCCCATGCCGCGATCATCGCGTATCGGCTGTTCAGGATCTGTTTTCGGCGTCGTCTCACGAGCGGGTCTAGCCCCTCTAGCCCGACGAGCCGAGTTTCGCCGAGTCCCTGGCCCCTTCACGTCGAATAGATAGATAGATCTTGAATTAGGAGCTGATGGGAAAAGTGCGAGAGGGGCTAGACCTACCCAGCTCGACGCGGAGGTGGGGGCTAGAGGGGCTAGACCTCCGCAGGTCAACACCTCGTTTCTGCCACCTGAACTGCGTATATGCGACCGTGGCTCCCGGGGCTAGACCGCGGGCTAGACCTGGGCTAGACCGGGCTAGAGTTCACCGAGGTTGTCGGATCGCCGCCGATCTCAGGGGGCTGTGGGACGGTGTCCTGCTCGGCGGGAAGCGGCTCGGGCCGCAGGTAGCTGACCAGAACGCCGACACAATCCCGATAAGCTCGGGATCTATTGTCCGACAACATCATAAGCCGTGTCGATCCTTGCCTCGAAGGTCTCAACCGTCATATGATCGGTCTCGAAGCCGCGCCAGCGACCCCCGTGTCCATCGGGAGCTGGTGCGCACATCGCCTGCGGGTACGGTCTGACCGAGAAGGCCAGCGCGCAGGACTGATGTCCCGTCGCCGCGCCGGGTGCCCTTTGGTGCCCACGTAGCTGACCCGAGGACGAATGGACCGTCCGGCTCGGGGATCGCTGCGGAACCTCCACTCGAGCATGGAGTTCCCGCAGATGTCTGCTCCTTCCATCGAATGCCGGTTCCTCTCCAGGGACGATGTCGCCCGTCGATTGGGTCTCAAAGACGGCGATACCGTCGTCAGGCTTCACCGCGAACAGGGCCTCCCGGCTCACCGCGTAGCACGTCGCCTTCTGTTCGACGCCGCCGAGGTAGACGCCTGGGTCCGTTCGCGATCGGGCAGCGGAACCACCACCGGCCCCGAGATCGCTTCTCCGCTGATCCCCGAATCCTGGGTGGCTGAGCAGGTCTCGAAGTTCGCGCCCGACGAGCTGCGGAGGGCGGCGGTTCTGCTGACCAGCCTCGCCTCGGCTGTCGAGAGCGCTCGGCCCGCACCCGAGGGCGCATCGGGCGGTGACTCGGCGTGAGCGGCGATCTGAGCGCCGGGAATCGGCGTCCGCTGACGCCGTGGTGAGTCTGCGGATGGCCTCGGAAACCAGCCTTGACAACGAGTTCGCCCGCCCGATGCCGAGAATCATCGAGCGGGCGGCGGACCCAGATACGAGAGATCACGACCAATGACCCTCAACACCGACAATAGCATCGCTGCCAACGGATTTGCCGATCAAAGCGGGCATGAGCAGAGCGCCTCCGCCGTGCGCGTACCTGCGAAGTGGTGGTCCGCTCGGCAGTTCGCCGACGTGCTCAGCTCCATCTCTGCCGACGCCATCGGATATGGAGAGATCGCGTTCGAAGCCCTGCACGAGTTCACGCGCGACCACACGCTCAGCGAGATCCGGTGGCGCAAGCTCAACGAAGCGTTCAAGCATCTGACCGGCGAAGATCTCGACAGCCTCGATCGGTCGCCGACCATCGATGACCTGGTTGTCGTGCCCGCGGCAATCGCTGAGGAGTTCACCGACCGGCGACTGTTCCGAGACGATGTCGTTGCCTACGCCGCCGAGCACGGTCTGGACGACCCGCACGAGATCGCCGACCGCATCGCCCGCGACTGCGGCGCACAGCGGGAGATCAAGCGGCAGAGAGTCCGCGCGCTGTTCGACTCTGATCCCGTGCGATTCGATGTGGGCAGGGTTGCCCCGTTCCCGATGCACGCCCTCCCACCGGTCCTCGCTGACATGGCACACGCGGTCGCCGACGAACTCGACATCGACGTCTCGATGTGCGCCCCGATGGCACTCGGGGCGGTCTCAGGTGCTCTGTGCGGGCGTGTGAACGTAGCGGTCAACGATGGCAACTGGATCGAGTCCGGGGTCGCCTACATCGTGATCGTGGACGAGTCCGGCGGGCGTAAGAGTCCCGCGTTCAAGCTGATGCTGTCTGGTCCGCTGCGTGATGCAGAGACCCGACTGATCGATCGTCACAACGACGTTGCGATCGAAACAGTGAGCGCTGGACTGGCAGGTCCGGTAGCGGGCTGTGAGTCGGATGCCGTGGACGCCGAAGCCCTGTCGGTGGTCTGTGATGACGACGAGGAGCCTCGGGGTCCCGCACCGCGCCTTGTCGCCTCCGATGTCACCACCGAAGCCCTGTCGATGCTGCTCGATGCCCAGGGGGAACGAATGATCGTGGCCGACGCCGAGGGTGACGTGTTCGAGATGCTCGCTGGCAGGTACAGCGACAGGCCACCGGTGACGCTGTTCTTGAGCGGGTATTCGGGCGAGAGTTGGTCCTCCGACCGTGCAGGCCGAGGTTCCATCCGGCTTGATCAGCCCGCCATCACGATGTGTGTCGCTACCCAGCCGATCGTGGCGTCGGAGGCGGTGAGCAACGACCGGCTGATGGGTAAGGGGCTTCTCGCGCGCATCGAGTTCGCCTACCCCGAGTCCATGCGGTCGCGGTACCGGCGTGGTGTTCGGTCTGATGAAGCGCCGGTTTCCCGGCGCGTCAAGCACGCCTACGACGAAACCGTCATCGGTCTGGCCCTCGGGCTGCACGCCGAGGACCGACACACCGCCAGGATGACCGAGGGTGCCCAGGTCCGTATGAGATCTGTCGCCAATCGGATCAAGGCCCGCCGCTTCGACCGGGACGGCGATCTCGGCGGCAACCCGATCCTCGACCAGTGGGCGGCGAAGTCCGCTGGACGCATCGCGCGGCGCGCTCTGCATCTGCACATGGCTGAGCACGGCCCGAGCGGTTGGGGGGTGCTTATCGAATCAGACGCTGTGGAACGCGCGATCGAGATCGAGGAGTGGTACATCGCCAACGCCAAGCAGGTGCTCGGGCTGGCGTCCACCGCGAGCACGGACCGACGCAAGGCCGACATCAAGGTCGCAGACGCCAAAGCGGTTCTGACTTGGCTGATCCGCCAGCACGACGCCGAGCCCTACGCACCGATCTTGGTGTCCAAGTACACCTCCCACGGCCCGAAGAAACTGCGGAGGGCCAGCGTCCGCGACGCGGTGTTCGACTTGCTGATCGATCTGAAGTACATCGTGCGAACCAAGGTCGGCGACGCTCAGGCGCTCTATCTGAACCCTAGTGCCGCCGATGAGGGGTACAACCAGGCCGAGATCGACTGAAAGCGCCGGAGATTGGCTCTCAGCGCCGGGAATCAACGGGTCAAGGCTGCGAGACGATCCCGGTGGAGTGCGAAGGCGTGACCGGGGTGATGGTGATGCCCTCGGTGGGTGCGTGCCAGCGGTGCCCGACTCGATCGACGGTGATCGTCATCGTCGCGCGGATGAACTCGCGGCGGGACTCCAGGGGCAGTTCACGCCACGTGGTCACCGGATCGGGTGCGGTCGCCAACTCGCGCACCACGGGATCGGTGAAGACCGGTGCGGTCTCGGCTTCCATCTCGGCGATCTGAGCCTCGAGTCGGGTCGCCACCCGCGCCCCGGTCCCTGCGGGCATCCGGCCCTCGGCGATCTCGTTCTCCACGTCTTCCAGTCGCTGGCGCAATTCAGCGAGACGCGCCGGGGCCGTCGGATCGGTCGCCGGTTCCTCGGCGAGCGCGGTCAGCGATTCGGGGCTGGTCAGTACGCCCTCGACCACCGAGTTGATCACCGCGTCGATCGCGGCCATGTTGCGGCCTACGCAGTGGGTCTTGCACTGGTAGACCTCGTAGTTGCTGCCGTCCTTGCGCCGACCGCTGCGGGCACGCCACAGGTGATCACCGCAGACCGCACACCGGGCGATGCCCGAAAGCAGGTATTTAACCGGCGCTCCCCGCGGCCCGGTCCTGCGGCCCGCGAACAGTGCCACGAGGTCGTGGTGCTGTTCGTCGGTAAGGATCGGTTCCCACGTGCCCTTGCTGTGGATCTCCTGCGGCCCTCGCTTCCCGTTCGCGGTGGTGCTATTGGTCCGGTACCCGGCATAGGTCGCGTTGGTGAGGATTCGGCGCAGCTTCGCGGAGTTCCAGCCCAGCGGATCCTGGGTCTCGATCCATCGCACTACCGATCCGAATGACTGCCCAGCGAGGACCCGACGCGCGGCCTCCTGGATCAGCGGTGCGCGGTCGGGGTCGGGGGTCCGACCCACCGACTTGCCGGTCTCAGGGTCGCGGATGATCTTGTAGCCGTAGGGGACGCGACCGTGCGGTCTGCCCTGAGCCAAGTTCTCGCGGTGGGCGCGCTTGATTCGCTTTCGGATGTCCTCGGCCTCGCGCTCGGCGATCAGCGCGTCGAGTCCGGTGGTGAACCGGTCGTCGCCGTCATCGAGGTCGAACAGCTTTCCGCTGTACGAGAGCATCACCCCTCGATCAGTGCAGAGGCGGCGCAGATCGACATAGTGCTCCATCGACCGTCCCGCGCGTGACGGTTCCCAGACCACGAGCACATCTCCGGGGTGCAGCACTTCGTTCAGGCGGGCGTACTGGGGCCGGTCCTTGGTCGCGAATCGGGTAGCCGAGCGGTCGTTGTCGGTGAGCACGTCGGCGACCGGCCAGCCGTTCCGATCGCACACGACCCGACACTCGGCCTCCTGCTCGGCAACCGAGCGCCCGCTCGCGAGATCGCGGGAGACGCGGGTGTAGATCACGGCGCGGGTCGGCGAGCGCCGAGGTTCGTGGACGTGGCTGCTCGGGGCGGTGCTCATAGTAGGGGAGTATATGACAAATAAACACGCGTTCGACGTGAGCTACTACCAGATCCTCGACTCGACTCAGGGTCGGCCGTTCGGGCTGTACCTGCATGGCAACCAGGGCACCGAAGGGGCTGTGCGAGCGGTCGATTCGATCACCGCCGGGCTCGGCTGGACCAAGGCTGCCGAGCACGTCATCGTCTCCGACGCCCCGGGCAAGGACGACCGCGAAGCGTGCTGGGAACTCGGCGCGACGGTGGCGGCGGGGTTGATGGGGTAGCTCGCGAGTCCGCGGAACACTCTGAACCCTGGGTTGAGGCTCGAGGATTGTCGGTGCCTGGCGATACCTTGGTGCTGTACTTCTCATTCGGTTCAGGGGGTTGCGGTGGGGGTCAGTGCTTTTCGTTGCGGTGGGGATGTGTCGTCGATGTTCGACGGTGCGGATCCGGCGTCGTTGTCTGATGAGGTGCTCGAGGGTCGGGTGGTGGGGTATGCCGCTCAGATCACGGCGCTGACAGCGGATTTCCTTGAACTGGTGGCGGAACTGGATGGGCGGGAGTCGTGGCGGGGGCCGGGGATTCATTCGCTGGCGCACTGGTTGTCGTGGAAGGCCGGCATCGCACCGCGAACGGCGCATGAGCAGGTGAGGGTCGCCAAGGCGATACGAGAATTGCCGGTGATCCGCACGGCGTTTCGCGAAGGTCGGCTGTCGTATTCGAAGGTTCGGGCCCTGACACGGGTGGCCACGCCGGAGCGTGAGGCGGAGTTGGTGAATCTGGCGTTGTCGACGACGGCGAGTCAGTTGGATCGGGCGGTGCGGGCGATGGGCCAGATCGACCGTAATCGGGGCGTCGAGGAGGAACGCCGGCCGCCGGTGGAGTCGACCGGGCGGTGGAAGTGGAATGCGGATGGGTCGTTGTCGGTGTCGTTGCGGTTGAGTCCGTTGGATGGTGCGCGGTTCCTTGCTGGGTCGGTGCGGGCGGAGTATGAACGCACCCGGACCTGCGACGATCCGGATCTGCCTACCGCAGGGAGTGTTCCGCGGAACACTGAATCAGGTTCAGAATCCGAGAATTCGGAGGTGGTTCCGTCTCGGCGTCGGGATCTGTGGCGGCAGGTGCCGTCGAATGTGGCGCCGGCGGTGGTGGCGATGGCCGACATGGTGCACGAGGGGATCGCGATGCCCGATCTTGCTCCGGGTGCGGAGATCTTGATCCATGCCGGTGAGGGGGTGGAGTCGGCTCATCTCGATGATGGTCCGGCGTTGTCGGAGGTCGAGGTGGCCGAAGCCCGGTGCGGGGCGTCGACGCGGGATGTGGTGAGCCGCGGAATGCCTGGGCGGCCGGGAAAGTTGGCGTTGTTGGGGGTGGGGCGTCGGAAGCGGGCGCCGAACAAGGCGTTGGTGCGGGCGTTGTTCGTGCGGGATCGGTGTTGTCAGGTGCCGGGGTGTGGGCGGACGCGTCATCTGCATGCCCATCATGTGGTGTTCTGGTCGGCGGGTGGGCGGACCGATCCGGACAATCTGATCTTGTTGTGTGGGTCGTGTCATCGGTCGTTGCATCGGGGTGAGTTCTCGATCACCGCACATGGTGAGCAACGGTTCACCTTTCATCGTCCGGACGGTTCGGAGATCGAGGCGGCGCCCCCAACCGAGAGACCGGTTGGGTGGCGGCCGAACGCCCGGATAGACGCAGACGCGACCATCCCGGTCGGCGGTGGTCGGATGGACCTGGGTTACACCACCGAGGTGCTCTACGCCGTGTGGGAGTGGAAGGCACGCAACGCAACTCGCTCCGATCCCGCCGTGCAGAGGGCCGCGTAGGCGCCTAGCTGTTAGACTGACACGCGGTGTGCCGGGAAGTCTGGTCGGCTGCGCGTTGACGGTGAGCCCTGCACGAGGGGGCGGCCACGACGCGTACGTAGCCCACCCGACGAAGGACTCCGTACGCACCATGACTGACACCGACTCACGTCGGGCCACCCCGACGCTCTTCTCGCGCGGCTCCTGGCCCGAAGCTTCCCGCATCGCCGACATCTTCCGGCGCGAAACCATCGGCGGCATGCTGCTGCTCGTCGCCGCGGTCGTAGCCCTTGTATGGGCCAACTCGCCATGGTCGGCCGCCTACTTCGGCCTCGGTGACATCCATGTGGGGTCCGACGCGCTCGGTCTGCACCTTGATCTCTCCCTGGCCACCTGGGCGGCGGACGGTCTGCTCGCCATCTTCTTCTTCGTCGTCGGACTGGAGCTGAAACGCGAGTTCGTCGCCGGCGACCTCCGCGACCCCGCGCGGGCCGCGCTGCCCATCGCCGCGGCGGTCGGTGGAATGGCTGTTCCCGCACTCATCTTCGTCGCGATCACCATGCGGGCGGGGGATGGAGCCGTGCAGGGCTGGGCCATTCCCACCGCCACCGACATCGCCTTCGCGGTCGCGGTGCTGGCCGTGATCTCGACGCATCTGCCCGCCGCACTGCGTACCTTCCTGCTCACCCTGGCCGTCGTGGACGACCTGCTGGCCATCACGGTGATCGCGGTGTTCTACACCGACTCCATCAACGGCACCGCGCTGGCCCTGGCCCTGATCCCACTCGCGGCGTTCGCCCTCCTCGTGCAGCGGCGGATCACTTCGTGGTGGCTCCTGCTGCCACTGGCCGCGCTCACGTGGGCGTTCGTCCATGAGTCCGGCGTCCACGCCACCGTCGCCGGCGTCATCCTCGGCTTCACGGTCCCGGTGCTCCGTCGGACCGAGAGCGACCAGACTGATACCCGGCATTGCCTGGCAGAGCATTTCGAACACAGAATCCGACCCATCTCGGCCGGCTTCGCCATCCCGGTGTTCGCCTTCTTCGCCGCCGGCGTCACGATCGGCGGATTGAGCGGGCTGGGCGAGGCGCTCACCAGTCCTGTTGCGCTGGGCATCATCTTCGGTCTGGTGGCCGGCAAGACGGCCGGCATAGTCGGCACCACCGCAATGCTGGCCAGGTTCACGCGGGCCACCCTCGACGCCAGCATCCGATGGATCGACGTCACCGGTGTCGCGATGCTCGCCGGCATCGGGTTCACGGTCTCCCTGCTCATCGGGGACCTGGCGTATGACCCGGACTCCCAACGCGCCGAGTACGTCAAGATCGGTGTCCTGGTCGGCTCGCTGACCGCCGCCTCGGCCGCAGCGGTGATCTTGCGGATGCGCAACCGGCACTATCGAAGGATCGCCGAAGAGGAGATGCGCGACGACGACCACGACGGCATCCCGGACGTGTATCAACAACAAGAACGGTGAGAGCGCAAACTGGGGGAAGGGCATGTTCCTGAGCCGGCGGCCCAAGGGCGAGGAGAACCTCGCGGTCGGCGTGATCACCGTCCCCGAGCGCGCGCAGAACCCGTTGCGCGCCATCGGACGGCGGGTTGCCATCGCGGTCACCGTCATCTGCATCGCCGCGTTCGTGGTCTACCTCGACCGAGACGGGTACACCAACTCCACGGACGAACCGCTCACGCTGCTCGACAGCTTCTACTACGTCACGGTGTCACTGTCGACGACCGGTTACGGCGACATCGCGCCGATCACCGCCGAGGCCCGGGCCATCAACGTCTTCGTGATCACGCCGCTCCGGGTGTTGTTCCTGGTCGTGCTGATCGGGACCACCCTCGAGGTCCTGACGGAGCGTTCCCGGCAGGCCTTGCGTATCCAGCGGTGGCGGCAGCAGCTCCGTGACCACCATGTCATCGTCGGTTTCGGCACAAAGGGACGCAGCGCCGCCCACGCGCTGCTCGATGCCGGTGTCGACCGATCGCAGATCGTCGTGGTCGACTCGGAACCGGAACCGCTCGAGGCGGCCGAAGCGCTCGGCGTGGTGGCCGTACGAGGTGACGCCACACGGCGGGAGGTGCTGGCCCTTGCCAAGGTCGACGACGCGCGCACCGTGTTGATCGGTGCCCACCGAGACGCCACCGCGGTCCTCATCACGCTGACCGCACGGCAACTCAACCCCTCCGCGAGAATCGTCACCGCGGCCCGTGATGCGGACAACGCCGCCCTGTTACGGAGATCCGGAGCGGACTCGGTCGTCGTCTCGGCAGCGACCGCCGGGCGGCTCATGGGCATCGCGACACGGACTCCGCACGTCGTCGACGTCATCGAGGATCTGCTCACCCCGGCCACCGGACTGGCCATCCGCGAGCGCGCCGTCACCTCCGGCGAGATCGGACGAGAGCCGCAGGACCTGCCGGACGACGTGATCGGGATCGTCCGTGACGGCACGCTGAGTCGCACCCTCGAATCGCCGGGACCGCTGCGCAGCACGGACAAACTGATCATCGCCCGCAACTCGGCGCAGTGACCGCGGTGACTCGGTGAGAACCGCGGCGTGATCCGACGTTTGATGTCGTCACCGGTCCTCACCCGGACGAGTACGACGCGCAGCGCGAGCCGGCTGATCACTCGTCCTGGCCGGCGGCCGGGTCGACGGCGGCGGCGAGCGCGCGGCTCACCTCGAATTGCCGGACCAGGAACGCCTTCTCGTCCAGCTTCTTCCGCCGCATCCACGTCGTGACCTCGGAGTTGCACTTGCTCGCATTGCACGAACCGCAGCACGGCACGACGTTGGCGACGGTGTACCGGCCGCCGCGGGAGATGGCCAGCATGCAGTCGCGCTGGAGGGCGACGCCCACCGCGCCGCAATACGCGCACCCACCCCAGGCCTCCTGCAGCGCGAGCCACTGGGCGTCGGTGAGGTCGTTGTCGCGGGCGGCGACACGCTTGCGACGACGCTTCGCGTACCGATTGGCGCGGGTGGTGCTGCGGGTGGCCACGGGAGGAGCCTACCGCTCGGATCACACGTGTCACAGCCGTCACAGGCCGAGTCGGGGCCGTGTCGTGCGCCCGGCGGTGCGACTACTGCTTTGCCTAGACTGGCACCCGTGAGCACGGCCATCCGCGACATGTCATCGACCGGGACCATCCCGACTCCGTACGAGGACCTGCTGAACCTCGTCATGGAGACCGGGACGCCGAAGGCCGACCGCACCGGGACCGGGACGCGCAGCCTCTTCGGCAGGCAATTGCGCTACGACCTCGCCGAGGGTTTCCCGCTGATCACCACCAAGAAGGTGCATCTGAAGTCGATCGTCTACGAGTTGCTGTGGTTCCTGCGCGGCGACTCCAACGTCCGATGGCTGCAGGAGCGCGGGGTCTCGATCTGGGACGAGTGGGCCGACGAGAACGGTGAACTCGGACCCGTCTACGGCGTGCAATGGCGGAGCTGGCCGACGCCGTCCGGCGAGCACATCGACCAGATCGCGGCCGCCCTCGACCTGCTCAAGACCAACCCCGATTCGCGCCGGAACATCGTGTCCGCATGGAACGTGGGGGAGATCCCGCAGATGGCACTGCCGCCCTGCCACGCGTTCTTTCAGTTCTATGTCGCCGACGGCAAACTGTCGTGCCAGCTGTACCAGCGCAGCGCCGACCTGTTCCTCGGCGTGCCGTTCAACATCGCATCGTATGCGCTGCTGACGCACATGATGGCCCAGCAGGCGGGCCTCGAGGTCGGCGAGTTCGTGTGGACCGGCGGCGACTGCCACATCTACGACAACCATGTCGAGCAGGTGACGTTGCAACTGTCACGCGACCCGTACCCATATCCGAAACTCGAACTGCGCAAGCGGGATTCGATCTTCGACTACGAGTACGACGACATCGCCATCGTCGACTACCGGTCCCATCCCGGGATCAAAGCCCCGGTGGCGGTGTGACGTCCGACCTCGCGGGGGAGGGCTCGCGTGAGGTGCGCCTGGTCTGGGCGCAGGGACGCGGCGGGGCGATCGGCCGGGACAACACGATCCCGTGGCGGGTCCCCGAAGATGTGGCGCGGTTCAAGGAACTGACGGTCGGGCACCCGGTTGTCATGGGCCGCAAGACATGGGATTCGCTGCCGCCGCGATTTCAGCCGCTGCCCGGTCGCGCCAATGTGGTCGTCACCCGCGACGCGAGCTGGTCGGCCGACGGCGCGTCGGTCGCGGGATCGGTCGCCGAGGCGCTCGAGCTGGCCGGTGGCGAACGGGTCGGAATCATCGGCGGCGGCGAGATCTACCGCTTGGCAATGGAATTCGCCACCGAACTGTGTGTCACGGAGATCGACGTCGAGGTCGACGGCGCCGACGCGTTTGCCCCGGAGATCACCGACGAGTGGGCTTTGGCACATCGCGGTGAGTGGCAGACCTCGACGAGCGGCATCGGGTATCGCTTCGTCGACTATCGGCGCGCTCGGCAGGGCTGATGGCGCCGGATCGTCTCTCGATCGCGCAGGCGCGTCGAATCGCGCTCGCCGCACAGGGTTTCACCGACCGCCGGCCCGCCGCCGCGCCCACCATGGCACACCTGAAGCGCGTCGTCGGCCGGACGCGGCTGCTGCAGATGGACTCGGTCAACATCGCCGCGCGTGCGCACTTCATGCCGCTGTTCTCTCGCCTGGGTGCCTACGATCCCGACCTGTTGCACCGCGCCGCGTGGCAGCCGGGGCGCGGTCGACGGCTGCTCGTCGAGTACTGGGCCCACGAAGCCGCGCTGATCCCGGTGTCCGACTGGCCCCTCTTCCGATGGCGGATGGACGAATTCGCCGAAGGCCGGTATCGACACACGCGAGAGGTGATGCGGCGCAACCGGTCGCTGGTCGGCGATGTCCGGGCGGTGATCGAGAACGCGGGCGCGACCACGCCCCGCGCCATCGAAGCGGAACTGGGCATCGAACGTGAACCCGGTGCAGCCGGGAGCTGGTGGCAGCGCGGTGAGGTCAAGCACCTGTGCGAGGCCATGTTCGCCGCCGGTGACCTGTCGGCGGTCCGCAACGGGAACTTCGTGCGGCACTACGACCTCACCGAACGGATTGTCGGCGCGGACATCGTCGCGCTGCGACCCGACCGTGGGCAGGCGCACCGTGAACTCGTCAGCCGTGCCGCCCAGGCGCTGGGTGTCGCCACCGTGGCCGATCTGGCCGACTACTACCGGCTGCGGCCGGCCGACGCGCGGCCCGCGGTCGCCGAACTCGTCGAGGACGGTGTGCTGCAGGAGATCTCCGTGGACGGCTGGCGCGACCCGGCCTACCTGGCCGCCGGCGCGGTTATCCCGCGGCGCGTCGACGCCTCGGCGATCCTGTCGCCGTTCGACCCGCTCGTGTTCTTCCGCCCCCGCGCCGAACGACTCTTCGGCTTCCACTACCGCATCGAGATCTATGTGCCCGAACACAAACGCGTGCACGGCTATTACGTGCTGCCGTATCTGCTGGGCACCGACATCGCCGCGCGCGTGGACCTGAAGGCCGACCGCAAGAACCGCACCCTGCAGGTGCTCGGGGCCTACTGCGAGCCGGGTCGTTCCCGGGGCCTCGTCGCCGAACGGCTGTCCGCGGATCTGCGGAGCTTCGCCGGCTGGCAGGACCTCGACGATGTCGTCGTGTCGGGACGCGGCGACCTGGCGCCCGACCTGCAACAGTTGCTGCACGTCGCGTGACCCACACCGGGTGATGCAATGCTGAGGATCGAAAGTTCACGACAGCGATGGGAGACGAAGCGATGACCGTGTCGTATGAGGGCAACGACTACCGATTGGTGATGTTCGATCTCGACGACACCTTGGCCCCGTCGAAGAGCCCGCTCGACGACCAGATGGTCGATCTGTTGCGGCGGATGCTCGACGTGAGCCTGGGCTGCATCATCTCCGGCGGCAACTTCACCCAGTTCGAGAAGCAGGTTCTCGCGCGGCTCGGCAACTTCGACAGCGTCGCCAACCTCCACCTCATGCCGACGTGCGGAACGCAGTACGTGCGGTGGTCCGGGAACGACTGGGAGACGGTCTACGCCGAATTCCTCACCGACGACGAGAAGCAGCGCACGCTCGACGTGCTGGAGGCCGGCGCGAAAGAGCTCGGCCTGTGGGAGAGCGAGACGTGGGGTGACATCCTCGAGGACCGCGGCAGCCAGATCACCTTCAGCGCGCTGGGGCAGAAGGCGCCCGTCGACGCGAAGGCGGCCTGGGACCCCGACGGAGCGAAGAAGGAGTCCCTGCGGGCCTACGCCGCCGAGCGACTTCCCGACCTCGAGGTGCGCAGCGGCGGTTCGACGTCGGTGGACGTCACCAAGAAGGGCATCGACAAAGCTTACGGCGCACTGAAGTTGATGGACATCCTCGGCCTCAGCACCAGCGACATCCTGTTCTTCGGTGACCGGCTCGACGAGGGCGGCAACGACTACCCGGTCAAGGCTCTGGGCATCACGTCGATCGCCGTCCACGGCTGGCCCGACACCCACGCGAAGCTGTCGGCGCTGCTGGATCAGGTCGAGACGGGCAGCTAGTCGACCGGCCCGCCCGCCGGTACGACCCGCTGGGTGCCGTTCGCGACCCGGTAAGACCTCGCGTAATACTGGCCGGAGCGCGGATTCGTCTTGTCGTGCACGAAGTACCAGTCCATCTGCGTCGCCGCCGGCGTCACGGTCAGGACCGAATACCCGTGCGCGTCGAACTCGCTCCAGCGCACGTGGTGGTTCGTGGCCGCGAAGGCCGAGGACACCGCGACCCCGGCGGTGTTCGCGGGCACGTTCAGCATGTCGTCGATGTTGGTCGACGTGATCGAGGTGCCGACCAATTCCGTTGCGACAGTCCCGCCGCCGGGATAGTTCGCCGGGTCGGCCGGGATGTCGCACGCCCACGACGAGTGGATGTCGCCGGTGATGAAGACGACGTTGTCGACGCGGTTGCGTCGCAGCGATTCGAGGAGCCGTCGACGATCGGCCGCGTAACCGTCCCACTGGTCGGCGTTGTACGGGATGCCCTCGCGCGGGATGCCGAGCAGCGCGGTGACGGCCCCGGTCGTCTGCGGGTCCAGCGGGGGGATCAGCACCGGGGTGATCATCACCGGGTTGCCGACGATCTTCCAGCGGGTCTCCGACGACGTGAGTCCGTTGGTCAGCCACGACATCTGAGACCGGCCGAGGATCGAGCGGGCGGGATCGTCGATGGCCGCCGACCGGGCGCTGACCTGCAGGTCGCGGTAGGAGCGCAGATCCAGCATGGACAATTCGAGCAGACGGCCGAAGCGGAGCCTGCGGAACAGGTGCCGGCCCGCGGTGTCGACGGCGGGGCGGATCGGCATCCACTCGGCGTACGCGCGTAGCGCGGCGGTGCGCCGTGCGGCCCAGGAGCCCTCGCCCGCCTGATGGTTCTCCGCCCCGCCCGACCACGAGTCGTTCGACGACTCGTGGTCGTCCCAGATGCAGATGAACGGCAGGACCCGGTGCAGCCGGGCGAGATCGGGGTCGGTCTTGTACTGCGCGTGGCGTGTCCGGTAGTCGCGCAGCGTGATGGTCTCGTGGCGGGGGTCGTGCGGCCGGACGGTTCCGGTCTTGCCGGTGTACCGCCCGGTCTCGTACTCGTAGAAATAGTCGCCCAGGTGGACCACCGCGTCGAGGGCCGGCTGCGCGGCCAGGTGCCGGTAGGCGGCGAAGTATCCGGCCTCCCAGTTGGCACACGACACGACGCCGAAACGGATCTTCGCGACGTCGGCACCCGTCGCGGGGGCGGTGCACGTGCGACCGACGGGCGACACCGCACCGGTCGCGGGTCCGGACAGCACCGTGAAGCGGTAGTGGTACCAGGTGCGCGGCGTCAGACCCGACGCGTCGACCTTCACCGTGTGGTCGGAGTCGGCGGACGTCCGCACCTCGCCCGCGGCCACGACGGCGCCGAAGCCGGGGTCCCGGGCGATCTCCCAGCGGACGAGGCTCTCCGGTCCCAGGCCGGAACCGGGGGTCGCAACCGGGGTCGGGGTGATGCGGGTCCACAGGATGACGGCCTCGGGGAGCGGGTCGCCGGACGCCACGCCGTGCCGGAACACCGCCGCCGACGGGGGTCGGGGCGACCGCGGGGCGCCCTGGGCGACGACGGCGGGGGAGGCGAGCGCCGCTCCGGTCACGACCGCGCCCGTGCGCAGGAAGTCGCGTCGCGTCGTCATCGCATCCACCCCCGGGTACTCGCCCACGCCTGCAGGGACTCTACCGCGGGCGGAGCCCGACGGTGCGGTACTCACGTGGTGGGGGAGAATCGGATACCGCGCGGCACGCGGACGTGTGGCCGCGACGGACGACAGGAGACATGCGTGTCCGAATTGGTGCCGCTGAAGGTGCAGATGGTGGCGATGACCCAGTTCACCCCGCCGGAAGACGTGCCGTGGAGCACCGACGCCGAGGGCGGTGAGGCGTTGGTCGAGTTCGCCGGCCGGGCGTGCTATCAGAGCTGGGACAAGCCGAACCCGCGTACCGCCACCAATGCCGGCTACCTGCGGCACATCCTCGAGGTCGGGCACCTGTCGCTGCTCGAACACGCATCGGTGACGTTCTACATCAGTGGCATCTCCCGCTCGTGCACCCACGAACTGATCCGGCACCGCCACTTCTCGTACTCGCAACTGTCCCAGCGGTTCGTGCCCGAGCACGACTCCAACGTGGTGGCGCCGCCGGCGATCGTGGGCGACCCGGAACTCGAGGACCTCTTCGCCGCGGCGACCGACGCGAGCCGGGCGGCCTACACCGAGCTCCTCGCGGCGCTGGAGGCGAAGTTCGCCGACGTCCCCAACGCCATCCTGCGTCGGAAACAGGCACGTCAGGCTGCTCGCTCCGTGCTGCCGAACGCCACCGAGACGAAGATCGTCGTCACCGGCAACCATCGCGCCTGGCGGCACTTCGTCGGCATGCGCGCCACCGAGCACGCCGACGTCGAGATCCGCCAGCTCGCGGTGGAGTGTCTACGCCAGCTGATGCGGGTGGCGCCCACCGTGTTCGGCGATTTCGAGATCGGCACCCTGGCCGACGGGACCGAGGTCGCCACCTCACCATTCGTGCTGGAAGGGTGAGGATCGTCACCAACAGGGAGGCGGTAGCCTTGAGCACCATGAACGCAGTCCAGGAACCGCTGCACGAGCATCCCTTCGGGACGAACGTGGTTGCGATGGTCACCCCCTTCCGCCCGGACGGAAGCCTCGATCTGGACAAGGCCGCCGTCCTCGCCGACCATCTGGTCGCCAAGGGATGTGACGGGCTGGTCGTGTCCGGCACCACCGGTGAGTCGCCGACCACCACCGTGCCGGAGAAGCTCGAGTTGCTGCGGGTGGTCCTCGACGCGGTGGGCGACCGGGCCCGGATCACCCAGGGCGCAGGCAGTTACGACACCGCCGAGAGCGTCCGGTTCGCGATCGAGTCCGAGAAGATCGGTGCTCACGCGCTCCTCGTGGTGACCCCGTACTACTCGAAGCCGCCGCAGGCCGGGCTCCTCGCGCACTTCCGGACCGTCGCCGACGCCACCGCGCTGCCGGTGCTGCTCTACGACATCCCGCCGCGATCGGTGGTCCCGATCATGAACGAGACGATGCTCGCCCTGGCCGAACACCCCAACATCCGCGGGGTGAAGGACGCCAAGGGCGACCTGCACTCGGCGGCCGGCCTGATCGCCAGCACCAGCCTGGAGTACCTGTCCGGCGAGGACGCACTCAACCTGCCGTGGCTGTCGATCGGCGCGACCGGTTATGTCAGCGTCATCGGCCACCTCGTCCCGGATCGCCTGCGCGACATGCAGATCGCTGTCGAGAAGGGCGATCTGCCGACCGCCCGCGCGATCAACACCTCGATGCTGCCGCTGGTCAACGCCATGGGGCGCCTCGGCGGGGTCACGATGGTGAAGGCGGCACTGCGCATCCTCGGGCTGGAGGTCGGCGACCCGCGCCTGCCGCAGGTGCCCGCGAACCCGGCGCAGATCGAGGAACTGATCGTGGATCTGCGCGCGGCGGGTGTGCTGGTCTGATGACGGACAACGACACCACCGGCCCCCACACCGGCAACGACACCACCGGCAACGACACCACCGGCACCGTCCGCCCCCGGACCCGACGCCGGGCCGCCGCCCGCAAGGCCGGCCCGCCGAGTCCGCCCCCCGCCGAGCCGACCCCGCCCGCCGAGCCGACCCCGCCCGCCGAGCCGACCCCGTCCGCCGAGCCGACCCCGTCCGCCGAGCCCACCTCGTCCGCCGAGCCTGTCGAGGTGACCTCGAAGGCACGGCAACCCCGGCGCGCGCGAGCCGAGCGGACCGGATCATCGGAACCGAAGTCCGACGCGAACTCGCCGAAGCACGCGGCCAAGCGTCCGGCGAGTCCCGCGTCGAACACCCGTCGCCCCCGCCACGAGCGCGGCGACGCCCGCGGCGGCCGCCGGCCCGAACCGGCAACCCCGGCCCCTGTCGACCGACTGGGCACACCCCGCCGACTGCCCAAGGGTGGTCTGCGCGTGGTGGCGCTCGGCGGGATCGGCGAGATCGGCCGCAACATGACCGTCTTCGAATACAACGGCCGTCTGCTGATCGTCGACTGCGGTGTGCTCTTCCCCGAGGACGCCCAGCCGGGCGTCGACCTGATCCTGCCGGACTTCCGCTACATCGAAGACCGCATGGACGACGTCGACGCGGTGATCCTGACCCACGGCCACGAGGACCACATCGGCGCTCTGCCGTTCCTGCTCCGGCTACGCAGCGACATCCCGGTGATCGGCGCGAAGTTCACGCTCGCCCTGGTCGAGGCCAAGTGTCGCGAGCATCGCCTGCGACCCAAGCTCGTCGAGGTCGTCGAAGGTCAGAAGACCTCGCACGGCCCGTTCGAGTGCGAGTACTTCGCCGTCAACCACTCGATCCCGGACGCCCTGGCCGTCGCGATCCGGACCCCCGCCGGCGTCGTGCTGCACACCGGCGACATCAAGCTCGACCAGCTGCCCCTCGACGGCCGGCTCACCGACCTCGCCGGGTTCAGCCGCCTCGGCGATGAGGGCGTCGACCTGTTCCTGGTGGACTCGACCAACGCCGAGGTGCCCGGTTTCGTGACCCCGGAACGTCAGATCGGCGGGGTGCTCGACCAGGTCATCGGCAAGGCCACACAGAGGGTCATCGTGGCGTCGTTCGCGAGCCACGTCCATCGCATCCAGCAGATCATCGACGTGGCGCACACCCACAATCGGCGGGTCACCTTCGTCGGCCGTTCGATGGTGCGCAACATGCAGATCGCGCAGGATCTCGGCTACCTCTCGGTACCCGACGGCGTCGTCGTCGATCTCGACACCGCGGCAACCCTGCCCGACCACCGCGTCGTGCTGATCTCCACCGGCTCGCAGGGCGAGCCGCTGTCCGCGCTCTCCCGGATGGCGCGCGGAGAGCACCGGCAGATCAACATCCGGGCCGACGACCTCGTCGTGCTGGCGTCCTCGCTCATCCCCGGCAACGAGAACTCGGTGTTCGCCGTCGTCAACGGGCTGGCCAAGCGCGGCGCGACCGTCATCACCCAGCAGAGTGCGAAGGTCCATGTCTCGGGCCACGCCTCGGCCGGTGAGCTGCTCTACCTCTACAACGCGGTGCGCCCCTCGAATGCGATGCCCGTGCACGGCGAATGGCGGCACCTGCGCGCCAACGCCGCGCTCGCGGTAGCGACCGGTGTGCCCGAGGACCGGGTCGTCCTCGCCGAGGACGGCGTGGTGGTCGACCTCGTCGACGGTCGCGCCGACATCGTCGGACGGGTTCCGGTCGGGCACGTCTACGTCGACGGCCTCTCGGTCGGCGACGTGGGGGAGTCGACGCTCTCCGAACGGCTCGTGCTGGGGGAGGGCGGATTCATCGCCATCACCGTCGCCGTGGACGTGACGACGGGCCGTGCGGTGAGCACACCCGAGGTCTCCGGACGCGGTTTCTCCGACGACCCGGACGCGCTCAAGGAGGCGGCGGACATCGTCAACCAGACGCTGGATTCGCTGGCGGCCGAGGGTGTCTCCGACACGCACCGGATCGCCCAGGGGATTCGCCGTGCGGTCGGGCGCTGGGTGTCGACCGCCTATCGTCGCCGTCCGATGATCGTGCCGACGGTCATCGCGGTCGGGGACTGACCGGCGTCGAGGAACGAGACCACGGCGTTGTCGCTACCGTGGTCGTGTGACCGGAGCGCAGAAGGAAAGAGCAGCCCTCGTCGAGACCCTTCGAAAGGTGGGCCCCGACGCGCCCACCTTGTGTGAGGGCTGGACCACCCGCGATCTGTTGGCGCATCTCGTGGTCCGGGAACGACGCCCCGACACCGGGCCGGGCATCCTCATCCCGGCTTTCGCCGGCCACACCGAGAAGGTGCGGGCCCAGGCGACGTCGAAGGACTGGGATGCCCAACTGGCGTTGCTCGCCTCGGGGCCGCCGGTCTACTCGCCGTTCAAGCTGGTCGACCGATTCGCCAACCTGGCTGAGATGTTCGTCCACCACGAAGACGTCCTGCGTGGCGGCGCCGACCCCGACGGGCCGTGGACGCCCCGGTCGCTGGCCCCCGAACTCGAGGCGGAGTTGCGCACGCCGGCCAAGTCGATGGGCCGGATGACGCTCAAGAAGGTCCCGGCCCGCGTGACCCTGCGCACCCCGGACGGCGAGGATCTGGTGACGGCGGGATCGGGTGACGACGTCATCGTGACCGGTCGTGTCGGTGAGCTGGTGCTGTTCGCGTTCGGCCGTACACCGGTCGACGTCACATTCGCCGGTGACGCCGCCGCGATCACGGGCGTCCGCGAGAGTTCGCGCGGCCTCTGAGCGATCACAACTTCGACACGCATCCGTTGTCTGTGTTGCCCGTGTGACTGATGTGACCGCTGCCCACTAGTCTGTCGGTATGGCTTCGAAGGCAAGCACGGGTACACGCGCGTCCTCCGCGCGCGGCGCTGCTGGTTCCACGCGCGGTAAATCCGCTCGCGGTGGTTCGGGGCGGGCGAGTTCGGCTCGAGGGAGTTCGACCGCCGCTCGCCGCTCGACGGGTGACGGTTCGAAGAGCGGCGGTTCGAAGAGCGGTGGCTCGCGTCGTCAGACGGGCGCCGGTGCCTCGACGAGGTCGAAGGCCGGGGCATCGCGAAAGAGTTCCCGGTCCGCTGCACCAGCGGAGTCGGTGGACCTGCATCGTCGTTCCGTCGCCGCGGCCGGGGCGTCCGCGGTGGGCAAGGGTATCGGTGCCGGATGGTCGTTGTTCGCGCGCGGCGTCGGCAGCGCCGCCCGGGCGGGCTCGGGCGTCGGCCGCGGACCGCGCACCGAAGCCGTCGGAGAGTTCGACGACATCGACGACACCGACCCGGACTTCGAGGAGTTCGACGACGGGCCCGACGGCAACGGTCGACCCCGGCCCGGCGGTCACAGCCATCGGCGGGACGGGACAGCACTCGGTCTCCTCGCCTTCGGTCTGCTCGTCGGCGCCAGTGTCTGGTTCGGTGCGGCGGGTCCGGTGGGCGCCTTCATCGAGGCCCTCATCCGCGCGGTCATCGGGTCGGCGGCCGTGCTCGTGCCGGTCGGTCTCCTCGCGCTGGCAGTCGTCCTGATGCGACGGCCGGCCGCCCCGGAGCGACGCGGCCGCTACCTGTCGGGTGGGTTCCTGGTGATCCTTCCGCTGCTCGGTCTGATGCACCTCGTCGCCGGTGCGCCGGTCGACCTCCCCGGACGGTCCGGCGCGGCCGGGTTCGTCGGCTTCGCGGTGGGCACACCGTTGACCGCGGGTGTCACCGCGTGGGTCTCGGTGCCGATCCTGTTGTTGTGCATGGCATTCGGCGTACTCATCCTCAGCGGCCGAACCGTCCGCGAGGTCGTCGACGCCGCCGCCGGTTACCTCGGGCTGGGTGTCGGACGAGCGGACGACGCGCCCTGGGACGACGACGAGTGGGATGCCGACGCCGAGAACTACGACGATCCGGATTTCGACGACCCCGATACCGAGACCGACAGCGCCGAGTCGGATCCCTGGGACTCCGGTGCGCGCGAGTCGCGGTCCCGGCGTCGGTCGTACTCGTCGAACCCGTACGACAACTACCCGCCGGATTCGGCGCCAGCGCGGACCTCGGGACGGACGTCGCGGCGCAAGCCCGCCGACGTCGCCGACGTCGCCCCGCTCGAGGAGGCCGTCACCGAGAACTTCGCGGATGCCGACCAGCAGGTCACCGAGGTGATCGCGCCTAGCCCCCGTACCCGCGCCACCCCGGCCCGGCGGGCCACCGCGCGATCCGCGCCGCGTCCCGCACCCGAACCGGAGCCCCGGCACGAACCCGATCTCGACGACGAGATGACGGACGAGGGGATGTCGGACGACGAGGCGTTCATCCCGTCCGATCCCACCGCGGACGGGGACTATCGCCTGCCGCCCGCCGACCTTCTCCTCGAGGGCGATCCGCCGAAGATGGGCAGCAGCGCCAACGACGACATGATCGACCGGATGACCGGCGTGCTGGAGCAGTTCAAGATCGACGCCGCGGTCACCGGATACACCCGCGGGCCGACCGTCACGCGATACGAGATCGAACTCGGCCCGGGCGTGAAGGTCGAGAAGATCACCGCGCTGCAACGCAACATCGCCTACGCCGCGGCAACGGACAACGTGCGCCTGCTCGCGCCGATCCCCGGCAAGTCCGCGGTCGGTATCGAGGTCCCCAACTCCGACCGTGAGATGGTTCGCCTGGCCGACGTGCTGAATTCGCCGTCGACCCGGAAGGACAAGCATCCGTTGGTGATCGGGCTCGGCAAGGACATCGAGGGTGATTTCGTCAGCGCCAACCTGGCGAAGATGCCGCACCTGCTGGTCGCCGGGTCGACCGGCTCGGGCAAGTCGAGCTTCGTCAATTCGATGCTCGTGTCGCTGCTCAGCCGTGCGACGCCGGAGCAGGTGCGGATGATCCTGATCGACCCGAAGATGGTCGAGCTCACCCCGTACGAGGGAATCCCGCACCTCATCACGCCGATCATCACGCAACCGAAGAAGGCCGCTGCCGCACTCGCCTGGCTCGTCGAGGAGATGGAGCAGCGCTACCAGGACATGAAGGCCTCGCGGGTGCGCCACATCGACGACTTCAACTCGAAGGTCCGGTCGGGAGACATCACCGCCCCGCTGGGCAGCGAACGCGTCTACAAGCCGTATCCGTACATCTTGGCCATAGTCGACGAGCTCGCCGACCTGATGATGACCGCGCCCCGCGACGTCGAGGACGCGATCGTGCGGATCACCCAGAAGGCGCGCGCCGCCGGCATCCATCTGGTGCTCGCGACGCAGCGTCCGTCGGTCGATGTCGTCACCGGTCTGATCAAGACCAACGTGCCGTCGCGGCTGGCGTTCGCGACGTCGTCGCTGACCGACTCACGCGTCATCCTGGATCAGCCGGGTGCCGAGAAGCTGATCGGCATGGGCGACGGCCTGTTCCTCCCGATGGGCGCCAACAAGCCGATCCGCATGCAGGGTGCCTACATCACCGACGAGGAGATCGCCGCGGTCGTCGATTTCTCCAAGGAGCAGGCCGAGCCGGAGTACACCGAGGGTGTCACCGCGGCGAAGGCGGGCGACAAAAAGGACATCGACAGCGACATCGGCAACGACCTCGACGATCTCCTGCAGGCGATCGAACTGGTCGTGTCGAGCCAGTTCGGGTCGACGTCGATGCTGCAGCGCAAGCTGCGGGTCGGGTTCGCCAAGGCCGGCCGTCTCATGGACCTGATGGAGACGCGGGGAGTGGTCGGCCCCAGCGAGGGCTCCAAGGCGCGTGAGGTGCTCGTGAAGCCCGACGATCTGGCGGGGGTGATCGCCTCGATCACCGGCGGCGGCGACGAAACGGACAGTTCCGGCACCTGACGCGGGTTGCTGACCTGCGGTTTCTGCAGGCTTCCTGCGGTTTGTATAAGGTAGCCGGAGATCCATGAGGGGAGTATCCCCAAAGCGGCGTCTCCGTCAATACGGTCACGATTCGCAACGATGCCGATCATCGTCGCGGCCCTGACCCGGAGCGTCGGCCCCCGTTCGGTGGGAGAGACCTCTGGCTCGTCAGCTCATGCTGCCTGCTGGAGGTTACAAGTGGATGTTTCGCTGTCCGTATGGCTGATCACCTGTGCGGTGATCCTCGCCCTGTTCGCGTTCGACTTCTTCACCCACGTGCGCGTGCCCCACGCGCCGTCGCTCAAAGAGTCGGGCATCTGGTCGGCGATCTACATCGGATTCGCCGTCATCTTCGGTCTGTTCGTCTGGTGGAACTGGGGTTCGACCTTCGGCGGTGAGTACTTCGCCGGTTACGTCACCGAGAAGGCGCTGTCGGTGGACAACCTGTTCGTCTTCGTCATCATCATGGCGAAGTTCGCGGTGCCCAAGGAGTACCAGCAAAAGGTCCTGCTGCTCGGCATCCTGATGGCCCTCATCATGCGCGGCATCTTCATCGCCGTCGGTGCGGCCGCGATCAACGCCTACAGCTGGGTCTTCTACCTGTTCGGCGCGTTCCTGATCTTCACCGCCGTCAAGCTGCTCCGCGAGAGTGACGACCCGGTCGAGCACGAGGAGGAGCGCGAGACGCGCCTCGAGCGCTTCGTCAAGCGCTACCTGCGCACGCACGACTCCTACGACCGCGACAAGCTGTTCACCCGCGTCAACGGCAAGCGCCTCGCGACCCCGATGCTGATGGTTCTCATCGTCATCGGCTTCACCGACGTACTGTTCGCGCTCGACTCGATCCCGGCCATCTACGGCCTCACGTCCGAGCCCTACCTGGTCTTCACCGCCAACGCGTTCGCCCTGATGGGTCTGCGTCAGCTGTTCTTCCTCATCGGCGGACTGCTCGACCGCCTGGTGTACCTGTCCATCGGCCTGTCGATCATCTTGGCCTTCATCGGCGTCAAGCTGGTCCTCCACGCCCTGCACGAGAACACCCTGGCGTTCATCAACGGTGGCGAGCACGTGGCGGTCCCCGAGATCTCGACCGGGCTGTCGCTGTCGGTGATCCTCGGTGTCCTGGTGATCACCACGGTGGCCAGCCTGATCAAGAGTCGCGGGATGGCGAAGTCGCCGGAGGTCGAATCCGCCGGCGACACGACCGACGCCCCGGCACCGAAGTCCAAGGACTCCTGACCCGTCCACGTCCACCCGTCGCCGACGGGTGGACGTGGCATCAGCCCGGGAACGGCCCGAACACCTGCGTCCACTCGTCGATGCGGATGGCGTCGACGGCTTGATGCGCCTGGAACGGGTCGTTGGCCAGGAATGCCTCGGCCGCCTCGAGGTCGGCTGCGCGGATGACGATGAGCGCGCCCGACCCGTCGGGATAGGGGCCGGCGATCAGCACGTTGCCCGCCGAATGTTCTTCCGCGAGCCACTCTCGGTGCACAGGCCGGTGCTGATCCCGCAGGGCGGCCTTGGCGGGGCGATAGGTGTACTGCACGGCGAAGAACGGCATGGTCACTCCTGCTCGATGGTTGCCAGCATCCGGGTGTTGCCCAGGGTGTTGGGTTTGACGTAACTGAGGTCGAGAAACTCTGCGACGCCGGTGTCATAGGACCGGCACATCTCCTCGAACACCTCGCGCGTGACCGGGGTGCCCTGGATCTCGGCGAAACCGTGCCGCGCGAAGAAGGCCGTCTCGAACGTGAGCACGAAGACGCGCGAGAGCTGCAGTTCGCGGGCGACCGCCATGAGCCGGTCGACGAGGAGGTGGCCGATGCCGCGCCCGGCGTGGGCGTTGTCGACGGCGACCGTGCGGACCTCGCCGAGATCGGCCCAGAGCACATGCAGCGCACCACAACCGACGACCAGGCCGTCGACGTCGGCGACCCAGAACTCCTGGACGGACTCGTAGAGCGTGACGAGGTTCTTCTCGAGGAGGATTTTCCCGGCGTACTGGTCGATCAGTTCTTTGATCCGCGGGACGTCGGAGGTGCGCGCACGACGGATGACGACGTGATCGGCGGGGGACATGGGAATTCAGCTTAGTCTCTGCGATGGGGCGACCTGTGCACGTCGTTCGCCGGGACTGCCGATACCCTGATGGGCGTGTACTTGAGGACTGCCCTGAACTGCGGCACGACGCCGCGGTCAGGAGCGAGCTCATGACCGACCGGATCCGGCGCGCCGTCGAAGAGAACGGCATCGCCAATGCGGGCCGCGGGCCCGACCACATCACCGACCCGGTGGACCCGGTGCCGGTGGTCAACATCGCCAATGCACTCACGGTGTTCCGGATCGTCCTGGTGCCGGTGTTCCTGGTTGCGCTGTTCATGGAGTCGGGCGAGTCGACGCTGTGGCGCACGATCGCCACGATCGTCTTCGGGGTCGCGGCCCTGACCGACCGGTACGACGGGATGATCGCGCGGCAGCGCGGCCTGATCACCGACTTCGGGAAGCTGGCCGACCCCATCGCGGACAAGGCCCTGATCGGCGGTGCCCTCGTCGGGTTGTCGATCCTCGGCATCCTGCCGTGGTGGGTCACCGTGGTGATCGTCGCCCGCGAGGTGTGGGTGACGGCGCTGCGTTTCTGGGTGTTGCGGCACAAGGTCATCCCGGCCAGCCGCGGCGGCAAGCTCAAGACGCTGCTGCAGGCGCTCGCCATCGGTCTGTACCTGCTCCCGCTCGGCGGACCGTGGCAGCTCGCCGCCGACATCCTGATGGGACTGGCGGTGGTGGTGACGATCTACACGGGTCTGGACTACACCTGGCAGGCGGTCAAGGTCCGGTCCGATCGCGATGAGACCGCACCCCGGCCGGTGGCACCGCACGGACGTGCTGTGGGAGGAACCGGCGGCGGTCGCTGACTTCGACTATCGTCGATCAGACGGTGCTGACCCGACCGTGGGTGCCGACGCCGCCGGTGCTGCGGGGAACCTGTCGGGACCGCGAAGCGTTGGGTAGGGCAGCAGGCGCGCCGCCGGTTCGGTGGGCGCCGAGCAGTTCAGTTGGGCCGAGACGTTCAGTAGGGAGGAGACTCGATGGCGATGCTCTTACGCGAGGCGCTCGGCGACAGCCTGCGTCGGGTCCGGACGCAGCAGGGCCGGACCCTGCGCGAGGTGTCCACCGGTGCGCGGGTGAGTCTGGGCTACCTCTCGGAAGTCGAACGCGGTCAGAAGGAGGCGTCGAGCGAACTGCTCGCCGCGATCTGCGACGCGCTCGACGTCGAGATCGCCGACCTGCTCCTCGAAGTCGGCAGCGCAATGCGTCCGGCCGGTGCCGAACCCGTCGTGGTCGGCGCCGAGCCGATGGGTGACGGCGTCGAAGCCACCGAGGCCGGACTGACCGCGACCAAGGTCGTGATCCCGGCTCCCGCCGGCCGCCGGGAGGCCACGGCTCTCGCGGCTGCCTGACCCGCACCGTCTGAACGACACCGACTCAACACCGGACTCGCAGACGCTAGATTGGTCACCAGAGTTCTCAGACCCCTGAATGGAGTACGACGAGCATGGCGAACCCGTTCGTGAAGTTGTGGCGCTACCTCACAGCACTCGGCAACGCGAAGATCGACGAGCACGCTGACCCGAAGGTCCAGATCCAGCAGGCGATCGAGGACGCCCAGCGCCAGCACCAGGCGCTCTCGCAGCAGGCGGCCTCGGTGATCGGCAACCAGCGTCAGCTCGAGATGAAGCTGAACCGGCAACTCGAGGACGTCGAGCGGCTGCAGGCGAACACCCGCCAGGCGCTGACGCTGGCCGATCAGGCCGCCGCGGCCGGCGACACCCAGAAGGCGACCGAGTACACCAACGCCGCCGAGGCGTTCGCGGCCCAGCTGGTGACCGCCGAGCAGAGCGTGGAGGACCTCAAGTCCTTGCACGACCAGTCGCTCCAGGCGGCCGATCAGGCCAAGAAGGCCGTCGAGCGCAACGCGATGATCCTGCAGCAGAAGCTGTCCGAGCGTTCGAAGCTGCTCAGTCAACTCGAGCAGGCGAAGATGCAGGAGCAGGTCTCGGCGTCGCTGAACCAGATGAGCGAGCTGTCGGTGCCCGGCAACACGCCGAGCCTCGACCAGGTCCGCGACAAGATCGAACGACGCTACGCGAACGCGCTCGGTTCGGCGGAGCTGGCCAAGAACTCCGTGCAGGGCCGCATGCAGGAGGTCGAGCAGGCCGGCGTGCAGATGGCCGGACATTCTCGTCTCGAACAGATCCGCGCGAGCATGCGCGGTGACGCGCTGCCCGCCGCCGGGACGACCGCACCGGGTCTGCAGAAGCCGGCGACCCAGTCCGCGCCGCCGACCACCGAGCCGCCCCAGCAGAACTGACAGATCGCGCACGCGTGCACGACGAACCCGTGCGCGTCGCGATCGTCGCGGGCTCCGACGCCGGGCATGCCTTCCCGGCTTTCGCGCTGGCCGAGCGGTTCCGCTCCGCCGGTGACACACCGGTCGTGTTCACCTCGCTCGCATGGTCGGAGGCCGCGCGCCGCCGGGGGATCGACATCGCTGATCTCCCGGGGCTGCGCGCCGAGGACTCCGACGACGACTCCGACGCCGGAGCCAAACTGAGTGCCCGCGCCGCGCGCATGGCCCAGCAGCTCGTCGGGCCGCTGCGTGCGGCCGGGTCGCAACTCGTCATCTCCGACGTCATCACCGTGGGCGGGGGCTGGGCCGCTCAACTGTGTGGACTGCCCTGGATCGAGCTGTCGCCGCATCCGCTGTACCGGCCGTCCCGGGGACTACCGCCGATCGGGTCCGGGCTCGAACCGGGTCGCGGCGTCGGGGGTCGGCTGCGCGACACGCTGATGCGCGCCGCCACCGCGTCGTCGATCCGCCAGGGCGTGCGGCAGCGGGACGCTGCCCGGCGGACGATCGGGCTGGGTGACGTCGACGCGGAACCGGCGGCGCGACTCATCGCCACCCTTCCCGGCCTCGAGGTCCCGCGCCCCGACTGGCCGACCGACGCGCATCTCGTCGGACCCCTGGTGTGGGAGCCCACCGACGATCACTTCACCGTGCCTCCCGGCGATCACCCCCTCGTCGTCGTCGCCCCGTCGACCGCGCAGACCGGCGCCGCCGACATGCTCGGCGAGGCTCTCGAAGCGTTGTCGCCCGACACACTGGGCCGGACCGTGCGGGTGGTGGTCTCGGGGCTCCGCGACCCCGACGGGGCTGATCTCGCCCGCTTCCGCGGGGAACTGATCACGGCGGGGCCGGGCCGGCAGGACGAGGTGCTCGCGCACGCCGACCTGCTGATCTGTGGCTCCGGGCACGGGATCCTCGCGAAGGCGATGCTCGCGTCGGTGCCGGTCGTCGCGGTACCCGGTGGGGGTGACCAGTGGGAGCTCGCCGCCCGGATCCGACGAGCCGGCGCGGGGCAGGCGGTGCGTCCGGTCACCGCGGACGCGGTTGCCGACGCCGTGCGGGCCGTCCTGGACGATCCGGCACATGCGCGCGCGGCGGGTGCGATCGGGGAGTCGGTGACCGACGCCGTCGACCCGGTGGCGGTCGCGCATCGCGTTCTGGCGGCGTCACCTAGGCTGGACCCGTGCGTCTGACCGAGTTCACCGAGTTGATGACCACCGAATTCGGTGTGCCGTCGGCGGATTCGATTCTGTCCGATCACATCCTGATCGAGGTCGGCGGTCGCACGGGTGCCCAGGCGATCGACGACGGGGTCGACCCGCGCGATGTCTGGATCGCGATCTGTCGCGACTTCGATGTACCGCGCCATCGCTGGTGACACGCCACCGCGTGTCACACTTGCCATCGAACAGGTGTTCGTCCATCCTGGTGCCCAGAGGTGAAATCAGACGGAACCACACGGGCCGAGTCTGCGTCTGAAGAGTTGTCGGACCCACCGGCTACTTTCATCACATGAACGCCCGGACCGCACAGACCGCCCGCCGGAAATCCGGCTCACAACCGAGGAGAACTCCCATGGCACCTGCGCCTCAAGACCGCGAGAAGGCTCTCGACCTCGCCCTCGCGCAGATCGACAAGAACTTCGGCAAGGGTTCGGTGATGCGGCTCGGCGAGGAGACCCGTCAGCCGATCGAGATCATCCCCACCGGGTCCATCGCGCTCGACGTCGCCCTCGGTATCGGCGGACTGCCCCGCGGCCGCGTCGTGGAGATCTACGGTCCGGAGTCCTCGGGTAAGACGACCGTCGCCCTGCACGCCGTCGCCAACGCCCAGGCGCAGGGCGGCATCGCCGCGTTCATCGACGCCGAGCACGCACTCGATCCCGACTACGCCGCCAAACTCGGCGTCGACACCGACGCGCTGCTGGTGTCCCAGCCCGACACCGGTGAGCAGGCGCTCGAGATCGCGGACATGCTGATCCGATCGGGCGCGCTCGACATCCTGGTCATCGACTCGGTGGCCGCGCTGGTCCCCAAGGCCGAGATCGAGGGCGAGATGGGCGACAGCCACGTCGGTCTGCAGGCCCGCCTGATGAGCCAGGCCCTGCGGAAGATGACCTCCGCGCTGAATCAGTCGAAGACCACCGCGATCTTCATCAACCAGCTGCGCGAGAAGATCGGCGTCATGTTCGGTTCGCCCGAGACCACCACGGGCGGTAAGGCGCTGAAGTTCTACTCGTCGGTGCGCCTCGACGTTCGCCGGATCGAGACCCTCAAGGACGGGACCGACGCGGTCGGTAACCGCACACGCGTCAAGGTCGTCAAGAACAAGGTCGCACCGCCGTTCAAGCAGGCCGAGTTCGACATCCTCTACGGCCAGGGCATCAGCAAGGAGGGCTCGCTGATCGACATGGGAGTCGCGGAGGGCTTCATCCGCAAGTCCGGTTCGTGGTTCACCTACGAGGGCGATCAACTCGGCCAGGGCAAGGAGAACGCGCGCAAGTTCCTGCTCGAGAACGTCGACATCCGCGACGAGATCGAGAAGAAGATCAAAGAGAAGCTGGGCATCGGCGCCACCGTCGACGCCGACGACATCGCCCCCGCCCCAGTCGAATTCTGACATCGAAGGCGAGTTCAGGTAGACCGTGAGCGAGGCAACGGACCCCGGGCAGACGCGCACACGGCGGGACAACGACCCCGACCGTAAGGGACCCAGTGCATGGGACTCGGCGCTCCGACTGCTCGGGGTCCGTGCGCGTTCACGCCAGGAGATGCGAGAGCGATTGACGCGCAAGGGTTTCGAACCCGAGGCGGTCGACGACGTGATGGCGCGCCTGGAGCAACACAACCTCCTCGACGACGAGGAGTTCGCCTCCGAGTGGGTACGATCCCGCCACCTCAACTCCGGTAAGGGGCGCGTCGCGTTACGACACGAGCTCCGCACCAAGGGGATCGACGAGTCGATCATCGCCGAGGCCCTCGCCGACATCGACCCCGACGACGAACGTGAGATCGCGTCGGGTCTGGTCGTGCGCAAACTCACGCCCTCGGTCGTCGACCGGATAGCCGAGGATCGCGCCGAACGCGACAAGGCGATGCGACGTCTCGTCGGAATGCTGGTGCGGCGCGGCTATTCCCAGTCCCTGGCGTTCGACGTCGTGGGGGAGGCGCTCAGCGAGCTGCGTAGCGGCTGAGCGCCCCCACACGACGATCGTGCGGGTGTCACCTGCCGGTCGGCAGGTTCTCCGACGCAGCGAGTTCGGTCTCTTCCGGATCCGCGGGCGGTGCGGACGACCGGCGCCCCTGCCGGAGCCGGCGTTCGAGGCTGGTGGCGAAGGTCGAGAGCCCGAAGTTGATCAGGATCATGATGATGGCCACGACGATCAGTGCCGGGATGTAGTTGCCGTAGCGCGACGCCGAGAGCAGGCCGCTGCGGACCACCTCGGAGTAACCGATGATGTAGCCCAGCGCACTGTCCTTCAGCGCCACGACCATCTGCGAGATCAGTGCGGGCATCATCGCCGTGATCGCCTGTGGCAGAAGGATGATGCGCATCATCTGGCTCTTGCGCAGACCCAGGGCCATCGACGCCTCGGTTTGTCCCTTGGGCAGTGAGTTGATACCGGATCGCAGGATCTCGGCCATGACCGACCCGTTGTACAGGGTGAGTCCGGTGACCACCGCCGCGAACGCCAGGAAGGACGACGGGAAGACCCCGTAGATCGCGAACAGGAACCAGGTGAACACCATCAGGATCAGCACCGGGATGGCGCGGAACACCTCGACGAACAGGCCCGCGATGGTGCGTACCCACAGGTGATCGGAGAGTCGGCCGATACCGAGGACCGCACCGAGCAACAACGACAGCACGATCGAGACCGCCGCGGCCGCGAGGGTCCGCCACAGGCCCGGCAGGATGTAGCCGGTCCAAGTGCTCCACGTGACGAACGGCGACCACTTCTCGGCGATGAACTGTTCGTTGGCGGCGAGGACGGCGATCACGTAGATCGCGATCGCGGCCAGGACCGCGATGAACGCGATCGCCAGCAAGCGGTTCCGGGTGCGGGCGCGTGGTCCCGGGGCGTCGTAGAGGACGGTCGAGTCAGCGCTCATCGTTTCACCGCCAGTCGCTTGGCGAGGTAGCCGAAGACGGCACCCTCGCTGAGTGTGATGATCATGAATCCCGCCGCGATGACGCCGAAGATGACGAACAGCTGGTCGGAGTAGGTCTCGATCTCGGTCTTCATCAGAGCCGCCGCCTCGGCGACGCCGATCACCGAGGCGACCGTCGTGTTCTTGGTGAGCGCGATCAGGACGCTGCCCAGCGGACCGATCACCGACCGGATCGCCTGTGGCAGCACGATGACCCCGAAGACCTGCGTGAACGAGAGGCCGAGGGAGCGAGCGGCTTCGGCCTGCCCGAGCGGGACCGTGTTGAAGCCGGAGCGCAGCGTCTCACAGACGAACGTCGAGGTGTACAGCACGAAGGCGAGGACGGCGAGCCAGAAGTTGTTCGACTCGATCGTCGGCGCGAAGGTCAGGCCCAGGTTCTGGTACAGGCCGATCGCACAGAACAGCACCACGAGTGTCAGCGGCGTGTTGCGGACGATGTTCACGTAGACCTCGGCGAAGCCGCGCATCACCGGCACCGGGGAGACCCGCATGGCCGCGAGGATCGTGCCCCACACCAGCGAGCCGATCGCCGAGTAGAAGGTCAGCTGGATGGTCACCCAGAAGGCGGGCCACAGCTCTGGACCCATGCTCTCCCACAGAGAGACGTCATTCATCGGTAGCTCCGTCGCTCACTGCAGCCCGGGCGGGCACGGTGTGGAGGGCGAGTCGAGGAAGTCGAGGTCGCCGGGATCGGGCAGGTAGGGGAACTTCGAGTCCGGACGGTCGGCGCGGGCGATGATCTCGTCCACGTAGGGATTGCCGAGCGCCTCGCGCAGCGCGGCGTTCCAGGCCGACTCGCCGTCGACGGAAGGCGCGAGCATCGCGTCGAGTGCCGTGTTGACGGCGTTCTGCGACGCCGTGTCGTCCAGAGCCAGCCCCACGCCGTAGCGCTCGGTGGAGAACGGACTGCCCGCGGTCTTCAGGGCATCCTTCACGCAGGCGTCCTTGAGGTAGGTCATCTCGACGAGCTTGAACTCGCCCTCCCAGAAGTTGGAGTAGCCGGCGAGGATCGCCTCGTCGGTGGTCACCGCGTCGACCTTGTCGCGACGCAGCGCCTCGACGCAGGCCGAGTAGGAGTCGTACTCCTGCAACTGGACCGCGGGCAGCTGTGCCTTGACGTTCTGCGCCGGTGTCGAGCCGGTCACCGAGCAGAGCTTCTTGCCCTTGTCGAGGTCGGCGAGTTCGTCAATCGTGTTGTCGTCGGCGCGCACCATCAGACCCTGGTACGTGACGAGATAGGGACCGCCGAAGGACACCTTCTTCGAGCGCGCCGCGTTGATCGAGTACGTGGCCGCGATCAGGTCGACCTCACCGTTGTCGATCATCGCCTCGCGGCGCGCCGAGGGGGTCTCGCGCCAGGTGACCTCGGGATGGGGGACACCGAGGTCGTCGGCGATGTGGTTGACGACATAGCGCGACACCGAGGCGTCGAATCCCTCGACGTTGCCGTCCGGCTCGTAGAGGCCGAGACCGGGCTGGTCGAACTTGACGCCCAGCACGACCGATCCCTCGCGGATGGAGTCGAGCAGGTTGCGCGGTTCGGTGCTGCCGCAGGCGGACAACACGGTGGCGAGCAGGGCGCCGACCGCGAGGACCAGGCCCGCGGTCCGCATCGGGCGGGTGGTTCGCTGTTTCATGTCAGTGCCCCAGGATCTTGCCGAGGAAGTCCCGGGCGCGATCGGTCGACGGGTTGCTGAAGAACGTCTCCGGATCGGAGTCCTCGATGATCGCCCCGTCGGACATGAAGATGATGCGGTCGGCGGCCTTGCGCGCGAAGCCCATCTCGTGGGTGACGACCACCATCGTCATGCCCTCTTTCGCGAGGGACACCATCACGTCGAGCACCTCGTTGACCATTTCCGGGTCGAGGGCCGAGGTCGGTTCGTCGAACAACATGATCTTCGGGTTCATCGCCAGCGACCGGGCGATGGCCACGCGCTGCTGCTGGCCGCCGGAGAGCTGGGCGGGGTACTTGTCCTTCTGGCTGGCGATGCCGACGCGCTCGAGCAGTTCCAGGGCGCGCTTGCCGGCCTCGTCCTTGCTCTTCTTGCGCACCTTGATCGGCGCGAGCGTGACATTCTCGAGGATCGTCTTGTGCGAGAACAGGTTGAAGGACTGGAAGACCATTCCGACGTCGGCGCGGAGCCGGGCGAGGTCCTTGCCCTCGGCGGGCAGCACCTGCCCCTCGACCAGGATCTCGCCGCCGTCGATCGGCTCGAGGCGATTGATCGTGCGGCAGAGGGTGGACTTGCCCGAACCCGACGGTCCGAGGACCACCACGACCTGACCGGCGGGGACCTCGAGATCGATGTCCTTGAGGACGTGCAACGACCCGAAGTGTTTCTGCACCCCGCGCATCGCGATCATCGGCTGGGACCCTGGGTCCGCGGACTTACTCGGCGAAACGGTCATTGGGGCACCCTATCGGCCGACGTGGAACACGGTGTCCTGTGGGAGTCGATTTGCGTGCGCCCCGTACCCTCGTAGGGGTGAGTATCGAGTTGTCGGATCGGCCTGAGCAGGCAGCACCCGCCGCGCGCAGTTATCAGGTCCGTACCTACGGCTGCCAGATGAACGTCCACGATTCCGAGCGCATCGCCGGTCTGCTCGAGGACGCCGGGTACGTGCGCGCCAGTGATGACGACCCCGCCGATCTCGTCGTCTTCAACACCTGCGCGATTCGGGAGAACGCCGACAACAAGCTGTACGGCAACCTGTCGCACCTCGCTCCGGTCAAGTCCGATCGGCCCGGCATGCAGATCGCCGTCGGCGGCTGCCTCGCGCAGAAGGACAAGGACACGGTGCTGTCCCGAGCACCGTGGGTCGACGTCGTCTTCGGCACACACAACATCGGGTCGCTGCCCGCGTTGCTCGATCGTGCCCGCCACAACGACGCCGCCCAGGTGGAGATCCTCGACGCGCTCGAGCGGTTCCCGTCGACCCTGCCGGCCAAGCGCGACTCCGCCTACTCGGGCTGGGTGTCGGTGTCGGTGGGGTGCAACAACACCTGCACGTTCTGCATCGTGCCGTCGCTGCGCGGCAAGGAGGTCGACCGCCGGCCGGGCGAGGTGCTCGCCGAGGTACAGGCCCTCGTCGACCAGGGTGTCGTCGAGGTGACGCTGCTGGGCCAGAACGTGAACGCCTACGGGATGTCCTTCGCCGATCCCGATCAGCCCCGCAACCGGGGCGCCTTCGCCGAACTGCTGCGCGCCTGCGGTGACATCGAGGGGCTCGAACGCGTCCGGTTCACCTCACCGCACCCCGCCGAGTTCACCGACGACGTGATCGAGGCGATGGCCCAGACGCCGAATGTGTGTCCGCAACTGCACATGCCGCTGCAGTCGGGGTCCGATCGCATCCTGCGCGCGATGCGCCGCAGCTACCGGCAGACCAAGTTCCTGGGCATCCTCGACAAGGTCCGCGAGGCCATGCCGCATGCGGCGATCACCACCGACATCATCGTCGGCTTCCCCGGCGAGACCGAGGAGGACTTCGAGGCCACCCTGGACGTCGTCGAGCGCGCCCGCTTCTCGAGCGCGTTCACCTTCCAGTACTCGCCCCGCCCCGGCACGCCCGCCGCGACGATGGCCGATCAGGTGCCGCCCGAGGTCGTGGCCGATCGCTACCGGCGTCTCATCGCGCTGCAGGAGCGGATCTGCCTGGCCGAGAACGAGGCGCTGGTCGGGACCGAGGTGGAGTTGCTCGTGGTCGCCGACGAGGGGCGCAAGTCGGCGAAGACCCAGCGCATGACCGGCCGCGCCCGGGACGGCCGCCTGGTGCACTTCGCGCCCGGAACGGCGTCGGGGATCCGCCCGGGTGACGTCGTGCACACGCAGCTCACCGCAGCGGCACCACACCATCTGATCGCCGATTCCGGCGTTCTCGCGCACCGCCGCACCCGCGCCGGCGACGCACACGAACAGAGCCGTACCCCCACCACCGCGCCCGTCGGCGTCGGGCTCGGGCTGCCGGGGTTCGGTGCCCCCGCCGCCGTCCCGGCCGACGCCGGCTGCGGCAGTGGCTGCGGCAGCTGACCACCATCACGAAGTGAGGCGATGACCATGTCCGAGAATTCGGCGTCCGACAACGAGGCGTCCGGCAGCTCTGCGTCCGAGAAGGCCGCGTTCGAGCAGTACGAGAACGACCTGCGCAAGGCGGAACGGCGGGTGGCCGGCGAGATCGACCCGGGTGCGCGCGCGGTCGTCGTCGCCGTGGCCGTCGTCCTCGCCATGGTGTCGATGGTGTTGCCGCACACGGGATCCGTCACCGGGCTCGAGGTCCTCACCTTCACGCCCGAGGCGGCCGCCGAGCGCGTCACGATCGTGTCGAGGATCTTCGTCTACCTGGTGACGATCTTCGGCATCGTCGTCTCCATGCTCGCGCTGCTCACCCGCCGGTGGTTCCTGGCGTGGATCGCGCTGTGCGGGTGCGCCATCGCGTGCGTCGCCGGGATGCTGGCGTGGTGGTCGCGGAACACGCCGGGCGTCGGTGGCGTCGAGCCGCCGTCGGGCGTCGGCATCGGCCTCGTGCTGGGCTGGATCGCGGTCTTCGTGCTCACGTTCCACTGGTCCCGCGTCGTGTGGGCGCGGAGCTCTTACCAGCTCGCGCTCGAGGACGAGCGGCGCCGGCAGGCCGCCGAGCAGGAGGCCTACGCCGCAGCGCTGTACCGCAAGAACCCGCACGAGGACTGATCCGGCCGGCCCCGACCGGACTCAGCGGTCGGTGACGGCACTCTCCGCGGCGGCGGCCCACTCGCGCCACTGCGCAGCCTGATCGCGCAACTTCGCGGCGTCGCGGTCCTTTCCGCGTTCGGCCGCCTTGCGTGCCTGGTCCTCGAGTTGCGCTGCGCGATCGGCGAATTGCGCCGCCCGCGCCAGTGCCTCGGGATCGGTCCGTTGCCACTGAGCGTCCTCGGCGTCGCGGATGCGCTTCTCCAGGGCCCGCGCGCGGGCCTCCAGGCTGTGCATCTGATCGCGCGGGACCTTGCCCAGTTCGTCCCACTGATCGCGGAACGACCGGAACTCGCGGCGGGCCGCGTCGAGATCGGCGGCCGGGTCGATGGCCTTCTCGGCGGCATCGAGCAGGGCGACCTTGGCGGTCGCGTTCGCAGAGAATTCCGCGTCGCGTTCCGACGACGCCGCGTTGCGGGCGCCGAAGAAGACGTCCTGTGCGGCCTTGAACCGCTGCCAGAGGGCCTCGTCGGTGTCCCGCGGGGCGCGGCCGGCCGCCTTCCACTCACCGAGCAGTTCCCGGAACTTGGCCGACGTCGGACCCCAGTCGGTGGAGCCGGACAGCTCCTCGGCGCGGGCGATGAGTGCTTCCTTGCGTTCCTTCGCACCGGCGCGCTCGCGGTCGAGTTCGGCGAAGTGCGCACCTCGCCGGCGATTGAAGGCGTCGCGCGCTTTGGCGTACCGCTTCCACAGCGCGTCGTCGGTCTTGCGGTCGACGCCCTTGATGGACTTCCACTCGTCGAGGATCTCGCGCAGCCGGTCGCCCGCGCTCTTCCAGTTGGTCGCGTCGGCGCCGATCTGCTCGGCCTCGGCGGCGAGGACCTCCTTGCGCGCGATGGCCTCCGACCGGGTCTTCTCGCGCTCGGCGCGGATGGTCTCGGCGACCTCGTCGGCGCTGCCGACGATGGCCTCGAGGCGGCGCTGCAGCGCGGCGACGTCACCGATCACATGCGCGTTGGGCAACTCGTCGAGCAGGTGTTTGGCGGCTTGCTGGGCCTTACGCGGGTCTCCCGAGCGGGCGGTGAGCCGTTCCTCGAGGATCTCGACCTCGGTGGCGAGGTCGTCGAACCGGCGTCCGAAGTGCGCAAGCCCCTCCTCGACTGTGCCGGCCTGCCACGAACCGATCTCGCGTTCGCCCTCGTCGGTCTTGAGCCACACGACACCCGACTCGTCGATACGACCGAAGCGGTGCGGATCGCCGGTGACGAGATGCGTGACGACCGGTTCGGACGCGATGCCGGGGCGGGGTCCGGGCTTGGGCCGGGGTCCCGGCTTGGGTCCCGGCTTCGGTGTGTCCTGCCCGGCGGGTGCCTGCTGGGGTTCGGAAGCCGATTCGGTCGGGTTGCTCATGTGCACGTGTCCTGCCGCTCAGTGGTGCCGCGCGTCACGGCTGCCGGTCGCTGGAGTCGGTTCTCGCCGGGCATCCTACGCCCGCGATCGCCGACAAGTACCGTTCCATTCAAGCAGTTCAGGCCCGTCGATGTGGCGTCCGTGCCGAGTTGGTGGGTCGCGGCGCGGGGTAACCGGCGCCGGGAGCGGAGCGAGCGGGCCGAATGTCACCGGCGCCGGGAGCGGAGCGAGCGGGCCGAATGTCACCGGCGCCGGGAGCGGAGCGAGCGGGCCGAATGTCACCGGCGCCGGGAGCGGAGCGAGCGGGCCTCGTGTTGTCGACTAGCGTCGTGGTGTGCTTGCGGCCGTCGTCTTCGTTCCGAGTGCCCCGCTGCTCGTCCCTGAGTTGGCCGGACCGGCCGCCTTCGACACCGAGCCGGTGCGGCGCGCAGCTCTCGACGCGGTCGCGGGCGCGCTCGGCGTCGACCGCTGGGTGGCGGTCGGAACCGCCGACGGGTCGACCGCTGGCCTCGTGGGCGAGCCCTTGCGCGGCACCTTCGCGCGGTTCGGCGTGGACGTCCCGGTCACGATCGACTCCGCGATCACCGATGTTGCTATCGCCGATGTCGCGGTCACCGACCCGCTGCCCCGGATGAGTCTGTCGGCGCTGATCGCCGGGTGGATCGCCGAGCGGATGTCGCTGGGTCCGCTGAGCGTGTGCAGCGTCGGTTCCGCCACGCCGCCCGCGGAGTGCGTCGCGGTGGGTACCCGGCTGGCCGCCCGTCTCGACGAGGGCTCGGACGCCGTCGGGGTCCTGGTGGTGGGCGACGGGTCGACGGCGCTGACCGACAAGGCCCCCGGCGGGGGGCGTCGGGAATCGGCGGTGGCGCTGAACGACGCGATCGTGGCTGCGCTCGGATCGGCGGACACGGACACGCTGATGGCACTCGACCCTGCGAAGTGCGATGCCGAGGGCGTCGGCGGCCGGGTCGCGTGGCAGGTGGCGGCCGGTCTCGTCGGCGACCGGTCGGTCCGGGCGGTACCCGACTTCGCCGACGCGCCCTTCGGCGTGGGTTACGTGGTCGCGACCTGGACCGTCGACGACGGTGAGCACGTCCGATGACCGCGCCGCCCACCCCGATCGCTGTTGTCGGACCCACTGCCGGCGGCAAGTCCGATCTGGCCCTCGACCTCGCCGAACGGCTCGGCGGCGAGATCGTCAACATCGACGCCATGCAGCAGTACCGCGGCATGGACGTCGGGACGGCCAAGCTCCCGCCCGACAAACGCCGCGGCATCCCGCACCATCAGCTCGACGTGCTCGACGTGACCGAGGTGGCGACGGTCGCGCGCTATCAGCAGGCCGCGCGGGCCGACGTCGACCGGTTGCGCGCCGCGGGTCGGGTCCCGGTGATCGTCGGGGGATCGATGATGTACGTCCAGGGACTCCTCGACGACTGGCAGTTCCCGGCCACCGACCCGCAGGTACGCCGGCGTTACGAGGATCTGCTCGACGAGCGCGGAGTGGACGAGATGCACCGGCTGCTCGCGGAGGTCGACCCGGCCGCGGCGTCGACCATCCTGGCCACCGACGGTCGCCGTATCGTGCGGGCGCTGGAGGTGGTCGAGCTGACCGGTGCGCCCTTCGCCGCGTCGCAGCCCACCATCGGCGAACCGCGCTGGGGCACGATCATCCTCGCCCTCGACCGGGACACCGAGGAACTCGACGATCGGATCCGCCGTCGGACGAGAGCGATGTTCGGGCAGGGCCTCGTCGAGGAGGTGGAGGACCTCTGTTCCCGCGGCCTGCGAGAGGGACGCACCGCGTCGCAGGCGATCGGTTACAAACAGGTCCTCGCGGCGCTCGACGGCGAGTACGACCTCGCGCAGGCCGAGGAGCTGACCTTCATCGGCACCCGGCGCTATGTCCGTCGTCAGCGCTCGTGGTTCCGCCGCGATCACCGGGCGCAGTGGCTCGACGCCGCCGCACCCGATCTGCTCGACCGAGCGCTGCGCATCGTCGACGCGCCTTCCCCGTAGGCTGTGATCCGTGACTTCCGCCCCGCAGAGCAGTGCGAGCGACGGCCTGCACTTCGTCAAGGGTCATGGCACCCAGAACGACTTCGTGGTCCTCGCCGACCCCGACGCCGAGATCGCGCTCGACGCCGCTACGGTCGCGGCGCTGTGCGACCGGCAACGGGGGATCGGCGCCGACGGATTGCTGCGCGTCGCCCGCTCGGGCGCCCTCGTCGCGGCCGGTGTCCTCGACGCCCTGCCCAACGACGTGTCGGCCGACGACTGGTTCATGGATTACCGCAACGGCGACGGTTCGATCGCGGAGATGTGCGGCAACGGGGTACGCGTCTTCGCCCACTACGTCCGGGCGTCGGGACTCGTCGACACCGACACGTTCTCCGTCGGTTCCCGTGCGGGTGCCCGCGGCGTCACCATCCACTCCTTCGACGCCGTGCACGCCGAGGTCACGGTGGAGATGGGTCCGGCGCGGATCGACGGGTCGTCGGTGGTCCGCATCGGTGACGACATCTACCCCGGTGCGATGGTCGACGTGGGGAACCCCCACCTGGCGTGCGTCGTCGCGGACATGACCGCGGCCGACCTCGACGCGGTCGACTTCTCCGCCGGCGTGATCATCGAGGCCGCCGACTTCCCGCACGGCGCGAACGTCGAGCTGCTGACCCCACCCGCGGAAGGGCCCGACGGCAGCCTGACCGCGCGGATGCGGGTGTTCGAACGGGGCGTCGGGGAGACGCGCAGCTGCGGAACCGGCCTGGTCGCGGCGGCGCGCGCCGCTCTCGACGCCCGCGGCGCGGACACCGGCGAGCTGCGCATCGGCATCCCCGGCGGTGAGGTCACCGTGACGATCCGTCCCGATGGCTCGACCCTGCGCGGGCCGTCGATGCTGGTCGCCGACGGGGTGCTGCGGCCCGGCTGGGAGCGCTGAGCTCGATATTCGCGTGCTCGGTCCTGGACGGTCGTGAGACCATGGTTCCCGTATGACCGAATCAGAAGCACAGATCATGTCCGCGGCCGATCTCGGGATCCGCGACACCGCGGATCCCACCACCGGCGAACTCCAACTGTCCGAGCGCGCCTCACTGCAGCGCATCGCGGGACTCTCCACCGAACTCACCGACGTCACCGAGGTCGAGTACCGGCAGCTACGACTCGAACGCGTGGTCCTGGTCGGCGTGTGGACCGAGGGCAGCGCGGCTGCCGCGAAGGCCAACATGACCGAGCTGGCCGCCCTCGCCGAGACGGCCGGTTCCCAGATCCTGGACGCGGTGATCCAGCGTCGCTCCAAACCCGATCCCGCCACCTACATCGGCAGTGGCAAGGCCGAGGAATTGCGCGAGATCGTCCTCGCGACCGGCGCCGACACCGTCGTCTGCGACGGTGAGCTCACGCCCGCCCAGCTCAATGCGCTGGAGAAGGTGGTGAAGGTGAAGGTCATCGACCGCACCGCGCTGATCCTCGACATCTTCGCCCAGCACGCGACCTCTCGCGAGGGCAAGGCGCAGGTCTCCCTCGCGCAGATGGAGTACATGCTCCCGCGTCTGCGCGGCTGGGGTGAATCGATGTCCCGGCAGGCCGGTGGCCGGGCGGGCAGCAACGGCGGTGTGGGCCTTCGCGGTCCCGGTGAGACCAAGATCGAGACCGACCGTCGCCGCATTCGGGAGCGGATGGCCAAGCTGCGGCGCGAGATCCGTGGCATGAAGAAGGCGCGGACGACGAAACGTGCTGCGCGCAAGAGCGGTTCGATCCCGACGATCACCGTCGCCGGCTACACCAACGCGGGCAAGTCCAGCCTGGTCAACGCGATGACCGGCGCCGGTGTCCTCGTGCAGGACGCGTTGTTCGCGACCCTGGATCCCACCACCAGGCGGGCGACGCTCGACGACGGCCGCGCGGTCGTCTTCACCGATACGGTCGGGTTCGTCCGGCATCTGCCGACCCAGCTCGTCGAGGCGTTCCGGTCGACGCTCGAGGAGGTCGTCGACGCCGATCTGCTTCTGCACGTCGTGGACGGTGCGGACGCCTTTCCGATAGAGCAGATCTCGGCCGTCCGTCAGGTCATCAACGAGATCGTCGCCGAAGAGGGCGTCACCGCGCCGCCGGAGTTGTTGGTCATCAACAAGATCGACGCCATCGACGGCAACCGCCTCACCGAGTTGCGTGGCGCGCTCGGTCCGGATGCGGTGTTCATCTCCGCCCGAACCGGTGAGGGACTGCCCGAACTCTTCGGGCGGGTGCGCGAGTTCGTCGGTCGCGAGGACGTCGAGATGACCATCGAGGTGCCGTTCGACCGGGGTGATGTCGTGTCTCGCGTCCACAGCGAGGGCGAGGTCATCTCGTCGGAGCACACCGAGACCGGTACCACGATGAAGGTCCGCGTCCCGGCCGCTTTCGCGGGCGAGATCGCGGACCTCCGGATCTGAGCGCTTCGCCGGTTGTACGGACCCAGTCGGCTGTACGGACCCAGTCGGCTGTACGGACCCAGTCGGCTGTACGGACCTAGTCGGCGTCGAGATCCTTCTCGACGAGACCGACGATGGTGTCGAGCGCGGCCTGGTCGTCGGCCGTCACGACCACGCGGGTGCCCTTCTCGGCCCCGAGCGTCATGATCATCAGCGCCGACCCCGCGTCCACCGGGTCACCGCCCTCGAGGCCCAGCGTCACCGGGCTGCCGGTCTCGGCGACCGCCTCGGCGATGATCGTGGCGGGGCGGGCGTGCAGTCCGACTGCGGAGCCGACGGTGGCGGTGGTGCTGGGCATGGGAACTCCTTCGAGTGATGTCGTGCGATCTGCGGTGGTTGTCGGGCGATTCGGTGCCGGGGAGCGCCCCGGATGTCAGGTGGTCGTGTGATCGGGTGTCAGACGGCGACCGCCTCGAGTTCGTCGAAGGCGACGGCGTCCCGACTGCGGTGCACCTGCTTGGCCGCGACCACCAGGACAGCGGACAGCACCGTACCGGCGACCAGCGCGACGAGGAACAGGACCCAGTTGTTCATGGCGAAGAAGACGAAGATGCCGCCGTGCGGGGCGCGCAGTTCGACACCGAAGGCCATGATCAGCGCACCGCTGAGGGCACCACCGGCCATCATCGACGGGATGACCCGGAAGGGGTCGACCGCGGCGAACGGGATGGCACCTTCGGAGATGAACGACGCGCCGAGGAGCCATGCGGCCTTGCCGTTCTCGCGCTCCGGTTCGGTGAACAGGCCCGGTCGGACGACGGTGGCGAGAGCCAGGGCGAGCGGGGGCACCATGCCTGCACACATGACCGCCGCCATGATCTGGAACTGCGCGGGTCCGGCAGTCGCCGCGTCGGCGATCCCGGCGGTGGCGAACAGGTACGCGCTCTTGTTGACCGGTCCGCCGAGGTCGAAGCACATCATCAGGCCGAGCACGATGCCGAGGGCGATGGCCGATCCGCCGGACATGCTCTCGAGGCCGCTGTTCATCTGCTCGGTCAGCCAGGCGAGCGGTTTGCCGAGGACCATGTAGAGCAGTCCGCCGACGATCATGCTGCCGAACAGCGGGATGACCACGACCGGCATGAGACCACGAGCCCACTGGGGCACCGGGGTCCGCGCGATCCACAGGCACACCACGCCGGCGATGAGACCGCCGATCAGTGCGCCGATGAAGCTGGCGCCCACGGCGAGCGAGACGATGCCGGCCACGAAACCGGGTGCGATACCGGGGCGGTCGGCGATCGCGAAGGAGATGTAGCCCGCGAGGACCGGTACGGCCAGGCCCATCACGCCTGAGCCGATCGCGAAGCTCACCGCGCCCAGGTACTGCAACAACCCGCCTGCCGGCAGATCCCAGAGGCTGTTGTTCAGGGCGATGAACGCGCCGTCGCTGAGGGTGCCGCCGTCGTCGAGGTTCGTGTTGGCGACCTCGTAGCCGGCGAGCAGGAAGCCGAGCGCGATGAGCAGTCCGCCCGCCGCGACGAACGGGATCATGTAGCTCACACCGGTCATGAGTGCCTGGCGTGTACGGCCGGCGAGACCGATGCCCGACTTCGACGAGTCGGCCGCGTCCGCGTCCGCGCCGTCGCCGGTGACGCGCGCCGCGTTCGGGTCGCGCCCCGCCGCGACCGCCTCGGCGATCATCGCGTCGGGCTCGTTGATGGCGCGCTTCACCCCGGATGCGATGACGGGTTTGCCGCGGAACCGGTTGCGGTCCTTGACCCCGACGTCGGTGGCGAAGATGACGGCGTCGGCCGACGCGATCACATCCGGATCGAAGGCCGTGGTCGCCGAGGACCCCTGGGTCTCCACCGCGAACTCGACGCCGGCCCGCTCGGCGGCGTACTTCAGGGCGTCGGCCGCCATGTAGGTGTGGGCGATGCCGGTCGGGCACGCGGTGATCGCGACGATGCGCGGCGTGGCCGGTCCCGGGTCCGGGGTCCGGTCCGAGTCCGGGTGGGCCGGCGCACCTTCGGGTTCCTTGGTAGACGTCGCTGGTGCTGCCGCGGCGGCCGGGGCAGGGGTCGACGGGGCAGGGGTCGACGGGGTGGCGGTCGGCGCGGTGGCGGGGGCCGGGGGTGCGGGGTCGATGGCCTCGTTGACCAATTCGATGACCCGCTCCTCGTTCTCGGCCGCGCGGAGCGAGGCCACGAAGTCGGGCCGGACGAGTGAGCGCGCCAGCGAGCTGAGGAGCTTCATGTGCGCACTGGCACCCCCCTCGGGCGCGGCGATGAGGAAGACCAGGTCGGCCGGCCCGTCCGGTGCGCCGAAGTCGACCTTGCGGGACAGCCGCGCCATGGCGAGACTGGCCGCGGTCACCGACGCGGTACGGGCGTGCGGGATGGCGATGCCGCCGGGAAGTCCGGTGGCGGACTTGGCTTCTCGGTCCAGTGCGGCCCGCGCGAGGTCGGCGGGATCGGTGGTCCGGCCGGCCGCGGCGAGGGCGTCGGCGAGCGTGGTGATGACGGCGGCGGGATCGCCGCCGGCGTCGACGTCGAGACTCACCGTCTGGTCGGTGATGATCTGCTCGGTCATGGCATGTCCTTCGGTGGAAAGGGTGGGGTCGGTGCTGGGTGGGTCGATGGTGGATGGAGTCGGTGCTGGATGGGTGCGGTGTTGGATGGATGTGAGGACCCGCCGGGACGGTGCCGTCAGGTCATGCGCGCGGCTCCCGACAGTTCGGTCACCCGCACGCCGGGGAGGTCGAGGTGGTCGGGCGTGGGGGCCTGGGTGCCGGCGAGCGATGCCGCCGCCGCGCCGTACGCCACGGCCGACCGGAGGCAGTCGGCGGGCGCGGCCCCGGTGCTCTGCGCGATGAGGTAGCCGGCCAGTGACGAGTCGCCGGCGCCGACGGTGCTGCGGGGGACGATCGGCGGCGGGGTCGCCGACCACACGCCGGATGCGGTGACCAACACGGCCCCGACGGCGCCGAGGGTGGCGAGGACGTTGCCCCCGATCTGCTCGGCGATGGTCGTAGCGGCGTCGATGACCGGTCCGAGATCGTTGCGCGCGAGTGCTTCTCGGAGCTGTCCGGGGTCGGCTCCGGTCAGTTCGGCGAGCTCGTCCTCGTTGGGCTTGATCAGGTCGACGCGACCGGTGACGCTGGCACGGAGGGGAGCGCCCGAGGTGTCCACCGCGACCCGGCATCCGGCGAGGACGAGGTCGTCGGCGATCGAGCGGTACCAGTCGTCGGGGACGCCAGGAGGCAGCGAACCGCAGAGGGTGACCCACTGCGCGGAGCCGGCGTGCTCACGGATCAGCCCGACTAGCGCCTCGCGATCCGGGCCCGTCAAGGTGACGCCCGGTGCGTTGATCTTGGTGGTCGTCCCGTCGGATTCGGCGATGGTGATGTTGGACCGGACCTCGCCCTCGACCGGCACGGCGTCGTAGGGGAGTGCGAGGTCGTCGAGTGCGGCCCGCAACGGGTCGCCCGGCCGCGCCGGGAGCAGTGCGCGGGTGGCCAGGCCCGCGGCCGCGACGACCCGGGCCACGTTGACGCCCTTGCCGCCCGGCTCGGTGCGGACCACGCCGGCGCGCTGCACCTCGCCGCGGGCGAGCGGTGCGCCGAGTTCGAGGGTGCGGTCGAGACTCGGGTTGGCGGTGACGGTGACGATCATGCGATCACGACCTCGACGCCACGCGCGGACAGGGCCGCCGAATAGGCCGGGTCGATCCCGGAGTCGGTGATGAGGACGTCGACGTCGTCGAGTCCGGCGAAGGAGGTGAGGTCCTCGCGGTCCATCTTCGAGCTGTCGGCAAGGACTACGACCCGTTGCGCGGCTGCGACCATCGCCGCCTTGACCGCGGCCTCGTCCGGGTCGGGTGTCGACAACCCGTGGGCCTCGCTCAGGCCGTTCGTCCCGATGAAGGCGGTGGTCACGCGCAGTCGGCGAAGCGCGTCCACGGTGTCGACGCCCACGGTCGCCTGGGTGAGACCGCGTACGCGTCCGCCGAGGGCATGGAGACCGTCGGGATGGGTTCCCGCGAGCAGGCCGGCGATGGGCAGGCTGTTGGTGAACAGGGTGAGCCTCCGATCGGGAGCGGTCGCCTCGGCCGCGCGGTAGGTGGTGGTGCCGGCGTCGAAGAGCACCGAGCCGCCGTCGGGCGGCAGGAACCGGATGGCCGCCCGGCCGATCGCGGTCTTCTGCTCGATCTGGCTCGACTCCCGTTCGTCGATCCCGAGCTCGCCGAGGGTGCGCATGATCTCGGCGCGCACGGCGCCGCCGTGGACCCGCTGGAGATGTCCGGCGCGTTCCAGTACCGCGAGATCGCGTCGGACGGTCTCGCTGGTGACGTCGAATTTCTCGGCGAGCGCGGCCACGGATGCCCGCCCCGCGAGGCGCACCTCGTCGACGATCGCCTGTTGTCTCTCCTCGGCGTACACACCGCTCCGATCTCCGGTTTCGACCACCCGCTTGTTGAGGCGTGTGGGATTGGATGTTGTAGTAATTGTGTTTACGCCTGTTTGTGTTGACAAGTCAAGCACTTTTTGTAACGGTGGTCACATCGATAGTCGAGTGAGAGGCAAGACGATGGCGCAGATCCTGACGGGAACCCCGGTGGTCGGCGGATTGGCCCACGGTCCCGCGCTGTGGCCGGGCGAGCGACCCGACCACTCGCCGGAGAAGCTCGGCGTCGGTGTGGAGATCGCCGAGGAACGGCGCGCCGACGAGGTCTCGCGCTTCGCCACCGCGGCCGGCGCCGTCGCGGCGCGGCTGCGCACGCGCGCGTCGCAGAACACCGGGGTGACGGCCGAGGTGCTCGCCGCGACGGCGGGCCTGGCCGAGGACCGCGGCTGGATCGGTGCCGCGACCGCGCTCATCGGCAAGGGCGCCCCCGCCGAGGCCGCTGCCGTCGCGGCCACCGAACAGTTCGCGGCGGTGTTCACCAAGCTCGGCGGACTGATGGCCGAGCGGGTCACCGATCTCAACGACGTGCGCGACCGGGTCCTCGCCGAACTGCTCGGCCTACCCGAACCTGGTGTGCCCACTCCGGAGGTGCCGTCGGTCCTGCTCGCCGACGACCTCGCGCCCGCCGACACCGCGGGCCTCGACCCCACGAGCACCATCGCCCTCGTCACCCGCCTCGGCGGACCGACCAGCCACACCGCGATCATCGCGCGCCAGCTGGGGATCCCGTGCGTGGTGGCGGTGGCCGACCTGGACGAGATCGAGCCCGGCACAACCGTTCTCGTCGACGGCAGCACCGGGCGAATCGAGGTGGAGCCCGATGCGGAGGCGGCCCGGGCTCGCGTCGACGAGGATCGGCGGCATGCCGCACTCGTCGCCGGCTGGACCGGTCCGGGGCAGACCGCCGACGGGGTGGCCGTGGCGGTGCTCGCCAACGTCGCCGACGGATCGTCGGCACGCGCCGCGGCCGGGTACCCAGTCGAGGGCGTCGGGCTCTTCCGCACCGAACTCGCGTTCCTCGAGCGTGCCGACGAACCGTCGGTGGACGAGCAGGCCGCGATCTACCGGGAGGTGCTCGATGCGTTCAACGGGCAGAAGGTGGTCATCCGCACCCTCGACGCCGGGTCCGACAAACCGCTCCGGTTCGTGACCCATCCCGACGAATCGAACCCAGCGCTCGGCGTGCGGGGTGATCGGATCGCGCTGGCGCACCCCGAGATCCGCGCGCATCAGCTCGACGCGATCGCGCAGGCCGCGTCGGGGTCGGCCGTCGCGCCGTGGGTCATGGCGCCGATGATCGCCTCGCCGGCGGAGGCGCGCACCTTCGCCGCCGAGGTCCGTGGCCGTGGTCTGGTCGCCGGGGTGATGATCGAGGTGCCCGCGGCGGCGATCCTGGCCGAAGCCGTCCTCGCCGAGGTGGACTTCGTGTCCATCGGCACCAACGATCTGACCCAGTACACGATGGCGGCCGACCGGATGTCGGCCGATCTCGCCGGACTGACCGACCCGTGGCAACCGGCCGTGTTGAGCCTCATCGCGGGAGTCGCGGCAGCGGGCGCACGTCAGGGAAAGCCGGTCGGGGTGTGCGGCGAGGCCGCCGCCGATCCGAACCTCGCCTGCGTGCTCGTCGGTCTCGGCGTCACCTCGCTGTCCAGCGCGCCGGCTGCTGCCGCGGCCGTGGGGGCCCGGCTCGGCGAGGTGTCCGCACCGGACTGCCGGGCCGCCGCCGAGGCCGCCCTGGCCACCTCGGATCCCGCCGCGGCGCGCGAGGCTGCCGCGGCGGTGCTCGACGGTTCGGTCGGCGGAGAGGTCAGACTCGCCGCATCACGGTGACGACCTTGCCGAGGATGACGGCATCGTTGCCCGGGATCGGATCGAACAGTTCGTTGTGCGGCATGAGCCAGACGTTGGGGCCCTGACGCTTGAAGGTCTTCACGGTGGCCTCGCCGTCGATCATGGCCGCGACGATGTCGCCGTTGTCGGCGACGTTCTGCTGCCGGACCACGACCCAGTCGCCGTCGCAGATCGCGGCGTCGATCATCGACTCGCCGACGACGCGCAACAGGAAGAGCGATCCCTCGCCGACCAGCTCACGGGGCAGCGGGAAGACGTCCTCGACGGCCTCCTCGGCCAGGATCGGACCGCCGGCCGCGATACGGCCGAGAACCGGCACGAAGGTCGGCTCGGGAAGCTGGCCGGCCGTCGGGGTGTCCGGCGACGGGGTGTCACTCGGGGCGATGTTGACCGCACGGGGACGGTTCGCGTCGCGCTTGAGCAGCCCCTTGCGTTCCAGCGTCCGCAACTGATGGGCCACCGACGACGTCGAGGCCAGGCCGACCTCGTCGCCGATCTCCCGGATGCTCGGCGGATAACCGCGCTCGCGCACCGAGCGGCGGATCACCTCCAGGACCCCGGCCTGTCGCGGGGTGAGTGAGGCCTCGGCGGCGGCGGCGTCGAACGGGGCCTCGTCGTCGGCGCCCCGCGCTCGGCCGCGCCTATCGCCGGTGTCACTCATGTTCGGTTCCTCTCGTCTTCGGAACGTGCTGGTAGATGGCTTGCGCCGGGTCCGAGCCTAGCGGAGTTCGACCGGCACCTCAAACATTTGTTCGATGTGTCGCGAGACTTTGTCGGGCCGTCGTGCTACAAATTCGAACATCAGTGCATCGAACATCTGATCGATGTTCGAACACCGACCGCGACACCCCGCACGATCCAGACACCAGAACACCGGAGGGCACCATGCGCACCGCCACTCTCGTCGCTCCCGTCCGCACCGACCGTCCCGACGCTGTCCGGCCCCCCACCGACCGCGCCGATCGGGTCCGGACGCGCGCCCCGCTGTCCGACGGCGGCCGGCCGATAGACAACCGGCCGGCCGGCACCCGACCGCGGGGTGCGTCGCCGGTGACCCCGCGGGTGGGCGGTACCCACTGTGGCTCTCCGGTCGGGGTGCGCGGGCGTGGCCCGGTCGGACCCGACGCGGCGGTGTTCCGTCGGCGCCGCCGCACCGCGGTCGCGCTCCTCGCCGGCGTCGGGCTGGCGTTCGTCGTGTGGGTGTTCGGTGTCGTGGGCCAGAACTACTCGGACTCGCTGACCCCGTCCGCCGTGAGTGCCGAGGTCGTCCACGTGCGCTCGGGGGACTCGCTCAGCTCGATCGCCGGCCGGGTGGCACCCGAGATGCCGCGCGAGGTCGTGATCGACGAGATCGTCGCGATGAACGATCTGGGGTCGAGCGCGCTGCAGGTGGGCCAGCCCCTGCTCACCCCCCGGTACCGCTGAGGCCGGGCGGTATCCTCGATGTCACAGGGGCCGGCCGACAAGCGGCGGGGCGCACGCTTCGGGTGCGTTCCAGCGTCCCGCGACCTGCGTGAGGACACGATGCGCTGCCCCTTCTGCAAGAACGACGACACCAAGGTCATCGACTCGCGTGTCGCAGATGAAGGGCAGGCCATCCGCCGCCGTCGCTCCTGTGTGGAGTGCGGTCGCCGGTTCTCGACCGTGGAGAGCGCCGTGCTCGCGGTGGTCAAACGCAACGGCGTGACCGAACCGTTCAGCCGGGAGAAGGTCATGCGCGGCGTGCGGCGAGCCTGTCAGGGCCGCCACGTCGCCGAGGACGCGCTCGCGCAACTCGCCCAGCAGGTCGAGGACACGGTGCGCGCCAGTGGATCGGCCGAGATCCCCAGCAACGAGGTCGGACTCGCCATCCTGGGTCCGCTCCGCGATCTTGACGAGGTGGCGTATCTGCGCTTCGCCTCGGTGTACCGGTCGTTCGACTCGGTGGAGGACTTCCAGCGCGAGATCGACGACCTGAAGGCGGCATCGGGTTCCGGGAGCGCGCTCGCCGAACCCGTGTCAGCCGAGTCGGTCCAGAGCTCGTAGGACCCGTTTCTCCGACACCGGGAACGCGGTACCGAGACGCTGGGCGAACAGCCCCACGCGCAACTCCTCGACGAGCCACTGCGCTTCGTCGTCGACCACCGCCCGCCGGTGCTCGGGTACCTGTTCGATGCGCTGGGCCCACCGTTCGACGACGCGATCGACGGCGGCCACCCCGGCCTGGTCGCGTGCTGCGGACGCGGGTAGTGCCTCCAGACGTGCTTGCGCGCCGTCGAGATAGCGCGGCAGATTCTCCAGGTGGCGTCGCGCGGTGGCCGCCACGAATCCGTCGAACACGAGGTGGGCGACCTGTTCGGCGACGTCGTCGGCAGCCAGCGAACCGGCGTGCCGGTCGATCGCCGCCCGCAGCGGGGCCATCCGTTCGAGGGCCGCGACGGCCAGCGAGAAGTAGTCCGGTGCGGCCGCGGCGACCCGTGGCCGGATCTGTTCGAGCAGCGCCGAGAAGGACTGCGGTGAGCGAACCGCGGCGAGCTCTGCGTCGTCGATGTCGGCGACCGTGTCCCGGGTCGCCCGGCGGGTGCAGTCGGCGAGCAGTGCCTCGATGGTCGAGTACGGGCTCTGGCTCAGGGCGAGTCGTTCGACCGGACTCAGCGAGCCGGCGATCCGCTTGTGCAGCGGAGGTATCGCGAGGTCGAGGAGGGCGACGATCCCTCGTCGCAGGAGGCGATCTCGTGTCTCGGGGCTCGCCGCATCGACGACGACGACGCCCCGCGCGTGGCCCTTCGCATCGGAGACCACGTCGATCGTCGGGTACCGGGTCAGCCGCTGCCCCGCGACATCGACCGTGGTCTGCTCGGCGAGCGAGCCGATCCCGTCTGCGGTCCAGGTCCGATACAGGGTGCGCGACACCGTCTTCGGCGCCGCGGGCGTTCCGGTCTGCTGAAGTTCGGGCAACGAGTCGGCGCGGGAGACGATCCGCCCGGAGTCGTCGGCCACCGCGAAATGCATGCGCAGGTGCGGCGGTACCCGGTGGGTGTCGAAATCGGCTGCGGTCACCCGCATCCCGGTGATCGCGGAGAGCTCGCGCGCCAGCCCGGTGGCCAGCGGCTCTTTGCGCGGGGTGAGCCGGCCGAGCGCGAGTTCGGCGAACCGCTGCGCGGGTGACATGCTCTTGCGCAGCTGTTTCGGTAGCGACTTGACCAGTGCGGTGGCCAGTTCGGCGCGCATGCCCGGTACCGACCAGTCGAAACCGGCCGGTCGGACATGGGGGAGCAGTGCCTGCGGGATCACGACGGTGACGCCGTCGTCGGGTGCGCCCGGTTCGAACCGGTAGCGCAGTTCGAGTCGGGTGTCGCCCTGCTGCCAGGCGCCGGGATAGTCCGTGGGGGCGACGTCGGTGCCTCCCGTGACGTCCTCGGGGCGCAGATCCAGCAAATCGGGTTCGGCACGGCGGGCCTTCTTCCACCAGGTGTCGAAGTGCCGGGCCGAGGTGACGTCGGACGGTAGCCGCTGGTCGTAGAACTCGAAGAGCTGGTCCTCGGTGATCACGAGACCCCGGGTGCGCGTGCGGTTCTCGACGTCCGAGGCGGCCTCGAGAAGCTTGCGATTGCGGTCGAAGAAGGCGTGCTGCGTCCGCCAATCGCCCTCGACGAGAGCGTGCCGGATGAACAGCTCCCGCGAGACCACCGGGTCGATGGGGCCGTAGTCGACGCGCCGGCGGGCGACGAGCGGGACCCCGTAGAGGGTCACGCGTTCGTAGGCCATCGCCGCTCCGCGTCTCGCCGACCAGTGCGGCTCGCTGTGGGTGCGCTTCACCAGATCCCCGGCGAGTTTCTCGGCCCACAGCGGATCGATCCCGGCGACGGTGTGGGCGAACAGGCGCGACGTCTCGAGGACCTCGGCCGCCATGATGAAGGCGGGCGGCTTCTTGGCGAGCGGAGAAGCGGGGAAGATCATCAGCGTGGTGTTGCGCGCACCGGTGAACTCGCGGCCCTCGGTGTTGCGGGCGGCGATGTTGCTGAGCAACCCGGACAGGATGGATCGGTGGACGGCGTCGGCGTCGAGTTCGGTCGGTGCGACCGACCAGTCGAGGTCCTTGACGATCTCGGTCAGCTGCCGATGGAGGTCCTGCCATTCCCGGATGCGCAGGAAGTGGAGGTACTCGCGCTCACACATGCGCCGAAAGCGGCTGGCGGACAACTCCTTGCGCTGTTCGCCGAGGTACCGCCACAGCTCCACGTAGGACAGGAAGTCCGACTGCGGGACGACGAAGCGCCGGTGCTGGGCGTCGGCGGCCTCCCGGTGCTCGGCCGGCCGTTCCCGTGGATCGGGGAGCGACATCGCGGCGGCGATCACGAGAAGGTGGTCGAGACAACCCAGTTCGTGTCCGGCGATGAGCATCCGGGCGACCCGGGGATCGACCGGGATCCGCGACATCGACCGGCCGATCGGGGTCAGTCGCGGGGGCCCGCCCTCGCGCGGGACGGTGATGGCGCCGAGTTCGGTGAGAACACCCATACCGTCGCGGATCGCGCGGTCGTCGGGCGGCTGGACGAACGGGAACTCGGCGATCTCACCCAGTTTCAGCGAGGTCATCTGGAGGATGACCGCCGCGAGGTTGGTGCGCAGGATCTCCGGGTCGGTGAAGGCCGGCCGGGAGTCGAAGTCGTTCTCGCTGTAGAGACGGATGCAGACGCCCGGGGCGACACGACCGCATCGACCGGCCCGCTGCCGGGCACTGGCCTGTGAGACCGGTTCGATGGGAAGACGATTGACCTTGGTCCTGGTCGAGTACCGACTGATACGGGCGGTGCCGGTGTCGATGACGTAGCGGATGCCGGGCACGGTCACCGACGTTTCGGCGACGTTGGTCGCCAGCACGATCCGGCGTCCGTCGGAGGGGGAGAACACCTTCTGCTGCTCGGCGATCGACAGTCGCGCATAGAGCGGCACGATCTCGGCACCGGGCCCCTTGCCGCCGCCGGTTCGTCGACGGAGCGCCTCGGCGGTCTCTCGGATGTCCCGTTCGGTGGGCAGGAACACGAGGATGTCGCCGCGGCCACCGGCCCACAGTTCGTCGACGGCGGCGTCGATGCCCTGGATCTGGTCGAGGTCGGCATGTTCGCCGCCGCCGGCGTCGTCCCCGTCGTCGGGGCGTTCCTGCAGGCTCAGCGGTCGGTACCGGATCTCGACCGGATAGGTGCGTCCGGATACCTCGATGACCGGGACCGAGGTCTTCGGCGTGCTGAAATGCCGTGCGAAGCGCGCCGGTTCGATCGTCGCCGAGGTGATGATCACCTTCAGATCGGGGCGTCGGGGCAGCAGGCGGCGCAGATAGCCGAGGATGAAATCGATGTTGAGGCTGCGCTCGTGGGCCTCGTCGATGATGAGGGTGTCGTAGCGGCGCAGCATGGGGTCGGTGGCGATCTCGCGGAGCAGGATGCCGTCGGTCATGACCCGGACGAGGGTGTCGGCGCCCGACCGGTCGGTGAACCGGACGGAGTAGCCCACCGCGTCGCCGAGTTCGGTGTCGGTCTCGTCGGCGATGCGCTTGGCGACCGAGCTCGCGGCGATGCGCCGGGGCTGGGTGTGCCCGATCGACCCGCGGATGCCACGCCCGAGTTCGAGGCAGATCTTGGGGAGCTGGGTGGTCTTGCCCGAGCCGGTCTCGCCCGCGACGACCACGACCTGGTGGTTGCGGATCGCCTCGGCGATCTCGTCGCGTGCGGCGGAGACCGGTAGTTCGTCGGGGAAGCGCATAATCGGCACGGTCGCGCGCCGCCGGTCGAGACGGGCGCGTGCCTTGTGGACATCGGCGACCAACTGTCGCCACTTCGCGGCATCCGGGCGCGCGGCGAGCCGATCGATGCGACGACGCAACCGGTCGGCGTCGACGAGGCCCACGTCGTCGAGTGCGCGGAGCAGATCCGAGCGGGGGATGTCCGATGCAGCGGTGTCCGGTGGAGACGGGGACGGGTCAGATGACGAGGACGGGGCCGACATGATCACTCCAGGATATGGGGAAGCGCCGAGGCCGGTTCACCCCAGTGGCCGCGTGGGCCGCGTGGACCGGCATCATGGGGCCATGGCTGATGGTTCGAGCACTGGTACTGGATCGTTGTGGCACGGTTTCGCCGACATGGGTGCGGTGACCGCGAGCGGGCCGTTCGTCGTGACCAGGGGAGAGGGTGCGCGGATCTTCGACCGCGACGGCAACTCCTACCTGGATGCGACCGCCGGACTGTGGTTCACCAACGTCGGGCACGGCCGGACCGAGATCGCCGATGCCGTCGCGCGCCAGCTCGGCACCCTCGCGCACTACTCCAACTTCGGTGACTTCGCGAGCGACGTCACCCTGCAGCTCGCCGAGGAGCTCGGCGCCATCGCGCCGGTACCCGGATCGAAGATCTTCTTCACCTCCGGCGGCAGCGACTCCATCGACACCGCGGTCAAACTCGCCCGCCGCTACTGGGTGGAGCAGGGCCGCGAATCCAAGCGGGTCGTCGTCAGCCGCACCAAGGCCTATCACGGGATGCATGCCGCGGGTACCTCGCTGGCGGGCATCCCGCTCAACCACGACGGCTACGGCGAACTCATGCACGACGTCCAGAACGTCGAATGGGACGACGCGAAGAGCCTGCTCGGTCTCATTGAGCGCGTGGGCGCCGACAACATCGCCGCGTTCTTCTGCGAGCCCATCATCGGGGCCGGCGGCATCTATCTCCCGCCGGAGGGCTACCTCGCCGAGGTGCGGGACATCTGCCGCGACCACGACATCCTCTTCGTCGTCGACGAGGTCGTCACCGGCTTCGGCCGCATCGGCGGCGAATCCTGGTTCGCCTCCGCACGATTCGGCCTCGAACCGGACATGATCACCACTGCCAAGGGGCTCACCTCGGGGTATGTCCCGATGGGCGCGGTGTTCATCGCACCGCGGATCGCCGAGCCGTTCTTCGCCGGTGGCGTCTGGTGGCGGCACGGGTACACCTACGGCGGCCACGCGGGCGCGGCGGCGGCGGCCCTCGCGAACCTTGAGATCATCCGGCGAGAGAACCTGCTCGCCGAGGCGACACGGCTCGAGGGCGACCTCGCCGCCGCGCTGTCGCCGCTCGCCGACCTCGACACGGTCGCCGAGGTCCGGACCGGACTCGGCGCGGTCACCGCGGTACAGCTGGCCGACCCAGCGACGGCGCCGGCCGCGGTGGTCAAGCTGCGCGAACATGGGGTGAGCACCCGGGCCGCAGGTCAAGGGGCGCTGCAGATCTCGCCCGCGTTCGTGATGACGACGGCCGAGGTCGGCGAACTCGCCGACCGGATGCGCGCAGCGCTGAGCTGACGCCGCAGGCCACGCCTTGTCGTGGTCATCCCGACGATCCGGAGGTCATCGCCGGGCCGCCGTGATGGTCTGCATGTGTTCCTCACCCCAGTCGCCCAGGGGTGCGAGTGCCCGGTCGCGCGCCGCGCCCTTGGGCGTCAGGCTGTAGACCACCCGGGGCGGTACCTCCTGGTAGACCTCACGATGCACGATGCCGTCCCACGCCGCGGTGACGGTGATCGGTCTCGGACCGATGGGGTCCGCACTCGCACAGGCATTTCTGGCCGCTGATGTCGCGACGACGGTGTGGACTCGCACCCGATCGGCGGCGGACAAGGTGGCCGCGGGTGGGGCAACGGTGGCCGAGGACGTCGCGTCGGCGGTGGTCGACGCCCGCCTGATCATCACGTGTCTGCGTGATCAGGAGACCACCCGCGAGGTGCTCGGATCGATTCCGGCCGAGGCGTTCCGCGGGCGACTCGTGGTGGTCCTCGCCTCGTCGACACCGGACGAAGCCCGCACGACCCAGTGGTGGGCGGATGAGCGCGGTATCGACGTCCTGATCGGCGCCATCATGGTTCCGACTCCGGTGATCGGGACACCGGGAGCTCTCGTCCTCTACAGCGGACGGGAGGACCTTCTCGAGCGGCATCGGCGCCAGTTGGAGGTTCTCGCACCGAGATCGGTGTTCGTCGGGGCCGATCCCGGAGATGCCTCCGTGCTCGACACCGGCATGCTGGAGATCTTCTTCAGCGGGATGACCGCCTTCCTGCGTGCGGCCGCGCTGGTCACCTCCGCCGGTCACACCGCGTCGGGTTTCGTCCCGATGGCGACCGAGATGCTCGACATCCTGCCGGAGACCTTCCGAGGACTCGCGGCCGACGTCGACGCAGGAGAGTACCCGGGAACCGAGGACAACATCGCCATGAAGGCGGCGGCATTGGGGCACATCGTCGACTCCACCGAGGAGGCCGGGCTCGATGCCCGGCTGCCACGCCTGCTACACGACCTCGCCACGAGTGCGGTGGCCGAGGGGTACGGCGCCGACGGGTGGTCCCGAGTCGTCGATCTGTTCCGTGCCGGACAGGCGGTCCAGCGCGCCTGAAAACGTCAGGGCCCGGCTGCGTAGCGCAGCCGGGCCCCGTCGTCGTCTCACATGCGACGGATCAGGCGTTGGCGAGCACCTCGGTGGTCGCGATCGCCTGGGCGACACCGCTGACGATCGACGCGACCTTGAGCGCCTCGAGGATCGCCTCACGGTCGACGCCGGCTTCGCGCAGGGTGTTCTCGTGCGCGGCGACGCAATGACCGCAGCCGTTGATCGAGGACACCGCGAACGACCACAGCTCGAAGACGGCCTTGTCGACGCCGGGGTTGCCGATGATGTTCATCCGCAGGCCCGGACGCAGGTCGTCGTACTTGCCGTCGAGGAAGCCGCGACCCCGGTAGAACACGTTGTTCATCCCCATGATCGACGCGGCGCCGAGCGCGGCGTTGTAGGCCTCGGCGGACAGCGTGTCGGCGGCCTCGTCGGCGATCTCGCTGAGCACCTTGGCGTTTCGCGTGGCGGCAGCGGTCGACAGCAGGGTTCCCCAGAGCTGCTCCTCGGTCAGCGCGGTGGTGCGGCTGATCGAACCGAGGTTGAGCTTGAGGTCCTTGGCGTACTCGGGAAGTGCTTCCTTCAGGTTGTCGATGCTCATCGGTTCTCCTCTCAGACGCCGGCCGTCATGAGCTCGCCGGCGTCGATCGTCGGGTCACCCTTCTTCCAGTTGCAGGCGCACAGTTCGTCGGACTGCAGAGCGTCGAGGACGCGCAGGACCTCGTCGACGTTGCGGCCCACGGAGCCCGCGGTGACCGACACGAACTGGATCTCGTTGTTCGGATCGATGATGAAGGTGGCGCGGTCGGCGACGCCGTCGGCATTGAGAACGCCTGCGGCGGTGGCGAGTTCGCGCTTGAGGTCGCTCAGCATCGGGAACGGGAGGGTCTTGAGGTCCTCGTGCTGTGCGCGCCACTGGAAGTGGACGAACTCGTTGTCCACCGAGGCGCCGAGCACCTGGGTGTCGCGGTCGGCGAACTCGTCGTTCAGCTTGCCGAACGCGGCGATCTCGGTCGGGCACACGAAGGTGAAGTCCTTCGGCCAGAAGAACACGACGCGCCACTGACCGGGGTGATCGTCGGACGACACGGTGGTGAAGTAGTCGTCGGGCTGCTGGGCATTGACCTTGCTGAGGTCGCCACCGATGACGGCGGTGAGGTTGTAGGCAGGGAACTGGTCACCGATGGTGAGCAGGGCCATGTATCGCTCCTTCAGCTGGTGAATGTACGGAATCTGCGCGCGAATGAGTTTCGCGACGTACGGGTACCATCGTGCCGGATTCCGGTCGAAAACGAAACGTGATGACTAGCACTATACTGATAAGCATGTCCGATAGAACTTATCAGCCGACCGTGGCCGGGTTGCGTGCCTTCGTCGCACTCGCGCACCGACGCCACTTCGGCACTGCGGCAGCCGATCTCGGTGTCAGTCAGCCATCGCTGTCGCAGGCGTTGTCGGCGTTGGAGTCCGGTCTCGGTGTGACCCTCGTCGAACGCACCACGCGGCGTGTCCTGTTGACCGCCGAGGGTGACGAACTCCTCCCGCGAGCGATCGCGGTGACCGAGGCCATGGACGAGTTCACCTCGGCGGCCGCCGGAACGGGCCGACCGCTCAGCGGGCCGCTGCGGCTGGGGGTCATCCCGACGGTGGCGCCCTACGTCCTGCCGACGCTGCTGCGCGGACTCGGGCAACGGCTCCCGGACCTCGTACCCCGAGTGGTGGAGGAGCAGACCGCCCGCCTCATCGAACAACTGCGCACCGGCACGCTCGACGTCGCGCTGCTCGCTCTCCCCGTCGACATGCCCGGCATCGTCGAAGTTCCCATCTATCGGGAGGATTTCGTTCTCGCACTCCCGTCCGGTCATGCGTTGGCCGGACGCCGCCGCGTCGATCCCACGGCGCTCGCCGACCTGCCGCTCCTCCTCCTCGACGAGGGGCACTGTCTGCGCGATCAGGCGCTCGAGGTGTGCCGGCTCGCGGGCGTCCGGCCCGATCTGGGTCAGACCCGGGCCGCGTCGCTGACCACCGCGGTGCACTGCGTCGTCGGCGGACTCGGCGTGACGCTCATCCCGCAGACGGCGGTGGCCTCCGAGACGGCGTCGGGTGATCTGGCCACCGCGACCTTCGCGGCCCCGCGGCCGGGGCGGCGGATCGGCCTGGTCTTCCGGGCGTCCGCGCGCCACGACGAGGCCTACCGCGAACTGGGCTCTCTCATCGGCGATCTCGTCGGCGCGACCGGTGCCGTGACCGCGCTCTAGACCGTGCCGCCGGCCATCTCGGCCGCGGCCGCCTGTGCGGCGAGAGCCTCCCACTCGTCGACGAGACTCGAGTCGACCTCGCGGACCATGGTGCCCAGCTCCTCGACGATCCGCTCGATCTCGGGGGTCACGACGCTCGTCGGAACGCCCTGCCGGAGAACGCGATAGCAGTCCGACAGATAGCGCAGCAGCACGCCCTCGCTGCGCGCCAGCCCGTACGCGGAAATCAGCTCGGTGAAGGTCATGGCCTTCTCCAGCATCTCGCGGAGCACCGACTTCGGCGCCGGCGGGAACGACGACACCCACGGGTGCCCGCGACGATAGATGGCGAACGCGGCGAAGATCTCCTCGGCCAGCGGCTGCGGCCAGGTGATCTCCTCCAGGCGCGACATCCGCTCCTCGTACTCGATGCCGTCGGCCTTCATCTCCGTGATCGCGGCGTCGCGCGCGACCTTGCGCTGGGCCAGCAGCAGGGGTCGCGGGTTCTCCAGGGTCGATTCGAGGATGGAGACCACATCGAGTGCGTGAGTGGACGACTCGGGGTCGAGGATCTCGAACGTCGCCAGCGCGAAGGCGGACAGCGGGTTGGTCAACGCGAAGTTCTCCGGCATGTCCACGCTCAGGGCGATGTGCCGGCCGGTGTCGTCGGGTTCGGCGAGTTGCACGACGATGCCCGCGTCCCGGAGCCCCCGGTAGAGCTCGATCGTGTGCTTGATGGTGCGCAGCTGGCGGTCGCGCGGTTCGTGATTGTCCTCGAGAAGGTGGCGGACCGCGGCGAAACAGTCGCCCGGTCGGCCGAGTACCTCGAGGAGCATGGCCGTCGTCATCTGGAAGTGGCTGCGCAGGGGCTCGTCGGGCGCGTCGACGAGCTGGAGGAAGGTCTTCTCCCCCCACGAGACGAAGCCCTCGGGTGGCTTCTTGCGCACCAGCTTTCGGAGCTTCTTGGGATCGTCGCCGGCCTTGGCCACGGCACGGGCGTTCTCCACGTCGTGGTCGGGAGCCTGCGCGACGACGTAGCCGATCGTGTCGAAACCGGCGCGCCCGGCCCGGCCGGCGATCTGATGGAACTCGCGTGCCCGCAGGCGACGGACCCGCCGTCCGTCGTATTTGCTCAGGGCTGCGAACAGGACCGTGCGGATCGGCACGTTGATGCCGACGCCGAGAGTGTCGGTGCCGGCGATCACCTTCAGCAGCCCTTGCTGCGCAAGACGTTCGACCAGACGGCGGTAGCGGGGGAGCATTCCGGCGTGGTGGACGCCGATACCGGCGCGCAGCAATTTGGACAGTGTGTTGCCGAAGCCGGTGGAGAACCGGAAGTCACCGATCGCCTCGGCGATCGCCGCCTTCTCCGCTTTGTCGCAGATCCGGACGCTGAGCAGCGCCTGCGCGCGCTCCACCGCGGCGGCCTGGGTGAAGTGCACCACGTAGATCGGCGCCCGTCCCCGGTCGACGAGCTCCTCGATCGTCTCGTGGATCGGGGTCATCGCGTAGGCGTGGTCCAGGGGGACCGGACGCTCGGCGCCGGTGATCTCGACCGTCTCGCGTCCGGTGCGCCGGGTCAGGTCGTCGACGAAGAACGACACGTCGCCGAGCGTCGCTGACATCAGCAGGAACTGCGTCGACGGCAATTCGATGAGCGGGACCTGCCAGGCCCAACCGCGGTCGGGTTCGCCGTAGTAGTGGAACTCGTCGGCGACGAGGGTGCCGATGTCGCTCGCGCCGCCGGCGGCGAGGGCGAGGTTGGCGACGATCTCGGCGGTCGCACACACGATGGGCGCGTCGGCGTTGACCGCGGCGTCGCCGGTCAGCAGTCCGACCTGGTCGGCGCCGAACATGGCGCACAGCTCGAAGAACTTCTCGCTGACGAGCGCCTTGATGGGTGCGGTGTAGAACGCACGCTCGCCGCGGCAGCGCGCGAAGTACAGCGCGCCCGCCGCGACGAGTGATTTGCCCGAGCCGGTCGGCGTCGCCAGGATCACGTGGCTGCCGGCGAGGAGCTCGAGAAGCGACTCCTCCTGATGCGGGTAGAGGTCGAGGCCGCGTCCCGTCCACCACTCGGTGTACCGCTCGAGTGCGGTGTCCTCGTCGTCGGTGGGGACCAGGACGTGCGGCGCGGGTATCGGTGCGGTGTCCGGGATCAGATCGGTGATCGCGGACCCTCGTCCCCGGGGTCGGCCTCACCGTCGCCGGTCTGCTCGGCCAGGAACCGTTCGAGTTCGGCGCCGAGTTCGTCACCGCTGGGCAGCGATTCCTCGGCGGCGAGCAGCGACGAGCGTTCCTGCGCGGCCTGGGTGAACGTGTCGTACTGGGTCTCCAGCGCAGCCACCACGGACTCGATCTCCGAGTTGCCCTCGACCTCGTTGTCCACCTGTGCGCGTACCTTCTCGGCGGCGCTGTCGAGAGCGGCGAGGGGGAGGTCGAGACCGGCGAGCTCGGCGACCGCCGCCAGCAGGCGTGCGGACGCCGCCGGGTAGTTGGTCTGCGCGAGATAGTGCGGGACATGTACCGACAGGCCCGACGCCCGGTAGTCGTGTTCGCCCATCCGCAACTCGAGGAGCATCGACGCGCTGGCGGGCAGCTTCATCGCCGATCCCCACCGGGGCAGGTCACCGAGGGCGTCGGGATCACTGCCGTGCGCCGTGATCGACGGCGGTCGGGTGTGCGGCACGGCCATCGGGATCGCGTTGAGGCCGATGACATCGGTGACGCCGAGTCCGTCGCTCAGGCGTCGGACCGCGTCGACGAACTGCTCCCACCGGAGGTCGGGTTCGGAACCGGCGAGCAGGAGGAATCCCTTGCCCGAGTTGTCGCGGATCGCGTGCAGCGCCAGCGTCGGCATCTCGACGTCGGTGAAGGTCTCGCCGCTGAACGAGATGGTCGGCCGGCGTGACCGGTAATCCATCAGCTCGTCGGAGGAGAAGGTCGCGACCAACTCGGACTCGAGGCTGTCGCGGAGGTGCGTCGCGGCCAGCGCGACCGCGTGCCCGGCGTCGGCGAAGCCCTCGAGCGCGTGGATCAGTACCGGACCCGTGCCGTCGGGCCGGGTCACCTGCGGAGCGGGAAAGGCGAGTTCATACAGCGCGTCGTTGCGCGCGGGCTGCTCGTCCACGTCGTCCCTCCTTCTGCTGGCAGCTGTCCCGGAAGAGACAGCTGAACGTCCATTGTCTCGCACCGCACCCGGCGGTGGCCACTCGCCTCGGTGCAACCACCTCGACACACCGGTGATTCCCCCAGTTGGTGTTCCTGTTTGTTGTTCCCCAGGGGTGTGTCCTCGACACCTGGCGAAGGCGCCGGTGGCACAGTAGACCGTTGTGATCGAGCCGCATGCGCCCCGACTGCGCCTGTCCCTGTCCGGCCGCCTCGTTCCCGGCGCGGTGGCCGGTCTCGTCGCCGCGGCGCTCGTGCTGTCCGCCTGCTCGGTCGGCGGTCAGCCGGAGCCGTCGAGTCCGGACCTGTCCGCGCGATCGGTCGAGGCCGCGGACTTCCCGGACGGCGCCGCGAGTCCCATCCCGACGTCGGCGGTCGCGAACGCGCTGGCCGACGTGACCGGGGCGCCGATGCCCGGACAGACGGGCACCGAGGTGTCGCCGCCGGAGTGTGCACCCGCGTCCGTCTCCGCGGACGGAGCGGTCGCGTTCCTGGGTCCCGGCCCGGGGGAGCGGGCCACCCTCACCTCGGTCGTGGCCGGTGTCGAGACGCCGCTCGGCGACGTGGTCGAGTCGGCCGAGCGCTGCCCTGAGACCACCACGACCACGTTCGGGGCGTCTTCGACGATCACCACCGAGGTGCTGCCCCCACCGCCGGCGCCGGACGGGGTCGACACCGCGACGATCCGCCGCACGATCGTGACCGGCGGCGGTGTCCCGTCCACCACGAGCGCTCTCACGCTGCTCGGCGAGCGGGACGGCGTCCGGGTGTACACCGAATACCGTTGGCCCGCAGCAGGTCCCGTACCTCCCGAAGCGTCCGCCGCGCTCGACACGCTGTTCGGAAAGGCGCTCGCGGCCGCGTTCGGCTGACCAGTACCGCCCTGTGGATGACCTTCCCCGGTTGTCCACAGCGTGTGTCGACCGCCGTTCGAGCGGCTTCGCTGCGGGTGACGCTGTCGCCATGCAGATCCTCGAACCACCACCGCACGGCCCCCACGACCCGACGACGCTGCTCACCTCGATCCCCGCTCGACTGGGGTTCGTCCCCGAGCGGTCGATCATCGCGATCGCCATCGCCGGCGACCGCACGGTGAACGCGACCATGCGGCACGACCTCGCCCTCGAACCCGACGGCAGCCCCACGCGCGAACTGGTCGTCGTCCTCGCCGGACTCGGGGAGATCACGTCCACCTACGGCATCGAGGAGATCGTGGTCGTGATCGCCGATGACCGCTACCCGGCGGACGACCGTCGCTATCGGCGGATCCTCGCGATGAGCGACCGGTACTTCGCCGATGTCGGTGGTGTCGCCGCCGGCTTCGTGATGCCGGGCTTCGATGCCGGCGTGCACTGGTCGACCATCTGGTGTCCGGAGGACCGGGCCTGGTCGGTCGACGTGTCCGCGGGGTCGGCCGGACAACTCGACGATCCGCACACGAGTCCGACCGCGGTCGCGGAGGCGGTGCGCTCGGGGCGACGGATTCTTGCCCGGCGCTCGGAGATGCGGACGATGCTCGAACCGCTCGACGGCGAATGCGGTCCGGGACGTCCGCTGCCGGACTGTCGGGCGTGCCGCGGCATCGATCTGGATCAGAGCGATCTCGATTTGTTCGAACCCGAGGAAGAGGACGTCGAGGCCTCGACACGGGCACTCGACCTGGTCATCAGCGCGATGATCGAAGCGGAACAACCCCTGGATTGTGGCGAACTGGACCGACTGGAACGGGCGATCCTGCGCCCCGACGTCCGCGACGCCGCGCTCGCCCTGGCCGTCACCGAACTCCGGGGAGCCGCCGAACACCTCTGGCGAGAACTCACCCGCCGTCTGACCGGACGCGGAAGGTCCACCGCCGCAACACTTCTCGCACACCTGCACTACATCGGCGGGGACGGCGCCTACACCGGTGTCGCCCTCGACGTCGCGCTTGCGGGCACGGACACCGACCACCTGGCCACGCTGCTCGACACCGCCCTGCGGGCAGGTGTCCGCCCGGCCAGGCTGTGGGGCACCATCGAGAAGTCCTACGACGCCGCGAAACGCCTCGGCGTCGTCATCCCGGCGGCGACACTGCGTACCGCCGGGTGACCACTGCAGACCTTGCTGTGTCAGACCTTGCTGTGTCAGACCTTTTCGACGACCTTCTCGACGAACAGCGAGTGCGCCATGTCGGACGAGAGTTCGAGGCCGTCGTGACCGGGTGTGTCGATCGTGATCGTGCCGGCCGTGTTCGACACCGTCACACGGGCGTTGGGAACCACGCCCGCCTCGCGCAGCGCGCCGAGCAGTTCGGTGTCGGACTGGGCGTGTTCGGACAGGCGACGCACGATGACCGGCACCGTCTCACCCGGCGGGAGGTCGGCGAGGCGGGTGGCGCCGTCGTCGGAGCTCGGCACCTCCACGCCCAGCAACTCCAGTCCCGGGATGGGGTTTCCGTAGGGCGAGGTCGTCGGGTATTCGAGGACCGCGAGCAGGCGGCGTTCGACGTTCTCGCTCATCACGTGCTCCCAGCGGCAGGCCTCCTCGTGGACCTGATCCCAGGGCATTCCGATGACGTCGACCAGGAGGCGTTCGGCGAGGCGATGCTTGCGCATCACCGCGACGGCGAGCGTGCGTCCGCGGTCGGTCAGTTCGAGGTGCCGGTCCCCGGCGACCCGGAGGAGACCGTCGCGCTCCATGCGGGCAACGGTCTGCGACACGGTGGGACCGGACTGGTCCAGACGCTCGGCGATCCGCGCCCGCAGCGGCACGATGCCCTCTTCTTCGAGATCGTAGATCGTTCGCAAGTACATCTCGGTGGTGTCAACCAGGTCGTTCACTGTGCGCAATCCCTTTCGTCCCCGCCAAGATTACCCTTTTCGGGAGTGGTGACCGCGATCTCACCGCGACCGGGGAGTCCCGGGGCGGCGGTACGTGGCGCGCACTCGTGTCCGACGCGACATCCGTGGCCGCTGCGCGATGTGTACCACTAGCCTGAGGTCGTGATCAACACTACGAGCGCCCGATGACGACGGCCGTCATCTGGAGCGAGGACTTCCTGTCCTACCGATGGGCCCACACGCACCCGATGAACCCGGTCCGACTCGCCCTCACGATGACCCTCGCGCAGAGCCTCGGAGTCCTCGACGACGTCGAGACGATCCCGCCGCAGGCCATCGACGACGACGCCCTGACCGTCGTCCACAGCCGCGACTACATCGACGCGGTCCGTGCGGTCGGTTCGGGGACGGCGTCGCTGTCGGGGCCGTTGCTCGAGCGGTTGTTCGGCCTCGGCGACGCCGACAACCCGGTTTTCACCGGGATGCACGAGGCCGCGCGCCTGCTCGTCGGCGGCACGCTGGCCGCGGCGCAGACGGTCGTCTCCGGGGCGGCGACGAGAGCGGTCAACATCGGCGGCGGCATGCATCATGCGATGCGTTCGCGCGCCGCCGGATTCTGCATCTACAACGACTGCGCCATCGCGATCAGGTATCTGCTCGACCACGGTTTCGACCGCATCGCCTACATCGACGTCGACGCCCACCACGGCGACGGCGTCCAGGTCGAGTTCGCCGCCGACCCGCGGGTGATGACGGTCTCGCTGCACCAGCACCCGGCGACCCTGTGGCCCGGCACGGGATGGCCGACCGAGGTCGGGGACGGCGACGCGGCGGGCAGCGCGGTCAACCTGGCCCTCATGCCCAACACCGAGGACCGGTTGTGGCTGCGCGCCTTCCACGCCGTGGTGCCGTCGCTGATCGCCGAGTTCCGGCCGCAGATCATCGTCAGCCAGTGCGGTGCCGACAGCCACCGCGCCGATCCGCTGACCGACCTCTCGCTGACCGTCGACGGACAGCGGGCGGCGATGATCGCCATGCGCGACCTGGCCGACAAGTACTGCGAGGGCCGCTGGATCGCGGTCGGCGGCGGTGGCTACGGCGTCGTCAACGTGGTGCCGCGCAGCTGGACGCATCTGCTGGGCGTCGCGCTCGGTCGCGAGGTCGACGTGTCGTCGGTCATCGACGAATCCTGGTGTGCCACAGCCGAACAGATCTCCGAGCAGGTGCACTCCGACTATGCCGCCCCGCCCGTTCGGGTCATGGGCGACGGGGGCATCGTCGACTACCAGCCGTGGGCCGGCGACGCCGGCCAGGAACCACCCGAGGGTGTCGCGGCCAACGCCCAACGCCAGACCGACCGCGCGATCCTCGCCACCCGACGCGCGGTCTACCCGCTCCACGGTCTCGACCCGGAGGACCCCCGTGACTGACGACACCTCGACCGCCGACGCCACCGCGCCCGCAGGCGCTCCCGCGATGGCCGATCAGCCGGAACCGCGTAGCCCGTGGGACTATCCGCGGCACTGGATCGCCGATGTGCTGGCCTCCGATGGCGGCGTCGTGCACCTGCGACCGATCGTGCCCGACGACGCCGACCGCATCGTGGCCTTCCACTCCAAGCTCTCCGAGCGCACCCGGTACATGCGGTACTTCGGTCCGACCCCGACCCTGCCGCCGCGCGAGGTGGCCCGGATGACGACCGTCGACCACCAGCAGCGTGTCGCGATCGTCGCCGAACTCGGGGGCGAGATCATCGCGGTCGGCATCTACGAGGGTCTCGGCTTCGACGGCAAACCCGAATCGGCCGAGGTGGCGTTCGTCGTCGCCGATGAACACCAGGGCCGCGGCCTCGGACCCATCCTGCTCGAGCACCTGGCCGGTGCGGCGGCGGAGAACGGGTTCACCCGTTTCGAGGCCGAGGTCCTCAGCGAGAACCCGAACATGGTCGCGGTGTTCCGCGACGCGGGGTATCAGCTCGCACGGAGCTTCGACGGCTCGACCGTGCACGTCGAGTTCCTCATCGACCCCACCGAGGCGCTGCTGTCGGTGCGCAACGCCCGTGAACGCGCGTCGGAGGCCCGCAGCGTCGCCAATCTGCTGCGACCCGCCTCGGTCGCGGTGATCGGGGCCTCGACCGACCCGAACAAGGTCGGAAACGCCCTGTTGGCCAACATCATCGCCGGGGGATTCACCGGGCCGGTGTTCCCGGTCAACGGCCCCGCCCGGGTCGAGGAGGAGCCCGAGCCGGGACGGCCCGGTGTCGGCCGCGAACCGACGCCGGCGCGTCGTCGCACCCGGGAACGACCGCCGTCGGTGCGGGGGATCCGGGCGTACGAGACCGTCCGCGACATCCCCGACCCCGTCGACCTCGCGGTGGTCGCGGTGCCGGCCGCGCGCGTCGACGACGTGCTCGACGACTGCCTGGTCAAGGGTGTGCGCACGCTCGTCGTGGTGTCGTCGGGCTTCGGCGAGTCCGGCGAGGAGGAGGGCCTCGAGAACGAGCGCCGCCTGGTCGCCCAGGTCCGCGAGCACGGGATGCGACTGGTCGGGCCGAACGCGCTGGGCGTTGCGAACAACGACCCGGCGGTCGCGCTCAACGCGACCCTGGCGCCGCGCATCCCGGCCGCCGGCCGGGTCGGGTTCTTCTGTCAGTCGGGCGCCCTGGGCATCGCGATCCTCGACACCGCGGCCCGTCGCCAGATCGGCCTGTCGACGTTCGCCTCGGCCGGCAACCGCGCGGACGTGTCCGGCAACGACCTCCTGCAGTACTGGGACACCGACGCCACCACCGACGTCATCCTGCTCTACCTGGAGAGCTTCGGTAACCCGCGCAAGTTCTCCCGGATCTCGCGGCGGGTCTCACGCTCGAAGCCGATCATCGCGGTCAAATCCGGCCGGGGTGCGATGACGCCGGTCCGGGCGGCGCGCTCGGCGGCCACCCTCGACGACCAGATCGCCCGCATGATGCTCGAACAGGCCGGCGTCATCCAGGTGGACACGATCCCCGAGTTGTTCGACTGCGCGGCCGTGTTCGCCTATCAGCCGCTGCCGCGCGGCCCGCGCGTCCGCATCATCGGCAATTCGTCGGTGCTGGGCAGCCTGGCGGCGGACACCGCGCGCAACGGCGGCCTCGAGGTCGTCGACACCGTCGATCTCGGTGCCGGCGCCTCGGAGGAGGAGTTCGAGTCGACGGTCTCGGCGGCCATGGCCGACCCGGGCGTGGACGGGATCATCGTCGTGTTCGTGCCGCCGGTCGCGGTCGGCGCCGACTGGCACGCCCGGGCGCTCATGGCGGCGGCCAACACCCCCGACGCCGACGCCGACAAGCCGATCGTCACGACCTTCCTAGCCGTCGACGGCATCCCGCCGGGGTTGACTCGGCCCGGCCCGAACGGCATGCCGACCAAGGGGTCGATTCCGTCGTACGGCTCGCCCGAGCGCGCGGCCGCGTCACTGGCGAGGGCGTGGCAGTACGCCCGGTGGCGCCTGCGGCCGGAATCGGTGGTCCACCGTCCCGACGGCACCGATCCCGAGGCCGCACGGATGTTCGTGCGCGAGGCGATGGTCGGCGACGGTGCGACCGGTCGTCCAGCCGAACGGTTGCTGGGGCATGTGGAGTCGGCGAAGCTGTTGCGCTGGTACGGGATCGACGTGGTCCCGTTCCGCGAGGTGACCACGATGCACGAGGCATCCGCGGCGGCCCGTGAACTCGGGCTGCCGGTGGCGGTGAAGGCGACGTCGGACAAGTGGCGCGGTCGTCTCGATCGCGAGGGCGCGCGCCTGGACCTACCCGACGCGACGACGGTGGTGACGGCGTTCGCCGAACTGACCGAACTCACCGGCGACCGCGTGCTGCACGTGCAGAAGATGGCGCCGAAGGGCGTCGGCACGGTCATCCGGGTGCGCGACGATCCGTCGTTCGGTTCGGTGATGTCGTTCGGTCTGTCCGGGCGGACCTTCGATCTGCTGGGCGATCACGGTTACCGCGCCGTCCCGCTGTCCGAACTCGATGCACGGGAACTGATCGAGGAGCCGCGTTCGGCACCGCTGCTGTCGGGATACCGCGGGGAGGAGCCTGCCGACAAGGAGGCGCTCGCCGATCTGCTGCTGCGCATCTCGACGCTCACCGACGACATCCCGGAGGTCCGCGAGGTGGTCTGCGATCCGATCCTGGCCTCGATCGACGGCGCGGCCGTTCTCAATGCCCGCATACGCGTGGGCCCGGTGCCCGACAGGCGGGACACCGGACCCAGGCGACTCGGGTGACCGAGTGGACTCAGTGAAGGAGGCGGCTGAGCGTGCGGGGACGCTCAGCTGGCGTAGGCGCGCAGGCGCTCGGCACGGTCGCCGTGGCGGAGCTTGCCCATGACCTCGCGCTCGATCTGACGCACGCGCTCGCGCGACAACCCGAACATGCGGCCGATCTGATCCAGGGTGCGCGGCTGGCCGTCGTCGAGGCCGTAGCGCATCCGGATGACCTGCTGCTCGCGCTCGTCCAGCGTCGCCAGGACGGCGCGGATGTCGGAGTGCAACAGGCCGGCGATGACGGCGTTCTCGGCGGAGGTGGCCTCGGCGTCCTCGATGAAATCGCCCAGGGGAGCTTCCTCGTCGCTGCCCACCGGCATGTCCAGGCTCACCGGATCGCGGCTGTGGTCGAGCAGGTCGGCGATCTTCTCCGCGGGGATGCCCGATTCGTTGGCCAGCTCGTCGTCGGTCGCTTCGCGGCCGAGCTGCTGGTGCAGCTCGCGCTTGATGCGGGCCAGTTTGTTGACCTGCTCCACGAGATGGACGGGGAGCCGGATCGTGCGGCTCTGGTCCGCCATTCCGCGGGTGATCGCCTGACGAATCCACCAGGTGGCGTAGGTCGAGAACTTGAAGCCCTTGGCGTAGTCGAACTTTTCCATCGCCCGGATCAGACCGAGGTTGCCCTCCTGGATCAGGTCGAGGAGAGGCATGCCGCGGCCGGTGTAGCGCTTGGCCAGCGACACGACCAGGCGGAGGTTCGCCTCGAGCAGGTGGGCCCGGGCGGCCTCGCCTTCACGGACGATGACCGCGAGGTCACGCTTCTTGGCCGCGGACAGCCGCTTCTTGTTGGCCAGAACGTGTTTGGCGTAGAGCCCGGCCTCGATCTGCTTGGCGAGTTCGACCTCCTGCTCCGCGTTGAGAAGTGCGGTGCGACCGATTCCGTTCAAATAGACACGGACCAGATCCGCCGCTGGAGACTGGGCGTCGAGATCCTGTTCGGTCATCGCCGGCCGGGTACCCGGAGGGGTGACTTCGGCGAAACCTTTGGTCGGGGTCGAACGTGCAACTGTCGAGCGTGACATGCGGCCTCCTGACTTGAGTGCGTTCACTGGGTCCAACGCCCTTGTGTGGGCGATAGTTCCCGAGAGTGGTTCGGAGCAAACCTCGCCGAGGCTTGGTGACCTGCGCATTCTTTTTCGCGACTCGACAACCGGCTGAGAAGTTGCTGAGATGTCGCGCGCGGGGGAACCCGAGGGAACGCGGGGAACGCACGGGGCCGCGGTGCCGACCCGTGGTCCGGAGGTGTCAGGCGCGGGGGTCGTCGGGATCGACGACCTGCCCGTCGATGGTGCGCGACAGCTGGTGGTCGGTGCCGGTGTCGGTCAGTGCCGGGGGTCCGACGACGTGATGGTCGGCGCCGTACTTGTACTGGGGGACCTCGCCGCGCTTGCGCGGAGGACGGTCGTTGGCGATCAGGACCGCCGCCCATGGCAGCGGGATGGAGATCGCGACGATGGCCAGCGCCAGTAGTCCGGACCCGGTGATGCCGTAGGCGATACCGGCGATGGCGAGCGCCGGCACGCGGAAAGCCATGAGGAACAGGTACTTACGCACACGCGCTCGGTGCTGGGCCTCGAGCGAGTCCGGTGCGTCGGTGATCAGGTAGGCCTCGGCGCCCGGACGTTTCGACGCGGGATGTCCGTGCTCGTCGACGTGCGGCGACGTGCTGTTGCGGCCGTGCTGTCCGCGACCGGACTCACCCATGGATTCCCTTTGTTCGAACACCCTCTCCACTGTCCTCCTTTTGTCGGTCTATCGCACCCGCCGCCGGGAGCGTAGCGAGCGGGGCGAATGAGCACTCGGGTGTTCCGTCGGCCCGGTTGTGACGCACAATGGACGAATGGGAACCGAAACCATCGAACGCCCGGACCTCGACGAATGGTCCGACACCAAGACCGACGAGCGTCCCGATGCCGACGCGACCGACCGGGGTGACGACGATCGCCCCAAGTTCTTCCACTACGTGAAGAAGAACAAGATCGCCGAGAGTGCGGTCATGGGTAATCATGTCGTCGCCCTCTGCGGCGAGACCTTCCCGGTCACGCGGTCGGCCAAGCCCGGGTCGCCGGTCTGCCCGAAGTGCAAGAAGATCTACAACAAGATGCGCAAGTGACGCGACGCGGCTGATCGGCGGGCGTCGCCGGTCAGCCGCGGTCGCGGTGCCGCGCCTGCCGGCGGATCGGGCCGGAGGACAGCCGGTCGGGCAGGGTCCGGAGTTGTCCGGTGAAGTCGGAGGTCTGGGAGTTCACCCAGTGCCGGACCTGCGTGGTGGTCGACGCCTTCGCGGGCCAGAATTGTTGCACCGCCGCGTTGAACTCGGCGCCGATCACGATGCCGAAGCCCAGTGAGAACGTGAAGAGCAGGAACGCGATCGGTGTGGCCAGCGCCCCGTAGGAGACCCCGGCCTCGGTGATCTTGGTCAGATAGATGCGCAGCACGTAGCTCGCGACCCAGAAGAACACGCCGGCCACGATCGCCCCGCCGATGAGCCGATGCCACGGCAGGGGATTGGGCAGCGCGAGGTGGTAGAGCGTCGTCAGGACGAACAGCAGGAGGACGGCGACGAACGGGAAGTAGCCGTAGTCGATGAGGGTGGTGACGAACGATCCCCACGACTCCGGCACGATCGACCGCAGGTAGTTCGGTCCGAGCGCGACGAGGGGTAGCAGGAACACGGCGACGCTCAGGAAGCCGACGTAGAGGAACAGCGCGAAGAACCGCTGCCACACCGGGTGTCGGACCTCGTGCTGGTCGTGTGCGTGCGCGATCGAGGCGATGAAGCACGAGACGGCCGACGATCCCGCCCACAATGAGATGACGAACCCGACCGACATGAGGCCGATCCGGCCACGCCCGAGCACGCTGTCGACCGTCGGGGTGATCAGGTCGTCGACGACCGTGGGGGTGAAGGTCCGGCCGGCGAGGTCGATGATGCGGGCGTAGACGACGTCGACGGTGTCGGGGCCGAACCAGCCGGCGACGTAACCGACCGAGCCGAGCAGACCGAGCAGCAGCGGCGGCAGCGACAGCGCCTGCCAGAACGCGGCCTGTGCGGCCCAACCGATGATCCCGTCGTCCCAGGACTTGACGATCGTGCGCCAGACCACGCGATGGATGTTCGGCAGGACCGGCAGGCCCGGTCCGGACGCCGCCTCGGTTCGTTCCGGATCGTCGTTCCCGGTCTTCTCCGACCCAGCGTCCGGTTCGGTCGACCCCTTCGCGCCGCGGAGGACTTCGACGTCCCCGGAGGCCGGGGCGGACCGCAGCGGCGCGCGCAGGGGTTCGGTCGCGGCCCCGACATCGGCGAGTGGGTCGCCGATCGGCGCGGTGACCGCAGCCGACACGGGACCCGGCGGGACGGCGGGCGGGCTCGCGGCAACCACCGACGACGGGTCGTCGGCCAGTGGGACCGGATTCCTCTTGCGCGTTGTGATGTGTTCAATATCCCCGATCGGGAGGCCGATTGGGTACCCGGGTCACCAGGCGAGTCGTTCGGATCGCCCACGGGCGCCCGTCGCGGCGGACGCCGCGGCCCGGTGTCGGGATGCGGGAGCTGTCGCGCTTCGGCGGTACCATTGGCGGGTCCCCTCGGGCGCGGGCCCCGCACGCGAGGGGTCGTTTCATGTCCGGCCGGAAACCCGCACGCGTGGAGGAGCAGCCCAGAAGGTGACGTCAGCCGAACCCTCCGGATCCACCGCCGGCCCGAAATTCCAGCTCCGCGCCTGGCAGCGTCGTGCGCTGACCAAGTACCTGACGCAGAAGCCGAAGGACTTCCTCGCCGTGGCGACGCCGGGCGCCGGAAAGACGACGTTCGGCCTGCGTATCGCCCGCGAACTCCTCGATGACCGCACCGTCGACAAGATCACCGTGGTCGCCCCGACCGAACACCTGAAGCACCAGTGGGCCGAGGCCGCCGCGCGGGTCGGGATTGCGCTCGACTCGCGGTTCACCAACGCCGCCGGACAGACCAGCTCGGACTTCCACGGCGTCGTCGTCACCTATGCACAGGTGGCCGCCCATCCCGCCCGGCACCGGGTGCGCACCGAGAACTATCGCACCCTGGTCATCCTCGACGAGATCCACCACGGTGGCGATGCCAAGTCGTGGGGCGAGGCGATCCGGGAGGCCTTCGACGACGCCGAGCGCCGGCTCCTGCTGACCGGTACACCCTTCCGCTCCGACGACTCGCCGATCCCGTTCGTCACCTACGAACCGGAGGCCGGCGGGCATCAGCGCTCCAAAGCCGACCACACCTACGGCTACGCCGACGCACTGAAGGACGGCGTCGTCCGTCCGGTCGTGTTCCTCGCCTACTCCGGTGAGGCCAGCTGGCGCGACAGCGCGGGCGAGGAGTACACCGCCCGGCTGGGTGAACCGCTCTCCGCGGAGCACACCACCCGCGCCTGGCGTACCGCGCTGGACGCCCACGGCGACTGGATTCCGGCGGTCCTCACCGCCGCACACACGCGGCTGGGACAGCTCCGTGCGACCGGCACACCGGATGCGGGCGGGCTGGTCATCGCCACCGATCAGACAGCGGCCCGCGACTACGCCGAACTCCTCACCGCCATCACCGGCAAGCCGCCGACGCTGGTGCTCTCCGACGACCCGAAGTCGTCGTCGAGGATCGGCCAGTTCGCCGCGTCCACCGACGAGTGGATGGTGGCGGTCCGCATGGTGTCCGAGGGTGTCGACGTCCCCCGCCTGGCCGTGGGTGTGTACGCCACCAGCTCGTCGACGCCGCTGTTCTTCGCCCAGGCCATCGGACGGTTCGTGCGATCGCGTCGTCCGGGTGAGACCGCGAGCGTCTTCCTGCCGTCGGTCCCGGTGCTGCTCGACCTCGCCAGCCAGATGGAGGTCGAGCGCGATCACGTGCTCGGCAAGCCGCACCGCGAGAGCGACGGCCTCGACGACCAATTGTTGATCGACGCCAACAAGCAGGAGGACGAGCCGGGGGAGGACGAGCCGAAGTTCCAGTCGCTGCATGCCGACGCCGAACTCGATCAGGTCATCTTCGACGGCACCTCGTTCGGCACGGCCACGTTCGCCGGTAGCGACGAGGAGTCGGACTATCTGGGGTTGCCCGGGCTGCTCGATGCCGACCAGGTGCGTGCCCTCCTGCGCAAACGCCAGGAGGAACAGGTCACGGCGCGGACGGTCGCGTCGTCCTCGGAGTCGTCGGCTGCCGAGCCGCCCACTCCCGGCCGGCCGGCGGGAACCACCGGCGAGAATTTGCACGCCCTGCGCAAGGAACTGAATACGCTCGTCGCGATGCATCATCACCGCACGGGCAAACCACACGGCATGGTGCACAACGAGTTGCGGACTCGGCTGGGCGGGCCCCCGACCGCCATGGCGAGCGCCGATCAGCTGAAGGAACGAATCGCCGCACTGCGCGAGTGGCGCTGATACACACTGCGCGAGTGGCGCTGATTGACGCTGCGCCAGTGGCGCTGGTCGGGCGGCCCGGAACAGGCCCCGGACACGACAGAGCCCGGCCGGATTGCTCCGGCCGGGCTCTGTGCGCGTAGGGAAAGCCCGCGTTCGATCGTCGGAGGTGTCAGACCAGCTCGCCGGCGGATTCGACGACGGTGGCGCTCAACTCGACAAGGCGGGCCTCGTGCTCGTTGAAGTGGTGGCGGCAGAAGAGAAGTTCGCCGCCCTTGGGCAGGACGGCCCGTACCTTGGCTGCGGCGCCGCAGCGATCACAGCGATCGGCGGCAGTGAGCGGCAGGTAGATCGGGGCTGTGGTGGCGATGTCAGTCATGTTCGTTCCTCCGTCCCGGTCCGGCGCCGGGTGTCCGGTCGCCTTCCCTTCGAGCCGACACATCCGGGCGATGCGTCAACCTCACTCTGTCAGACGCTCGGGGCGTTCGTATTGTTCCGACGGTGCTCTCGGTGTGTCGTCACTCACCGTTTACACCCGGCAACAACTCAACAACGATCGCCCGAACGCAATGCGACCCGGCCATGGGGCCGGGTCGCACCACTCTACGCGTTGTGCGCGGGACGAGTCGTTCGGTCAGCTCGTCCGCGTGGGGGTGTGTGTTCCGCTCGCACCCGCATCGGGTTCGGGTGCGGAGTCCGCGGCCGGGATGTCCGACGTCGACGTTCCCTCGGAGCCGGGGCGTTCCGCGCCCTCGGCGCCCACGAGCGCCTCTTCCTGCTCCTCGCGGAAATGGGTGACCGCGTCGGAGGACTCGTTCTCCCGGTCGCGCAGGTACTCGCGGAGCGAGTAGGCGAACGCCGCGGCCCAGGCGATGGCGATCACGATGTAGAAGACGTTGCGCACCGAGCCGGGGGCGTCGATGAAGTCGCTCTTCAGCAGGCTGCGGGTGTTCGTGAGGACGATCAGGCCGCCGACCGAGGCGCCCAGCAGACGCGGCGGGATGTGACGCACGAGCCAGGCCGCGATCGGAGCGGCGATCACGCCGCCGACGAGGATGGCCGCGACCCATGCGAAGTTGATTCCCTGCGAACCGAGACTGAACAGGAAGCCGAGGCTCGCTGCGACGGCGATGATGAACTCGCTCGTGTCGATCGAACCGATCACCTTGCGGGGCTCGAGACGGCCGCTGGCCAGGATGGCCGGGGTGCCGACCGGACCCCAACCGCCGCCACCGGTGGCGTCGACGAATCCGGCGACGAATCCGAGCGGGCTGAGGAATCGCTTGCGCAGCGGCTTGCCGAGGTTGTGGCGGGGGATGCCCTGGAAAGTGAACCGCACCAGGATGTAGAGCCCCAGCAGCAGCAGGATCACGGCCATGACCGGCGCAGCGGTCTCGGTGGAGAGATTCGACAGGATCGTGGCGCCGAGGAAGGCGCCGATGGCTCCCGGAATCGCGATACGGCGCACGACGCGCCAGTCGACGTTCCCGAACTTCCAGTGCGAGACGCCGGAGACCAGCGTGGTGCCGATCTCGGCCAGGTGCACGGTGGCCGAGGCGGCAGCCGGGTTGGTACCGATGGCGAGGAGGAGGGTCGTGGTGGTGACGCCATAAGCCATGCCGAGACTGCCGTCGACGAGCTGAGCAGCGAAGCCGACGAGGCCGATCAGGACAATCGTTCTCATAGTGGGTCTTTCCGGGAAGTCACGTCGTCAGGGACGTGACGAGGCTGGGGCAGGCACTCGGTGCCCGCGACGAAGTGGAACGCGGAGGAGGGGATCGCAGGTGGCGTTCTCGCCCTCGGGTGGGGTCTGTCGCGTCACAGACACAGCATCGATGCTGTGCGCAGCAGGTCGACGGTGGCACGACGCACCAGCATGGCGCCGCGTCTGCTCCCGGTCACTGCGTAAGTCACCGCGCCATCCTATGTAGTGCGTCCCCGAAAGCCCGAGAATCCGGTCGTGTCCAAATCGGAGCGCGCAGAACTATTGACAGATCGATGTCTATGTGGGTGGCAGAACGACATCGCCCCCGGAACCGTGAGGTTCCGGGGGCGATCAGGGTGTTGTCGTCACCGACTAGTCGAGATAGTCGCGCAGGACCTGCGAGCGCGACGGGTGACGCAGCTTCGACATCGTCTTCGACTCGATCTGACGGATGCGCTCGCGGGTCACGCCGTACACCTGCCCGATCTCGTCGAGGGTGCGGGGCTGGCCGTCGGTCAGTCCGAAGCGGAGGCGGACCACGCCGGCCTCACGTTCGGACAAGGTCTCGAGCACCGACTGCAGTTGATCCTGCAACAGCGTGAAGCTGACCGCGTCGACCGCGACGACGGCTTCGGAGTCCTCGATGAAGTCGCCGAGCTGGCTGTCGCCCTCATCGCCGATGGTCTGGTCCAGCGAGATGGGTTCCCGGGCGTACTGCTGGATCTCCAGCACCTTCTCCGGGGTGATGTCCATCTCCTTGGCGAGTTCTTCCGGCGTCGGCTCGCGGCCGAGGTCCTGGAGGAGTTCACGCTGGATGCGACCGAGCTTGTTGATGACCTCGACCATGTGCACCGGGATACGGATGGTGCGGGCCTGGTCGGCCATGGCGCGGGTGATCGCCTGACGGATCCACCAGGTGGCATACGTCGAGAACTTGTAGCCCTTGGTGTAGTCGAACTTCTCGACCGCGCGGATCAGACCGAGGTTGCCCTCCTGGATGAGATCCAGGAACGCCATACCGCGGCCCGTGTAGCGCTTGGCCAGCGACACGACGAGGCGCAGGTTCGCCTCGAGCAGGTGGTTCTTGGCGCGGTTGCCGTCGCGGGAGATCCAGTTCAGGTCACGCTTCTGGGCGGTGCTGAGCTTCTCGCCGGCATCCATGATGCGCCTAAGACGTTCGGTGGCGAACAGTCCGGCCTCGATGCGCTTGGCGAGTTCGACCTCTTCCTCGGCGTTGAGGAGGGCGACCTTGCCGATCTGCTTCAGGTACGCGCGGACACTGTCGGCGGAGGCGGTGAGCTCGGCGTCCTTGCGGGCCTGACGCAGCGCCTCGGACTCCTCTTCGTCCCAGACGAAGTCGCCGGACTTCGCGGCGGCGGCCTCGTCCTTGGACGCGGCCTTCGCGGCGGCCTGGGTCGCGCCGCCGGCGGCGGGCGCGGTCGCCTCCTCGGACTCGTCGTCGTCCTCCGACTCGTCCTCGGAGTCGTCGTCGTCGACCTCCAGGTCGTCGTCGATCTCGACGTCCTCGAGTTCGGCGTCGGGACCGTCGATGTCGTCGATCGAGTCCGGATCGTCGGGCTCGGCGTTCGGATCGTCGCCGGAACCCTCCGCGGACGCGGCCTTCTTGGCGGCCTTCTTCGGTGCCGCCTTCTTGGTGGCCTTCTTCGCCGGGGCCTTCTTGGCGGGGGCCTTGCGGGCAGCGGTCTTCTTCGCAGCCTTCTTGGCGGTTCGCTTCGCCGGGGCGTCGGTCGCGGCTGGGGTCGACTCCGTCGACTCGGCCTCTGCATCACCCTGGTGGGTCGTGATGGCTGCCACGTACAACCTTTCGAACTGTCTTCTGTGGTGTCTTCTGTCGTCTGTCACCAGACGCGACACGGCAGCATGAGCCGCCGTGGACGAGGTCTTGGTTTCTCGGTTGGAATGACCGGTGACGACCATTGTAACGACATCGCCGTCCCCGGTGTGTCAAAGCCCTGGTCACGCCCTGCGCGGCGTCACGTCTTCAGCCCCTGGGCCACTGCCATGGCCGCACCGACGATGCCGGCGGTGTTCAACAGCGTCGCCGGTACCACGGGCGTCTTGTTGGTCAGCAGCGGAATCCACTTGTCGGACTTGCGGCTGATACCGCCGCCGGCGATGAAGAGATTCGGCCAGAACAGCGCCTCGTAGGTCTCGAGGACCTCGGAGACCTTCTCGGTCCACTTCTCGTACGACCAGCCCTTCTCTTCGCGGACACGCGAAGACGCCTGGTGCTCGGCCTCCTTCTTGCCGACCTGTAGGTGACCGAGCTCGGTGTTGGGCACGAGGGTGCCGTTGATCAGGATCGCCGACCCGATACCGGTTCCGAACGTCAGCAGCATCACGACCCCCGCGACGCCCTTGCCCGCGCCGTACGCGTCCTCGGCCATACCCGCGGCGTCGGCGTCGTTGAGGACCGACACCTGCCTACCGCCGAGGTGTCCGCTGAAGAGGTCGTAGACGTCGGTGCCGATCCAGGCCTTGTCGATGTTCGCCGCCGTACGCATGATCCCGTCGGTCACGACCCCGGGGAGGGTGACACCCACCGGGCCGGTCCAGTCGAAATGCGCGACCACCTCGGCGACGCCCCGGGCCACGGCCTCGGGTGTCGCGGGCTGCGGGGTGAGCACCTTGAACCGTTCGCCGACGAGTTCACCGGTGTCGAGATCGACGATGCCGCCCTTGATCCCGGAACCGCCGACGTCGACCCCGAAACCGAGGTTCGTCGGAGGTGTCGGATCATCGGGGCCGGCGACATCGGAGTCGGACGATCCGGGGACGGACGTGTCGGTCATGGCGGGCTCCCTGTCCGGGTCGGTGTCTGAGGGTGGGGGCAATCCGAGACCAGCCTATTCACGCGACCGGCGCAACGCCCGTCATCGCAACGCATGTCGACACGATTCGACCACGCAGGGGGAGAGATCGGTCACCGCGATCGGTGGTGCGCACCGGCCATGTGCTCACATGGAGGGCGTGGATCAGACAATTCCGGTGGACGAGCTCGCCGCGGTCGCCGGCGCCGTGGCCCGGGAGGCCGCCGCGCACGTACGTCGCCGCCGGCCCGAATTGTTCGGTGCGACACCGGGACACGGTGAGCCGCCGCAGCCCGCCGCGGTGGATTCCACCGTGCAGTCCGTGTCGACGAAGTCGACGGTGCAGCCGGTGTCGACGAAGTCGACGGTGCAGCCGGTGTCGACGAAGTCGACGGTGCAGCCGGTGTCGACGAAGTCGACGGAAACCGATCCGGTCACCCTCGCCGACACCGAGACCGAACGCCTGATCCGCTCCCTGCTCCGTGAGGCGCGCCCCGACGACGAGGTGCTGGGCGAGGAGGACGGCGGGAGCCGGGCGGTGCCTACCGGTGTCCGATGGGTGGTCGATCCGATCGATGGGACCGTCAACTTCATGTACGGCGTGCCGGCCTATGCGGTGTCCATCGCGGCCCAGGTCGACGGACAGTCGGTCGCCGGGGTCGTCGTCGACGTCGCCCGCGACGTCACGTACGGCGCGACCCTCGGCGGGGGAGCGTGGGCGGCGGACTCCGCCGGGGTACGCCGGCCGCTCCGCTGCAATCCGGTCGACAGGGCCGAACTGGCGCTCGTCGCAACGGGTTTCGGGTACGACGCGGCGCGCCGCCGGCAGCAGGGACGCATCGTCGCCGAACTGCTCCCTCGTGTCCGCGACGTCCGACGCATCGGCGCCGCGGCCCTCGACCTCTGCATGGTCGCGGCCGGCGCGGTCGACGCCCACTACGAACACGGTCTGAGCCCGTGGGACTGGGCCGCCGGCGGGCTGATCGCCGCCGAGGCCGGCGCCGTCGTCCAGACTCCGCCACCGGATTCACGGGCCGACGAGGGTCACATCACCGTCGCTGTCGCGCCCGGGGTGGCCGACGAATTCCTCGCGCTGCTCGACGAATTCGACGCCCGCAGCCCGCTCACCTGACGGCACTCCCGCGTCTCGCCATGGGGTCGGCGGCCGCCGCACGGCGCTTGGAGGTCAGCAGGGGGCGGAGTGCACGGCCTCGACGAGGACCGGGTCGACACCACTCGCCGGATTCTTCGGATCCGCCGACCGCAGCGCCTCCAGGGCGGCCTGCGCGTCCTGCGACATCTCGCCACCCGAGTGGTGGACCCCGAGTGCGACGTCGATGGCCGTACCGCGCCGGCCGTCGTCGACCAACTGGGCGCACGGGAACGCCAGCCACGTGGCCGCCGCCGCCGCGCGACCGGCCGGCCCGAACCGGATCTGTGCGACACAGTTGAGATCCCGATTGGGATAGACCGGGTCATCGGCGTACGGCGTGTCCGGCACCGGGCTGAACCCCTGCGCGGTCAGGTCGTCGGACACCGTTCGGGCCGCGCCTCGTTCGTCGGAGGCGTTGAGGACGCGGACGCCGAAGGTCGACAGCGGGGCCGGAGCGACTCCGAGCATCTCGTCCCGTCCGACGACGGTGAGGCTCGGCGGGGCCGGCGGAGGTGGCGCGCCCGCTTCCACCGACGTCGGCGGAGTCGGTTGATTGCACGCTGTCGGAACGGATTCGGACTCGCCGCCGCCCAGCGCAACCGCCCACACCACCACGCCGACGACCATCAGGACGACGACCGTGACGATCGCCGGTGCGTAGCGCCGCCGGCGGTAGGGTCGGCCCTGCTCGTCGGTCGGATAGCCGACCGTAATCTTCGACACCACCGTGGACTGACTCCTCACTGGGCGTTGCGTGATCTCGGATCACTGTAGAGGGTGACCCCGCAGTGCCCCGCGAGCCTCGCCGGGAGCGGTACGACTGGGGTGTACCGGGGCATGGATCGGGCGCCGAACCCAAACTTACCGACGAGTTGGGTCCCGGGTATTGACCTCCGATAGCGTGTCGACTATGCTTCGGGCGCCCGCGCTTCCAGACCCGGGGTGCGCCCGATATGAAACCGTGATCGAAATCACGCAATACGTCTGATCCTCTGGTACGAATCTCGCCCGAGACGACGTTGCAGTGACCCCATCGGTAAGACAATCCCGGCGGAGTCGTGCGCAATAACACCGGGTGGCGACGCCAGCGCCGTCACCGTGAGCGCCCCTCACACTCTCGACAAGTTAGGCAAGGAATGGCTACAGATTACGACGCGCCACGACGGACGGAGACCGAGGACCTCAACGAGGACTCGCTCGAAGAACTGAAGGCTCGACGCAGCGAGGCGCAGTCCTCGGCAGTGGATGTCGACGAGAGTGATACCGCGGAGTCCTTCGAACTCCCGGGCGCCGATCTCTCGGGCGAGGAACTGTCCGTGCGTGTCATCCCCAAGCAGGCCGACGAGTTCACCTGTACCAGCTGCTTTCTCGTCTACCACCGCAGCCGGTTGGCCGAGGAGAACGGAAGCTCGCTCATCTGCGTCGACTGCGCGTGAGATGAACTGAGTCCAGCTGTCACAGCTGATGAAGGGGGCCGACGCCGAATACGGCGCGGCCCCTTCGTCGTGTCTCGGGTAGGAAGTCGTGCCCGGGTCAGGCGGTGGGTGCGGGACGGTCGGCCGCGGCGTCGTCGACGCCCAGCGCCGCAAGGAGTTCGGCGGGCCGACGTGTCGAGACCAGCCAATACGGTGTCGGGTCGTCGGGGTCGTCGAGCACGATGAGGACCATCGTCTTCACCCAGGAGCGGTGCACGAGATAGGCCGCCGGGTCGAGCTGCCGCCCGAGTGCGGCGCTCTTCGCGGTCGCCGGGACCGTCGCCGCCCGCGCGACGACGGCGCGCGGCAGGACCGCGCGGTGGGCATGCAGCTCCCGATCCGCGGTCACCCGGACGCGGGTGCGGCTCATCGACCACAGCATCACGACGCACAGCACGCCGGTGGCCACGTATCCGATGATGCTCCAGGCGCTGCCGCGCGCCGACAGCTGGATCTCGTAGCCCACCACGCCGGTGAGGACCACGGCTGCCAACCACCACCACCACGGCACGTACAGGCGCTCGTCGAACAGATCGGCGGTCGAGTCGGTGACGCCGGCGTTCCGCCCGGTGGGTGCGGGGGAGGCGTCCGAGGGTCCTCCGGGGCGCTCGGGCGAATGATCTGCGGTCACGTGACCAGCGTAGTCTGCCTGCGTGGCCTCAGATCTCCCCCCTGCGCACCCCGCTGACCCGGCGCCGATCGCGCTCCGACGCCTCGATCCCGACCTACCGCTGCCGACCAGGGCGCACCCCGGGGACGCGGGGGTCGATCTCTATTCGACGATCGATCTCGAACTGCCCGCCGGACGCCGTCAACTCGTCGGGACCGGGATCGCCGTGGCGTTGCCGATCGGCACCGTGGGGCTGATCCACCCGAGGTCGGGACTGGCCGCCCGGGCCGGCCTGTCGGTCGTGAACACCCCCGGCACCATCGACGCGGGCTATCGCGGGGAGATCAAGGTCTGTCTGATCAACCATGATCCGGAGCAGACGATCTCCATCTCGCGGGGCGACCGCATAGCCCAGCTGATCGTGCAGCGCGTCGAGCTGCCCGACTTCGTCGAGGTCGACGAACTCGACGAGACCGCACGCGGCGACGGCGGGTACGGATCGAGCGGGGGATCGGCGATTCTCGCCTGACCTCTTCGGTGAACCGTCGGCCGGGGCTCTCCCCGACGGGAGTCGATTAGTGTTTCCCGTGTGTCCGGCGGATCGTAGTCGCCGGCGGTGACGAACGAGGAGTGACGCGATGGCACAGGACGGATCAGAGGAGCTGCGGGTCGGTCAGGCGCGCGGTCCCTATGACATCGACGCACTGGCGACCCGGCCGCAAGAGCTCGAGAACTCCCATCTGGACCTCGGATCGGTGCTGGTCCCGGTGGTCGAGGGTGGCCAGGTCACCGTCGAGATGTCCGAGGCCCACCAGCCGCAGAACGTGTATCTGGTGACCCCCATCGGCCGGATCTCGGTGAGCGCCTTCGCCGCACCCAAGTCCCCCGGGATGTGGCGTGAGGTGGTCCGTGAGCTGGCCGCTTCCCTCCGCGACGACGGCGCGGCCACGAGTGTCGAAGACGGGCACTGGGGGCGTGAGGTGGTCGCCGAGACGGACGGTGCGACCCACCGGTTCATCGGGGTCGACGGCCCGCGCTGGCTCGTCCGGTGCGTGGGCAGCGGACCCACCGAGCATGCGGACGACCTCGCACGGTTGAGCCGCGCCGTACTGGCCGAGACGGTGGTCCGACGCGGGTCCGAGCCGTTCCCCCCGCGGGATCCGCTGCCCGTCGTGTTGCCGCCGGTGCTCGCCGAGCAGGTCGCGGCCGCCCAGCAGCAGATGTTCGCCGGCCCCCCGGCCGGACAAGACTCCCCGGACCCCTCCGCCCAGGACGCGGGCCCGGGTGACGCGATCGACGATTCGGTACCCGTTGCCGGGGGCGCGCTCGATCAGGTCGCCCACGCCACCGTCTACGGGGAGAACGCCTACCGCGACGAGCCGGAGGCGGTCGCCGCCCCGGATGCGGAGTCCGCGGCTCCGGTGGCTCCCACCGATCCCGAGATCGACGAGGAGCCGTTGCCGCCGTCGTCGGGTTCGGCGATGCAGCGCTTCCGCCGCCGCCGCTGAAGCTCCGGCCACACCGGGCTCCGATCACCCCGGCGGGTCGGTGAGTTCGACAAGCCCGGCCCGGAGCTTGTCTCCCAGCACACCCGGATCGTGGCCCCAGTCGTCGAGCGTGATCTCGACGAGGGTCGATTGCGGTGCGGCAGCATGCCATTCGCGGGCGACGGCGATGGGGTGGACCGGATCGTCGGCGGCCGCGACGATGGCCAGCGGCACCGTGAGCCCGGCAATCTCGGCCGGCGTCGGCGCCCGATGACGAGCCGCCTCGCGCAACATGCCGGCGAGGCCCGGGTGCAGACCCCGCCACGACCGGGTCAGTTCCGCGGCCAGCCAGGCCGGGCTGCTGCTCGCCATCGCCGCGATGGTCGCCTCGAGTCCGTCGCGTTCGAGCGCATCGGCGGTGGCGCCGGCACTCGCGGCCGCGGGTGCCGAGTGGGCGTCGCCGCTCCACGCCGGCAGCGCGGCGAGCACCCCGGCGCAGCGTCGGCCGGTGTCGCGCAGGGCCCACTCGAGCGCGATCGCGGCCCCGATCGACACCCCGCCCACGAGGATCGAGCGGTGGGCTCCGGCGGCCCGCTCCAGCCCGCGAAGGTGGCCGTCGATCAACGGCGTCGTCGGGTCCAGCGCGACGAGCTCTACCTCCAGGTCAGCTGCGGCGCGCTGAAAGGAACGCGTGACGTGATCGGCGTCGGAGCCCGTTCCGGGGATGCCGACGAGAGCCGTCGGGCGAGGGCGGTGCGGACCGTCGGTGCCAGGCATCAGGGCATCATCCCCTAGTGGTATGTCTCGGAAATAGGTGGCCGGTATCCGGTGGGGCGCCGGGGACCATTCGCTTGTTTCCGAGACACACCACTAGGGTGTCCCGAGGCCCCCGCGCAGACCTGGACAGCGGGGGTCCGGCGACCACGGAATGGCCCCGCGGTCGCCGACGTTGTCACTGGCCGAGGCCGAGGTCTACGCTGGCGGGCAGGTCACCGATCACTCGTTCGGCGACCCACGGACACCGCTCTGTACAGCCCTGCGGTGCCGGCCGAAATCCATTGGGAGGGTCGAGATGCCCACTGCCGGCTATCTCAAACGACTGACCCGTCGGCTGACCGAAGATCTCGGTGACGCCGACGCAGAGAAGATCGCCGAGGAATCCAAGGCGACAGGTGCCCAGCGCGCATCCGAGTGCTGCCGCGGTGACGAGGTCACCATGCACGGCGAACTGCGTGCCGTCGAGACCTGTTCGCGCTCGGCCAAGGCGGGGGTGAAGGCCGAGTTCTTCGACGGCTCCGACATCGTGATGCTGAAGTGGCTGGGCCGTAACCGCATCACCGGCATCGAGCCCGGCCGCAAGGTCACCGTCCGGGGCCGGCTCGCCGAGCAGGACGGCCACAAGGTGATCTACAACCCTTATTACGAGTTGCACGGCGTCGACGAGTGACCGGTCCGCTCCCCGAGCATCCGGCCTCGAGACAGGCGGACGCCGAACCGTCGGCACCCGGACCGTCAGTACCCGAGCGGACGGCGCCCACGGTCCTCGAACAGATCGGTGGCGTCTCCGGCCTGGTCTATTCGACGGTGCCCGTCGTGGTGTTCGTCCCCGTCAACTCCTTCTTCGACCTCCGGACCGCCATCTACGCGGCGCTCGGCGTGGCGGCGCTGCTCTTCGTCGTACGGCTCGTGCGCCGCGAACCCCTGACCCCCGCGATCTCGGGTCTGCTCGGCGTCGCCATCTGCGTCTTCATCGCCGACCGGGTGGGGGATGCCAAGGGCTACTTCCTCTTCGGGATCTGGAGCACCCTCGTCTATGCGATCGTGTTCGCCGTCTCGATCCTGGTGCGGTGGCCCCTCATCGGGGTGGCCTGGCATCTGATCAACGGCGAGGGTTCCGGCTGGCGCAAGCAGCGTTCCATCCTCCGCGCCTACGACATCGCCACCGCACTGTGGGCGGTGCTCTTCGCGGCGCGCTATCTGACGCAGTCGGAACTGTACGACGACGGGGCCACCGGGTGGCTGGCGTTCGCGCGCATCGCGATGGGGTGGCCGCTGACCGCGCTCGTGGTGCTCGCGACGATCCTCCTGGTCCGCCGGGCGCAGCGAGCCGAGGCGGCGCGCGCCGGCACCCCGCCGGACGCGGACGTCACCGCGCGATCTGCATAGCCTCGTAGAGGGCGGGCTCGGCCTCGGTGGGCGCGATGAAGACCAGTTCGTCGCCGCCCTCGATGGGGTCGTCGCGCTGCGGGACGATGACGCGGCCGCCGCGCAGGATCGCGACGAGCGCGGCGTCGCGCGGCAGTTCCAGCTTCCGGACGGGCTTGCCGGCGAGGGGAGTGTTCGACGGCAGGGTGAGTTCGACGAGGTTGGCCTGCCCCTGACGGAACGTCATCAACCGGACCAGATCGCCGACGGACACCGCCTCCTCGACCAGGGAGGCGAGCAGGCGCGGGGTCGAGACTGCGACGTCGACCCCCCAGTCCTCGCCGAACAGCCACTCGTTACGCGGGTCGTTGACGCGGGCGACGACCCGATTGACGGCGAACTCGGTCTTCGCGAGCAGGCTCACGACGAGGTTGGCCTTGTCGTCGCCGGTCGCGGCGATCATGACGTCGTAGGTCTGTAGTTGCGCCTCTTCGAGATTGGCGAGTTCACACGCGTCGGCGAGTACCCACCCCGCGCCGACGACGGAGTCGGTGTCGATGTGGCCGGCGTTGCGCTCGAAGAGCGTGACCTCGTGGGCGTTCACCAGCAGTTCGCGGGCGATCGAGCGCCCGACCGCGCCGGCTCCGGCGATGGCGACCTTCACTTCGGGACTCCTTCGGCCCGGGTCATCCGGACTCGTTCTGGGTGAACGGCCGCGCGGCGACGCCGCGGGCGTTCTTGAGGTTGTCGAGCATGACCGCCCCGTAGACCACATCGTCTTGTTGCAGAACGGTTTTCGCCTCGGGGAGGACCGGACGTCCGACACGGCTGAGGAAGGCCACCCGCGCGCCGGTCTGCTCCTGGAACTTGCCGACCGAGATCCCGATCCACGAGTCGTCGACGTCGATCTGGGCGATCGCCAGCGAACCCGACGGGTCACGCCACTCCATCGTCGTCGTCTCGCCGAGCGCCGAGACGAATCGCTCGGTCGTCCAGGGGACGGTCGCCACCGTGGGGATGCCGAGTCGCTCGTACACCTCGGCGCGCTTGGCGTCGTAGATCCGGGCGACGACGCGCTCGACGTCGAAGGTCTCGCGGGCCACCCGCGCCGAGATGATGTTCGAGTTGTCCCCGGAGGACACCGCGGCGAACGCGTCGGCGTGCTCGATGCCCGCCTTGACGAGGATCTCGCGGTCGAACCCGACCCCGGTGATCGTGCGGCCCGCGAAGTCGGGACTCAGCCGCACGAACGCGCTCGGATCCCGATCGATGATCGCGACGTCGTGTCCGCGCTTCTGCATCGACATCGCGAGCGCGGATCCGACCCGCCCGCAACCCATGATGACCACCTGCACGGCATTCCTCTCCACACGCGGCTCGTCTGCCGCGAGTCGAACCTACCCGCCTCGGCGCCAACGCTCTAGGGTTGCCTGGTGTCCACCGTCTCCAAGGTGTCCGTTGCGACGAAACGCCTCCTGCTCGGCAGGCCTTTCCGCAGCGACACGCTCGGTCACACGCTGCTGCCCAAGCGGATAGCCCTGCCGGTGTTCGCCTCCGACGCGATGAGCTCGGTGGCGTACGCGCCGCAGGAGATCTTCCTGGTCCTGTCCGTCGCCGGCATCAGCGCGCTGGCGTTCACGCCGTGGGTGGCGATCGCCGTCGCCGTCGTCATGGCCGTGGTCGTCGCGAGCTACCGCCAGAACGTGCACGCCTACCCCTCGGGTGGCGGCGACTACGAGGTCGCGACCGTCAATCTCGGTCCCAACGCGGGCCTGACCGTCGGCAGCGCCCTGCTGGTGGACTACGTGCTCACGGTGGCGGTGTCGGTCACGTCGGCGGCGGAGAACATCGGTTCGGCGATCCCGTTCGTCGAAGAGCACAAGGTGTGGTTCTGCGTCGGCGCGATCATGCTGCTCGCCGCGGTCAACCTGCGCGGCATCAAGGAGTCCGGCGCCGTGCTCGCGATCCCGACCTACGGGTTCATCATCGGTGTCCTGGGCATGCTCATCTGGGGGTTCACCGAGATCTACGTGCTCGGGCAGGACATCCATTCCGAGACCGCCGACTTCGGCATCGTGCCCGAACAGGACAACCTCACCGGGCTGGCGCTGATCTTCCTCGTCGCCCGGTCGTTCTCCTCGGGCTGTGCGGCACTCACCGGGGTGGAGGCCATCAGCAACGGGGTGCCGGCCTTCCGGAAACCGAAGTCGCGCAACGCCGCGACGACGCTGCTGCTGCTGGGCGCGTTCTCCATCACCCTGCTGATGGGCATCGTGCTGCTGGCGGAGAAGATCGGCGCGAAGTACGTGATGAACCCGGAGCAGGACCTCATCGGGGCGCCGGAGGGTTACCAGCAGAAGGCCATGATCGCCCAGCTGGCCCATGCCGTCTTCGACTCCTTCCCGCCGGCCTTCGTCTTCGTCGCCACCGTCACCGCGCTGATCCTGCTGCTGGCCGCGAACACCGCCTTCAACGGTTTCCCGGTCCTGGGGTCGGTACTCGCGCAGGATCGCTACCTGCCGCGCCAGTTGCACACCCGAGGCGACCGCCTGGCATTCAGCAACGGCATCTTGTTCCTCGCGATCGCCGCGATCATCTTCGTCGTCGCGTTCGGCGCGCAGGTGACGTCCCTGATCCAGCTCTACATCGTGGGCGTCTTCGTGTCGTTCACCCTGAGCCAGACGGGCATGGTGCGGCATTGGACCCGCCTGCTGCGTACCGAGACCGACCCGAGCGCGCGGCGTCGGATGATGCAGTCCCGGGTGGTCAACACGGTCGGCCTGGTGATGACCGCGACGGTCCTGGTCGTCGTCCTGATCACCAAGTTCACCGAGGGTGCCTACATCGCCGTGATCGCGATGGTCTCGCTGTTCGTGATCATGAAACTCATCCATCACCACTACGCGTCGGTGCAGCGCGAACTCGACCGCGCCGAGGACGACGACGAGGCCGTCCTGCCCAGCCGCACACATTCGATCGTGCTCGTGTCCAGCCTGCACATGGCGTCCAAGCGGGCCCTGCGGTATGCGCGGGCCACCCGTCCGGACGTACTGGAGGCGATCACGGTCAACGTCGACGACCGCGACACCCGCAAGCTCGTCTCGGAGTGGGAGGCCAGCGACATCACCGTCCCGCTGAAGGTCATCGCCTCGCCCTATCGCGAGATCACCCGGCCCGTCATCGAATACGTGCGCCGGGTGCGGCGTGAGTCGCCGCGCGACGTCGTGACCGTGTTCATCCCGGAGTATGTCGTCGGGCACTGGTGGGAGCAGATCCTGCACAACCAGTCGGCGCTGCGCCTCAAGGGCCGGCTGCTGTTCGAGCCCGGCGTGATGGTGACCTCGGTGCCGTGGCAGCTCACCTCGTCGGACCGGCGCAAGGAAGACCGCGCGTACTGGGCGCCGGGGGAGACCCGCCGTGCGCTCGGCGAACCCGAACGGCGACCGTGAGCGGCCCGGCAACACCGCGACGGGTCGAGGTGACCGTCGACCGTCCGGCCAACGGCGGTGAGTCCGTGGGCCGCGCCGACGGCCGCGTCGTGTTCGTCCGCGGGGCGATCCCCGGCGAACGGGTGGTCGCCGACATCACCGACGACCGGCACGACTCGTACTGGCGGGCCGAGGTGGCGGAGGTGCTCGACGCCTCGCCGCATCGGGTGGCGCCGCGGTGTCCGGCGGCCGCGGCCGGGGCCGGGTGCTGTGATCTCGCGCACGTGGCACCCGGTCACGCGCGGGACCTGAAACAGGCTGTGCTGCTCGATGTCCTGGATCGCGTGGGCCGTCTACCGGGCGCGATCGTGGCCGGCACCGAGCTGGCGACCGACGGCGTGCGGCGTCTCGGGGACGCCGACACGGGGTGGCGAATCCGGACCCGTCTGGCCGTGGACGGCCGGGGGCGCCCGGGGCAGTCGGCGTTCCGCGGCCGCGGCGTCGTCACCGAGGCCTGTGTCCAGCCCGCCCCGGGAATGCTCGACGGACTCGCCGACCGCGGTTTCACCCCGCACTCCGAACTCGCCGTCGTGCTCGACGCTGACGGCGCGCGCCACGTCACCGAACTCGCGCCCGTGGCGGAGCCGCGGCGGGGCCGCGCCGACAGCCGGCGCCGGGCGCAGCAGAACCGCGCCCGGCACGCACGGCCCCGTGCCCAGCGGGTCGTCGAAGGCGAGGCGACGGCCGTCCAACGGGTCGGCGGGCGGTCGTGGAACATTCCCGTCGCGGGATTCTGGCAGGCGCACCGCGACGCGCCGCGGACCTACGCCGAGACCGTCGTCGACTTCGTCGGTGCTCATCTCGGGGGACCGCCACGTGTGGCGTGGGATCTGTACGGCGGGGCAGGGGTGTTCGCGGGTGCACTGCTCGACGGCCCGGCCGGTGCGCCGGACACGGTGCACATCGTCGATTCGGATCCGGCCGCACTCGACGCCGCCCAACAGGCCTTCGCCGGCGACGGCGATCGGATTCACACCCACCGCGGGGAGGTCGCGGCCCGGATCGCGGACCTCACCGCACGGCCGGACGTCGTCGTCCTCGATCCCCCGCGTACGGGAGCCGGGGAACGGGTGAGCGGGGCGATCGTCGACGCCCGGCCCGGCATCGTGGTCCACGTGGGCTGTGACGCCGCCCGATTCGCACGTGATCTCGGATACTTCGCCGCACGCGGATTCCGTGTCGTCGACATACGCGGTTTCGACGCATTCCCGCTGACGCACCACGTGGAGGCGGTGGCCTGCCTCGTTCCGGCCGCCGCCGGCTGAGCGACGCGCGTTCGCGAGGTCCGGGATCCCGACGCGTCGGCCATCCGTCGATCGGGCTCGCGACGAATGTTTCCGTAGACTGACCAGATATATGCCGGACGTTCTCCGGCTCGACAGCCGACCTGGCGTCTCGCCGGTGATGGAGGAAACGATGGGTGTGCTCGACCGGATCAGCTCGCCGGCCGATCTCCGGCCGCTGTCGGACGAGGAGATGAAGGTCCTCTCGGCCGAGATCCGGACGTTCCTGATCGAGAAGGTCGCCGCCACGGGCGGACATCTCGGACCGAACCTCGGAGTCGTCGAGTTGACCCTCGGAATCCACCGCGTCTTCGACTCCCCGTCGGACCCGATCCTGTTCGACACCGGCCACCAGTCCTACGTCCACAAGATCGTCACCGGACGCAAGGACGGCTTCGATCAGCTGCGCCAGCGCGGCGGGCTCACCGGCTACCAGGAGCGCGCGGAGTCCGAACACGACTGGGTGGAGTCCTCGCACGCGTCGGCGGCGCTGTCGTACGCGGACGGGCTCGCGAAATCCTTCGAACTGACCGGTCAGCCGGATCGCACGGTGGTCGCGGTGGTCGGCGACGGCGCCCTGACCGGCGGCATGTGCTGGGAGGCGATCAACAACATCGCCGCCTGCAACCGCCGGGTCGTCATCGTCGTCAACGACAACGGTCGGTCGTATGCGCCGACGATCGGCGGACTCGCGAGCCACCTGTCGGGGCTGCGCCTGCAACCCGGGTACGAGAAGTTCCTGGACGAGGGTCGCCGCGTCGTCAAGCAGGTGCCGGTCGTCGGGGAGCCGGCATACGCCGTCCTGCACGGGATGAAGAGCGGGCTCAAGGACCTCCTGGCCCCGCAGGCGATGTTCACCGATCTCGGACTGAAATACGTCGGGCCCGTCGACGGTCACGACATCGACGCGGTCGAGTCGGCGCTGCGGCAGGCCCGCGACTTCGGCGGCCCGGTGATCGTGCACACCGTGACCCGCAAGGGCATGGGCTACGCCCACGCCGAGAACCACGTCGCCGACCTCATGCACGCGACCGGCATCATCGATCCGGTCACCGGCCGGCCCACGAGCGTCTCACCGCAGGACTGGACCGCCGTGTTCTCCGCCGCACTGGTCGACGCCGGCGCCAACCGTCCCGACGTCGTCGCGATCACCGCGGCGATGCCCGGGCCGACGGGACTCACCCCCTTCGGCGAGCGCTACCCGGACCGCATGTTCGACGTCGGCATCGCCGAACAGCATGCGATGACCTCGGCGGCCGGTCTCGCGCTCGGCGGACTGCATCCGGTCGTCGCGATCTACTCGACGTTCCTCAATCGCGCATTCGATCAGCTGCTGATGGACGTCGCGCTGCTGAAGCAGCCGGTGACGCTCGTCCTCGACCGTTCCGGCATCACCGGACCCGACGGCCCCAGCCACCACGGCATGTGGGATCTCTCGCTGATGGCGATGGTGCCCGGCCTGCGGGTCGCCGCACCCCGTGACGCCGTCCGACTGCGCGAGGAGTTCGACGAGGCTCTCGGCGTCGCCGACGGCCCCACAGCCCTCCGATTCTCCAAAGGTGCTGTCCCCGAAGACATCCGGGCGGTCGAGCGGCTCGACGACGGTGTCGACGTGCTGCACCGGACGGACCGGGACCTCGGTCCGGCGGGCGGCGATGTGCTCATCGTCGCGGTCGGTGCCTTCTGCGGGCTGGCCGTCGACACCGCCGAACGCCTGGCCCGTCAGGGAATCGATGCGACGGTCGTGGATCCGCGCTGGGTACTGCCGGTGCCCACCTCGGTGGTCGAGGTCGCGCGCCGCCACCGGCTCGTCGTCACGCTCGAGGACGGGTGCACCAGCGGCGGCGTCGGGTCCGCGGTCGCCGCCGCGCTGTCGGCGGCGGAGGTGCTCGTCCCGGTCCAGATCAAGGGCATCCCGCAGGAGTTCATCGCACACGCCTCGCGCAACGAGATCCTCGCCGATATCGGGTTGACCGCGCAGGACCTCGCCCGGTCGATCACCGCGACGGTCTCGGGCATGCAGGCCGGTCCCGGCCTGGACCGGGCGATCGAGAACACGCCCGATCCGGCGGAGAGCCGCGCCGAGGACTGACGTCCCGTTTGACCGATGCCGCCGCTGGGCATTTTCGCCGTGTGAACGACGAGTACGGTTCCGCGGGCGGGGATTTCCGGGGCATTCCGGCGCCGACCCTCGGGGTCGAGGAGGAGTTCGTCCTCGTCGACCGGGAGACCGGACGGCCGGTCGGGAGCAACCGCGAGGTGGCGACCGCGGCATCCGCGCGCGGCCTCGACCTCGAGTTGGAACTCACCTCGTCGCAGGTGGAGATCGCCACGCCGACCGCGGCGACGAGCCAGGAGATCGGCGACCACCTGCACCGGCTGCGGGGCATCCTGGCGGCGGCGGCCGGTGAGGTAGGCGTCGACGTGGTCGCCTGCGGGGTGCCGCCACGCGTGCCCGAGTCGTTTCCGGTGACCGACACCGGCCGCTACCGGGCGATCGCCGCGCGGTACGGCATGCTGGCCCACGAACAGGGCATCAGCGGCTGTCACGTCCACGTGGGTGTCCCGGACACCGACACCGCCGTCGCGGTGTGCAATCGCCTGCGCCCGTGGCTACCGATACTGCTTGCGCTGTCGGCGAACTCGGCGATCTATCGCGACGCCGACTCCGGCCACGCCAGTTGGCGCTCGGTGCTCTGGTCGCGATGGCCGGCGGCGGGACCGCCGCCCCATCTCCGGTCGGCGGAGTACTTCGCCGAGACGGTCGAACTCCTCGTGGCCACGGGCACGATCCTGGACCCGCACATGCTGTACTGGGACGCCCGGCCGTCGGATCACCTGCCAACGGTCGAGGTGCGGGTCGGGGACGTGCAGATGCGGGTGGAGGAGACACAGACCTTCGCCACCCTCGTCCGTGCGGCGGTGATGACCGCCCTCGACGACCTGCGCGCGGGGGACCGGCGGTTCCCGGCCGCGGACCTCGATCCGGCGCTGCTGTCGGCCGCGTACTGGATCGCCGCCCACGACGGCGTCGACGGGCGTGCGCTCGACCCGACGACCGGCGCGTTGGTGCCGGTCTGGACGCGGGTCGAGCAGCTACTCACCGTGCTCGCACCCGCACTGGACCGACTCGGCGAGCGGGACGGCGTCGCACAGACGCTGGACCGGCTGCGTCTGCAGGGCAACGGGGCCTCTCGGCAGCGGCGCCTCTTCGAGGAGTCCGGATCGGCTCTCGCCGTGGTCCGGGCCGCGACGCTGCACCCGCCCGTCTGACGACGGACGCCTGCCCTTCGTGGGGCTCGTCGCTAGGCGCTCCTCGCACCTCAGTACCAGCGGCCTGACGGCCGTCCTGGACTACGAAAGAAACCTGTGTGCTCGCGGCGAGCCCTACTACTGCTCCCTGAGGAGGCCGGAGCTTGCGGAGGCCGTCACGAAGGGTCCTGGTGAGATGCGTCGCGAACCCTTCGTGGCAGTGAGAATGGGTGTGGTGATTGTCGGGGGTGAGGTTTGACCTGCTTCGTGGCTGACCTTGTGTCATGGACGAGATCTGTCGACCTCATTCCGCCGGTGATCGCCGCCGCAAACGACCTGGAGAGGCCGGGGCGGGTGTGACCTAATAAGGGCCGTGTTCGGGCGTGAGCCCGTGACTCCTCACTGTCGTGTCCACCCGCCCCGGCGAGGTCATCCAACACCGCAGTGAAGGAGACATCGCCAGAATGACCGAGACCGCAGTGGATATGCAAGTGGTCGTACTCGGAGTCGACACCCACCAACAAACCCATCACGCAGCGATCATCGACACCCTCGGCCAGCCGTTGGCCGATCAGGAATTCTCGGCCACCGCCGCCGGCTACCGGCAGCTGCTGGAGTGGGCCCGCACCCACGGCCGCCTCGAGCAGGCCGGGGTCGAATCCAGTGCCTCCTACGGTGCCGGACTAGCCCGGGAATTGACCGCGAACGGTGTCGAGGTGATCGAGATCAACGCCCCGGATGTGCGGGCGCGGCGAGCCCACGGCAAGTCCGATCAACTCGATGCCTACGCCGCGGCGATGGCGGTGCTCACCGGTCGGGCCAGCGGCCACGCCAAAGACACCTCAGGTGTCACCGAATCGATCCGAATGCTGTATGTGGCAAGGAGAATGGCGGTCGATCACCGCACCCAACTCGGTGACCAGCTACGTGATCTGTGCACCACCGCACCCGATGAATTCGCTGACCAACTCAAAACCCGCACCACCACCCCGCAGCGACTCGCACTGGTCGAATCGTGGACGGCCCCGGCGTCGTTGACCGACCCGCGTGCAGCGTTCGTGTTCGCGGCGAAGTCCATTGCCGGGCGGTATCGGCAGACCCACCGGGAGGTCACCACGCTGACCCGCGAGTTGAAGACGTTGTTGAAGGCGTTGGTGCCGACGGTGCTGGCGCTCCCTCAGGTCGGTCCGATCACTGCCGCGCGGTTGCTGATCACGATCGGGCAGAACGCGCAGCGGATGCGTACCGAAGCGACGTTCGCCAAACTCGTCGGCGTCGCGCCGTTGCCGGCCTCCTCGGGTAAGACCGTGCGTCACCGCCTCAACCGTGGCGGTGACCGTGGCGCCAACAGCGCGTTGCACATGATCGTCGTCGGACGGATCAAATCCCACGCCCCCACCCGCGCCTATCTCGCCCGTCGCGAGAACGAGAAAACGAAGAAAGAAATCATCCGATGCCTCAAACGCTACGTCGCCCGCGAACTCTACAAAGCCTTCACCACCGACCTCGGAGCGCTTGACAATCTATAGGACCATCTCGTCGCTGGCGCTCCTCGCACCGCAGGGAGCGGAGGGAGGGGGTCGCTTGCACCCCACAGACCAGCGGTTTGGTGGTTCCTCGGATTAGGGTGCAGAGGGGTCAGGTCGGCCCCGATCGACTCAGCGCAGTGTCGCCAGGTTCGAGATCGACTTGTGCACATCGGATTCCAGGATCTTGGCGACGAGCCTGCCGACCGAGTCGTTGAGCAGACCGCCGGACAACTCGGCCGACAGGTCGAAGTGCGAACCGTCGGCGATCTCGTCGACCTTCATCGCCAGATCGATGTTCACCCCGCCGCGGCCGGTTCCCGACAGCACGATGAGCCGCGGCTCGTCGTAATCGGTGACGGTCCAGTGGATCACATTGCGGAAGCCCTTGACCTTGATGAGGGAGGAGATGGTGGTGCCCTCGGCGATCGTGTCGGGGACCGGCGAGCGCCACCCGCCGAAGATGGTCATCCACTCGTCGAAGCGCGAGAGGTTGCTGGCGAGCGCCCATGCTGCGCTCGGTTCGAGGTCGGAGTCGATGCCGACGGAGACTGTGGCCACGGAACTGCTCCCATCGCGGAAGGTGGTGTGCTCACCGGAGGTGACTTCCCGGTGGCTCGCGTACTCGGGTGATGGCTTTCGGGTCGTGATCCCCGAATGTACGCGAAGGTCGGCGCCACAGCGCGATGGCCGGGGGTCCCGTCGGGCGGGTCGATCTACTCGGCGGCCGCCGTCGGCCCTGGTCGGGCGGCGTCGAGGAGGGCCTCGGTCAGGGCCTCCGCACAGAGCGTCCGTTGCCACGTGCGGGCGCCGGCGGCGGCCAGATGTGCATTGAGCGCCTCGGTCGTGATCGGTTCCGGCAACCCGTCCCAGCACAGCTGTCGCATCACGTCGGGTGCGAGGAGGTTCTCCACCGGCAGGGTGTGGTCTTCGGCGATCTGTTTGAGCACCGGCCGGACCGCCTGCAGCCGCGCCGCGGCCTCCGGGTTGCGCTGATCCCACCGGCTGACCGGGGGCAGGCCCGGTCCGGTCGACTTCCGCGAGGGCAGCTTGCTGTCGGGGATCTCGCGCGCCCGCTGCAGCGCGGACATCCAGATCCCGGCCTGACGGCGCTGACGCGGGCCGCCGAAGACCGGCAGCTTGGTGAGTTCGGCGATGGACTGAGGGTTCACGGTCGCGGCGTTGACGATGGCCGTGTCGGGCAGGACACGTCCGGGCGCGACATCCCGACGCTGCGCCAGTTCCTCACGCGCGGTCCACAATTCGCGGACCGCGGCGAGCGCGCGGGTGGACTTCACGGTGTGCACGTTCGACGTCTTGCGCCACCGGTCGGTGCGCGGCGGTGCCGGTGGCCGGCCCAGGACGTACGCGAATTCCTCTCGCGCCCAGCCGTCCTTGCCCGCTTCCGCGAGTGCGGCGTCCATGGCGTCGCGCAGTTCGACGAGGACCTCGACGTCGAGCGCGGCGTAGTTCAGCCATTCGTCGGGCAGCGGGCGGCGCGACCAGTCGGCGGCGCCGTGTCCCTTGAGGAGTCCCAGCCCGAGGAACTCCGCCACCATCGCGGCGAGGTTGACCTTGGCCAGGCCCAGGAGGCGTCCGGCCAGCTCGGTGTCGTACAGTTCAACGCACTCGAAACCGAGTTCGCGAAGGCACGGGAGGTCCTGATCGGCCGCGTGCAGCACCCATTCCGGTCCGCGCATCGCGTCGATGACGGGCGCCAGCGCGCCGGGATCACCGATCGGGTCCAGCAGGAAGCTCCCCGATCCGCGTCGTTTGATCTGGATCAGATAGGCGCGTTGCGAGTACCGGTAGCCCGACGCGCGTTCGGTGTCGACGGCGATCGGCCCGTCGCCGGCTGCCAGAGCGGCTGCCGCGTCGGCGAATTCGGTGGCGGTCGCCAGTACCGGGGGCACGCCGTCGGCCGGCCGGAGCAACGGGGTGACCTCCGGCGCGGGGTCCGGCTCGATCGGGTTCTCGGCCGCATCCCCGGGGGCGGAGTCGTTCACGTCGCGCCGAGTTCGGTGACCCCGACCGGCGGGAGACCGGCCGCGGAGGCGAGCACGTCGCAGAACGCCTCGAGGTGGTTGTTCAGGCCGTCCGAGCTCAGGGCGGTCCACGAGGCGCGCACCTCGAGCTGATGTGCGCGCGGAGGTCCGGCGATGTCGCCATACCGGACCGACGTCGTGGAGGTGACGGTGCCGCCGAGCGCGGTCACCTCGACGCGGTGGGCGGAACCGTCGGGCGTGGCGGTCGCGCCCACCGGGACGCCGAGGGCGTCGCTGAGCCAGCTCCAGGCCACCTCGGGCAGCAGCGGATCCATGGCCAGGGCCGCCTCCACCTCCGCCTGGAGGAACGCGACGAGGCGCATGGTGCCGTTCCACGCGTCCTGTCCGGCGGGATCGAACAGCAGGATGAGGCGCCCGAAGGCGCTTCCCTGCGAATCCGTGGGCACGACGTCGAGGTCCTCGGGCGGGCGCACCTCGGCGCCGACGGCGTAGCTGTACGGCGCCAGGCGCTGCGGCGGGCGGATGGGCCCGACCTCGATCTCGCGGCGCACCCGGGCAGCATGCAGCGACTCCACCGCTGCGCGGAAATCAGCAGGCTCGTCCGGAGCTCCCGAAGAGGTCACCGTTCGACCGTAGGGCTGGGGTGCCCGGCCACGGCGGAGGCGCGCCGAGGACCACCCGTGCGCAGATCGAGGGGCATGGCAGAGTAAGCGGTGATGTCGAACGCAACTGGTACCCGGGTCCATAGGTCGAACCTGCCGCTCGTCGCCGCGGCCACCGGCGCGACCCCGTCACGCCGGCCGGTGTGGTTCATGCGGCAAGCCGGTCGCTCGCTGCCCGAGTACCGGGCCATCCGCGCCGATCACGGCATGCTGGAGTCCTGCTTCGACGCCGAACTGGTCTGCGAGATCACCATGCAGCCCGTCCGCCGGCACGACGTCGACGCGGCGATCCTGTTCTCCGACATCGTGGTGCCGCTCAAGGCCGCCGGCATCGACCTCGACATCGTCGCGGGCACCGGGCCGGTGATCGCCGAGCCGGTGCGCTCGCCCGACGCGGTGTCGCGCATCCCGCGGCTGGAACCGGCAGCGGTCGGCTCGATCGCGCGGGCCATCGAACTACTCCTCGGCGAGCTGGGGGACCAGGTGGCGCTGATCGGCTTCGCCGGAGCGCCGTTCACCCTGGCCTCCTACCTCATCGAGGGCGGCCCGAGCCGCAACTACGAGCGGACCAAGGCGATGATGCACGGCGACCCGGAGACGTGGGCCGAGCTGATGGCGCGTCTCGCCGACATCACCATCGCGTTCCTGCGCGTCCAGCTGGAGGCCGGGGTCGACGCGATCCAGCTCTTCGACTCGTGGGCGGGCATGCTGTCGGCCGCCGACTACCAGCGTTTCGTCGCACCGCACAGCGCCCGTGTCCTGGCCGAGGTCGCCGGGTACGGCGTCCCGCGCATCCACTTCGGCGTCGGCACCGGTGAGCTGCTCGCCCCGATGGCGCATGTCGGTGCCGATGTCATCGGCGTCGACTGGCGTGTGCCGCTCGAGGAGGCCGTGCGCCGGGTGGGCCCGGGCAAGGCCGTGCAGGGCAACCTCGATCCCACCCTGCTGTTCGCCGGCCCCGACGTCGTCGACGCCGAGGTCCGCCGGGTCGTCGCCGACGGTGACCGGGCGATCGCCGCCGGGGCGGTCGGGCACATCTTCAACCTCGGACACGGCGTGCTGCCCGGCACCGACCCGGACGTGCTGACCCGGGCCGTCGAAGTCATCCACAGCCTCTGATGTCCCCGCGGGTCCGGATCGCGATCGTCGGCGGCGGGATCTCCGGTCTGACCGCCGCCTACCGCCTTCGTCGTGCGCTCGGGCCCGACGCGCACCTCGACCTGCTCGAGGCCTCCGGACGGGTGGGCGGGGTCCTGCACACCACGACGGTCGGCGGTCGGGCCGTCGACGTCGGGGCCGAGGCGTTCATCGTCCGGCGACCCGAGGCGCTCGAACTCGTCACCGAACTGGGCCTCGCCGACCGGATCGTCTCGCCGACGCCGCGCCGTCCCGCGGTGTGGTCGGGTAAGCGGTTGCATCCGTTGCCCAGTCCGGCGCTGATGGGCATCCCGGCCGGACCGGCCGTCGTCGACGGTCTCGCCGACCCCGAGGACGTCGACCGCATGTCCGGTGAACCCGACCGTTCGATGCGGTGGGAAGCCGGGACCGATACGTCGGTCGGGCAGCTGGTCGCCGACCGGTTCGGGCCCTCGGTGGTGGCGCGCAGCGTCGACCCGATGCTCGGGGGTGTGTACTCCAGTCTCGCCGGCGACATCGGGGTCCGCGAGGCGCTACCGGTGCTGGCCACGCGCCTCGACGCGGGCGCGCCGTCGCTCACCGCTGCCGTCGGCGACCTCATCGCCGCGGGGGCCGGGGCCTCGGGGCCGGTCTTCGGCGCCCTCGTGGGCGGATACACGGTCCTGCTCGACGCCCTGCGGGCCGCGGCCGGCGTCGAACCCGAGATCTCCTGTCCGGTCACCGATGTCACTCCGTCGGGGGACGGTTGGGTGCTCGAGTTCGGAGGGGCCCGCGACCCGCGGCCGTACGACGCCGTGCTCTTGGCCGTGCCGGCCTGGCGGGCGGGGGAGCTCCTGGGTCGGTCCGCGCCGGACCTGTCCGCGCCGTTGCGCGCGGTTCGGGGCGCCTTGTCGGTGGTGGTGTCGATCGCGCTCGCGCCGGGGACCGAGCTGCCCGATCACTCCGGTGTGCTGGTGGGGACCGGAGAAGGGTTGCGCGCCAAGGCTTTCACGTTCAGCTCGCAGAAGTGGGCGCATATGTCGGATGCGGGCCGGCCGGTCTCGGTGCGGGCGTCGTTCGGACGGTTCGGTGCGGTGGTACCGGATGAGACGGCCGAACCCGGCGTCGACGACCGGCTGCGTCGTGAGGCACTCGAGGACCTCGACGAGGTGTGCCGCGCCGCCGGTGTCGCGCCGGTGTCGTCGCGGGTCGTCGACGCATACGTGCAGCGTTGGGACGACGGATTGCCGGTCTATGCGCCCGGGCACCTCGCGGCGATGTCGCAGGTGCTGGCCGCGCGGCCGTCGCGTCTGGCCTTGGCCGGGTCGTCGTATGCCGGTGTCGGGGTGCCGGCCTGTATCGGCCGGGCCGGCCGCGCGGCGGCCGAACTGCTGGCAGATCTGACGTGACCCGACTCCGCTGACCTGCCTGGTCGCCGGGTGGGCGCCGGTGGCACGATGGCACCCATGAGCCGCTTGGATTACGCAGAACTCAACTCGACGATCCGCTACCTGATGTTCTCGGTGTTCGCGGTCCGCCCAGGTGAACTGGGTGCTGATCGCGATCAGGCCAAATCCGACGCCGCGGACTTCTTCAAGTCCCTCGAGGACACCGGCGTCGTCGTCCGCGGTGTCTACGACGTGTCGGGTCTGCGCGCCGACGCCGACTTCATGATCTGGTGGCACGCCGAGGACGTCGAGCCGATCCAGGCCGCCTACGCGAAGTTCCGTCGCGAGACCGTTCTGGGACGGGCGTGCAACGCGGTGTGGAGCAACGTCGCGCTGCACCGGCCCGCCGAGTTCAACAAGAGCCACATCCCGGCGTTCCTCGCGGGCGAGGACCCCGGCAACTACATCTGCGTGTACCCGTTCGTGCGGTCCTACGAGTGGTACCTGCTGCCCGACGAGGAGCGGCGCAAGATGCTCGCCGACCACGGCAAGGCAGCGCGCGCGTACAAGGACGTCCGCGCCAACACGGTGTCGTCGTTCGCGCTGGGCGACTACGAGTGGCTGCTGGCCTTCGAGGCGCCCGAGCTGCACCGCATCGTCGACCTCATGCGTGATCTGCGCGCCACCGAGGCGCGGATGCACGTCCGCGAGGAGACGCCGTTCTTCACCGGCCCACGGGTCGAGGTGCCGGCGCTGATCGACGCGCTGCCCTGAGCCGAGCCGCTGGAACCGGCCGCTACTCGGCCGGTTCCAGCGTCAGGCTGATGCTGTTGATGCAATACCGGAGATCGGTGGGGGTGTCGTAGCCCTCTCCGGCGAAGACGTGGCCGAGGTGGCTCTTGCAGTTCGCGCAGAGCACCTCGACGCGCCGCATGCCCAGCGAGTTGTCCTCGACCTCGATGATCTTGTCGCCGGCGAGTGGGGAGAAGAACGACGGCCAGCCGCAGTGCGATTCGAACTTCTGCTCGCTACGGAACAGTTCGGTGTTGCAGGCGCGGCACCGGTAGATGCCGACGGTCTTGGTGTCGGTGTATTCACCGGTGAACGGCGCCTCGGTGCCCGCCTGGCGGAGGACACGGTACTCGGCCGGCGTCAGGCGCTGCCGCCACTGCTCGTCGGTGAGTTCGGCGAGATTCTCGGCGTCGGTCGACGGGGTGCTGTCGGTCATGTCCTCCACGGTAGCGCGCAGCCGGACCGGCTTTGGCAGCACTATTTCGACAGGCCCACGGTCTCGCTCGTGGAAGTCGCGGTCTCGGTGGCGGGGACGCTCGGCGCGTCGGTCTCCGAACGGACCGGCGGCACCATGCCGGCCACCCCGTCGGACCGCATGTCGAGGTAGCGGAACAGCAGTGAGCAGAACACCGCGATCATCAGGAGTGACCAACCCCAGGTGACCTTGTTGTACTCGACCATCCAGCCGAACGCCGTCCAGCGGTCGGAGTAGAAACCGTCGAAGGTCATGCACCCGTAGACCCCGAGCCAGGCGGGCCAGTTGCGCATCGGCGAGCCGGGCAGGAGCACCGTCATCAGGAGCGGGAACAGGAGCATCGAGTAATAGCCCTGACCGAGCGAACCGACGAGGAAGGTCGTGCACAGCAGGACTCCCGACGATGCCGTGATCCACAGCAACTCGTTGGTCCGGCGGTAGTAGCGGTACAGGAACCACAGCGAGAACGCGGCCATCGCGACGAAGGCGACGCGGAGCAGCAGCACCAGCCAGGGTGCGACGCCGAAGTACGCGCCGTTGCCGGCGATCGAACTGTTGTAGTAGTCGCGCGCCTCGCCGAGGTACGGGACGGTCCGGCTGATGAAGTCGTCGGCGTCGATCGACAAGGGCCAGGCGACGATCGTCAGGACGACCGGAACCACGATGGCGAGCGCGAACACCCGCCACTGCCGGTTGAGGAGGGGAAGCAGCATCAGTGGCGCCAGTACCGGTTTCACCGCGAGGGTGAGGCCCATCGGCACACCGGCCCACCAGTCGTGCCGGCTGAGCATCAGCATCAGGAAGGCGAGCAGGCCGAGGAGCACGAACGAGTTGAAGTTCGTGAAGATCAGTGTGTGCGAGACGGTCTCGGTGCTGAAGAAGAAGAACAGGACCGTCGGCATGACCCACGAGTTGAACGCGAACCCGAACATCCGGGTGAGCAGGTAGGCGCAGATCAGCAACGCGATGACGCTCGCGGCGATGAAGGCCCAGCGCGCGCGCTCGTAGTCGATGACGGCGACCGGCGCCATCAGCAGGGTGCCCGACGGCGGGTAGAGGTAGTGCGGGTCGACCGTCGCATAGTTCTCGCCGTAGACCGGCAGGCCGTTGAGGAAGTTGTAGGCCGCGGCGTACACCGGTTTGAAGTCGTCGGTGCGGTCACCGTTGACCCCGAGGAACACCGAGCGGTGCACGACCATGAGCAGGCTGATCGGCCACAGGACCATCGGGATGATCCGCTGAGCACTCATCGGGGGATAGAGATACCTGTCGAGATTGGCCACCCGCGAACCGTACTACGCGCGCCGCCGAGCTCAGAACAGTGCGGCGTGGTCCGGGGACTCAGGTGGGGCAGCCTCGCTGGGTCGGACCCTGCAGCGGTGCCCGATCGACGTACTCCGCGACGACCTCGGCGGCGCACGCACTGCGTCCCAGGACCGAATACCCCAGGCCGTCCCAGGTGACGGTCACCGGCTCGGCCTCGGCGTTCATGAACAGCGGCACCAGAGCATTGGCTCCCTCGCCACCGTTGATCGGGTCGCGCGTCCCGTTGAGGATCAACGGGTCGGCGGGCAGCGACGTGGGTGGCCGGACCGGATTGCCCGACGCCCAGCCGTTGCACCGGACGAGTGACAGCGCGCTGTTGGCGCCGGTGAGGGGGTTCTGCTTGGACCACGCGTCCACCAGACCCGGCACCTCGTTCTGTCCGACCGGGCCGGTCACGTCGTTGCAGCGGGACACCAGGGCGCCGTCGGGGAGCCGCAGGGTCGCGGCGCGATCGGCGAGCCGGACCAGCGCCGCGGTCTGTCCGCGGTCGGCCGCTGCGATGGCATCTGCGAGGTCGAGCAACGATTGCGGGCGGTCCGGCGCCAGGGCCAGGGTCGTGGTGATCGCCTCGAGCGCGGCCGTGTCGGAGAGCGACTCGAGGTCGCCCGCCCGTGCCTTGCCCAGCATGCGGGTCATCGTCGCGACCCCGTTGGACCCGAGCGCGCAGCCCGGTAACGCCGAGCACCGCTGTGCGAAGCCCTGGAGCGCCACCTGGACGCCCCGCGCCTGGGACTGTGCGCGATCCCGGGCGTTCGCGCCGAACGGGGTCGGGGTGTCGAGGATGATCCGCCCGGCACGTCCGCCGTACAGGGACGCGTAGGTGAGCACGACGTCGGAACCCTCACCGGTGCCGATGAGCCCGAGATGTTCGACGCCCCAGCGCTGCCGCAGGGACTCGAGGTCCGCGGCGGCGTTCGCGGCCCCGAAACTCAGTTGGTAGGGGGTGAGCGTCTCCGTGCACCCGTCCGAGGCCGATGACGCGGCCGTGGACAGGCGCGAGATCCGCGCGTCCGTCGTCGTGGCGCGGTCGACGAGGCCGTTGTTGGCGATCGTCGTGCGTTCCAGTCGGGTCATGCAGTCGATGTCGCTGCTGAGCGGGATGCCGCGGTGGTCGACCGCGACCACGGGGTGCGAGGAGAGGAACGCCCGGCCCTGGCCGGCGGTCATCACCATCAGGGTCCGCGACGACGGCAGATCGGAACCGGAGGTGAGGACGAGCGGCGCAGCGTCGGGTGGGGTGTCCGCGGTCCGGGCGCGCGTCACCGCGATCGACACGACCTCGCCGTCGGGCTGGTCGCGGTCGATGGGCGAGTCGTATTCGGCGCATTCGATCGTCACGCCGTCCGGACGGGGCACCCCGTATCGTTCGCTCGTCTCGGCGGCGCACTCGCTCCACTCGAGATCGGTCTTCGGTACCGCGAGCGCGGGGGCGGGGGGAGCGGTCGACGACGACGGTGCCGGTCCCTCCTGACCGCCGCCGCCCGGGATCAGGTCGGGGCCACGGTCGGGACCGACGGCACAAGAGGACAGGACTATCGCCGCGATCACGCCGGCGACCACACCCGCGAGAGCCCTCGGGCGGGAGTTCGGTGCTGCGCCGACGGCCGGGGTGTGCGCTCTTGGCATGTCCGCGAGCGTAGTCAACGAATCCGCGAGGACGCTCGAGCCGGGTGTCGGGGTGAGTCCCGGATAGAGAGCGGACAGCTCACCGGGTGGACGCGCGGCCGTCGCGGACCCAGCGGGTGAACACGAACCCATCGTCGTCGGTCATGATCGACGCCGGGTGCAGTGCGCGCAGGACCGCCGTCCCCTCGTCGGTGACCGCGATGCGGCCGGCGCTCCCGCCGACCAAGTGCGGGCTCGTGGTCAGACACAGCTCGTCCACGGCATGGGCCGCCACGAGCGAACCGAGCAGACTCGGACCGCCCTCGCAGAGCACCCGGGACCATCCGCGAACACCGCAGTGCTCCAGGATGGCCGCGGTCGACACGGTGTCGTCGCCGCAGTCCACCAGCGTCGCGCCGGCATCGAGCAGAGCCCGCCGGCGATCGGCGGGCGCGCTCGAACAGGTGAGGACGACGGTGTTCTCGTGGGACACGGGCTCGAAGTCGGGCGGTATCGACAGCGACCGGGACACGAGCGCGAGTGCCGGGGCGGGCGCCTGCCCCAGCGATCGCCGGACTGCGGCGAGGGCGTCGTCGGGCTCGGGTTGCCCATATCCCTCGGTGGTCGCCGTGCCCGCACCCACGAGGACGACGTCGGCGAGCCCTCGCAGCACGCGGAACACGGCTTTGTCGCCGGGACCGCCGAGACCGCCGGACTTGCCGTCGACGGTGACCGCACCGTCGATCGACGACACCATGTTCGCCCGCACGAACGGCGCGCCGTCGTCCGGATCCGTGGACGATCGAGGGGGGTACGAGTAGAGCTCGGCCAGCCGGACCAGCTCGTCCTCGGATGTGACCTGGGTCGCTTTCTGCAGGTGGAACATGCGTTCATCATTCCGCGCCTGGCTACTCTCCACACATGGTGGCCCGACTCTGCGATCGCAACCCTGCGACCTCGCCCGACGCACTCATCGACGAGATGGTGCCCCCGTCGACCTTCGACGACGTGAGCTTCGACTCCTACATCCCCGACCCCAACGAGCCGTCGCAGGCCGAGGCGGTGGCCAAGGCGCGCGACTTCGTGGCGCGGGCGTCGAAGGCGCGCTCGGGCAAGAAGGGCCTGTTCTCCCGGAAGGCGCCGGCCCAAGGGGTCGGTCTGTACCTCGACGGCGGCTTCGGCGTCGGCAAGACCCACCTGCTGGCGTCGATCTACCACTCGATGCCCGCACCGAAGTCGTTCGCCACGTTCGTCGAGGTCACACACGTGGTCGGCGCGCTGGGCTTCGTGAACGCCGTCGAGCGGCTCTCGCAGCACACGGTGCTGTGTATCGACGAGTTCGAGCTCGACGACCCGGGCGACACGATGCTCGTCTCCCGGCTGCTGACCGAACTCACCGCCAAGGGCGTGTCGATCGTCGCCACCTCCAACACGCTCCCCGGCCAGCTGGGGGAGGGCCGGTTCGCCGCCCAGGACTTCCTACGGGAGATCCGCAAGCTGTCCTCGGTGTTCGAGACGATCCGCGTCGACGGTCCCGATTATCGTCACCGCGATCTGCCGCCGGCGCCGGAGCCGCGCAGCGAGTCCGAACTGACCGAGATCGCCGAGTCCACCGACGGCGCGACCCTCGACGACTTCGACGCATTGTGCGACCACCTCAGCACCCTGCACCCGTCGAAGTACAAGGACCTCGTCGACGGCGTCTCCCTGGTCTGCATCTCTGGGGTGCACCCGGCCGAGGACCAGTCGGTCGCCCTGCGCCTGGTGGTGCTCGCCGACCGTCTCTACGACGCCCACATCCCGGTGACCGTCTCGGGCGCGAAGCTCGACGAGATCTTCACCGAGGAGATGCTCGCCGGCGGTTACCGCAAGAAGTACCTACGCGCCACGTCGCGCCTGCTGGCTCTCTCGCGGTTCGCGGAGTCGGCGGCCTGACTTCGGGGTAGAGGCCGTCGTCGGCGGCCCACACACTGTGGAGTTTTCAATGTACGTGCAGGGTCCCGGGTTCGGGGCCGCGCAGGAACGTGCCACCAGCAGGTGGACGAGGTTGTCGTGAGGTCCGGTGACTCAGGCGGCGTCGTCGAGGCGCATCGTGCGTCTGTTGTAGGCCGGTAGCGGCTTTCGGTTGGGGTCCACCTCGACAGGTGGGATCAGCCACGGATGTCGGTCGTAGCCCATGACGACGTCCCAGCCATGATGGTGCACCTGCGTGTGGCATCGCTGGCAGAGTAGGCAACCGTTGTCCAGGCTGGTCGTTCCGCCGTCCGCCCAGTGCTCGAGATGGTGGACCTGGGTATGTGAGGGTGGCGCACCGCATTTGATGCAGCACGCGTCGCGGACGACCACGGCCTTGCGCAACTCCGGTGGGAAGACCCGTTTCTCGCGACCCATGTCGAGGGGCACGGTGGCCGAGTCGACCACGATCTCGGTCAGGGTGCCGTCGCACGTGAGAGCGCGGGCGGTGGTGTCGGTGATGGTGCCCGTCCATGGCAGGGCGCCGAGGTCGGTGGCGTCGGCGGGGATGGTCAGGATCAGTTGTGTGCGTGGGGCTCCCGCGGTCTGGACGGTGGCGCCCAGGCATGCCTGGTCGAGGATCAGTTCGAGCGCATCGGCGCGCCGTTCTGCGGGCGAGCGGCGATCGCCGGCGCCGTCGGGTTCGGGTCGCGGGACGGAGCGCTCGTCGATCATGGCGATGAACTTCTCGCCGATGACGTTGGTCAAGTCGGCGGCGATCTCGACCCGGCCATCGTCGGTGACGTTGTGGACGACGGCATTGAGTGTCCGATCCTCGGCGGCCGGGACTCCGCCGTTGGTCTCGGCAACCGTGTTGCCGAGGGCTCGAGCACGTCGCAGCACCTCTGCGGGCGTGGCCCCGGACAGTGCCTGGGTGATCAACTCGGTCTCGAAGGCGGCTCGGTCGTCGTCGACAAGCGCAGTGGCCGAACGCTTCTCGATGTGACCCAGGCCTCGGGCGACGGCGTCGACGATCTCGGCGGAAAGACGGCCGTCGGCGGCGTGGGCGGCAACCTTGGGTAGATCTTCTAGTCTGTCAACGATCCGCACGATTCGCGAGGCCACAGCGGGCGCGAAGCCCATCTCGATCAGCAGTCTCCGTAGCGTCGAGTGGTTTCGCTCAGCGACCCGTAGGCGCCCCAGTTGTGCTGAGCGCATGGCGATCCGGTGATCGATCACGTTCCGCAGGAGCCGCAGTGTCTCCAGCTCGGTGAAAGCTGCACGCCCGGCGGGATCGTCAGGTGGTGACTCGGCGTCGACCAGTTGATCGAGAAGCAGTGTGAGATCGGTCATGCCTTCAAGGTACTCGAACATCCTGGCGAGCGCCAGGGGTTGTGCACATGAATACTGTTGCACTGCAATCACTCTGAGAGTGTGGATCGAGGCGTGATTACCACGAGAACGCACCTTCAGTCACAGGAGTATCCGGTTGTCCCGTGATGTGGCGCGAACTTGAGTTGGTTCGACTCAAGAAAACGCCAGGGATTCGACCACGACGGCGGAACGCCGCGATTACGGAGTCGAGCGGATCAACCGCAGACGACTGGTCATACGAAATGCATCGGGACGGTAGGCCGTTGCGGCGGCGCAGAAGTCGGGCAAGGAGTGGGGCGAGGTGAACGTGACGGCGATGTCCTCGTCGACCAGGATGTCCACAAGGTTGACGAACCGCTGCTGCGCCTCCTCGTCGGCGACATCGAATGTCGGTACGTCGGTGATCGTCCATCGGGAATACATTCGCGCCCACGTCAGATACTCGATGGTTGACACCGGCGCGTCACACAAGTGCGCAAACGAGGCCTGCAGACACCCGTCACGCTCGGAGTGGACCTCGAAACGTCGCCCACGAACAGTGAGCCCGACTGTCTGGGTGGTCTCGGACACGCGACCTGACGGCGGCACTGTGATCCAAGTTCCCGCGGCGAAGCCGACGGAGTCCCCGCGGGGAGATGTGCGGTAGTCGGTCTGCCCGTTCAGGTGATGGACGTCGAAATGATTCTTGATCAGCGTGATGCCGGGCTCGAAGAGGTGATGCCAGATGGGGTTCGGCAGAAGGTCATCCGGGGCGTAGTTCGACGTCGCCAGGACGGTGATCCGGCGGGCGAGCACGTACTCCAGCAATCGGATGAGGAGACGTGCGTCCCCGGAGTCGTGCACGTGAAGCTCGTCGAAGTACAACAGCTCGCTGTTGCCGACGACATCGTCCATGCCCAGGCGTAGCGAGTGCGGGTCGTGCCGGTGCTCGTGTACTCGGCGATGGAGTTCCTCGAAGAAGCTGTGGAAATGGATCCGCGTCTTCCTCGGTACGGGGCTCACGTTGTAGAAGGCATCGGCCAGCCACGTCTTGCCCCGGCCGGCCGAACCGTGGACATAAAGCCCGCGCGGGCCCGACGAGCGTCGTGTCCGCCGGCGTCCCTCCGGAACGAGGACGGCGAGCCGATCGACGAGTAGCCGTTGCTGAGGGTCCAGCACGATCCCGGCGTCGGCGGCCGCCGCCGAGATCGCGGTGACTACTGCATGACGCTCTGCGGACACTCTCGAATGGTCACACGGAAAGCGTGGTGTCTTGACAGCGCGTGGCCGAAGTCACCAGTCCAGGTGCGACGTCCGATCGAACCGAAGGCTCACAGCCGCTGCGTGAACACGTAGTCGTGCTCGATGCTGTCCCCGAGGGTGAAGGTCTTCACGCCGGCGCGTTCGAAGCCCATCTTCGTGTAGAACCGCTGGGCCCGGACGTTGAGTTGGTTCACGCCCAACCACACCAGAGCGCTGCCGTGCGACCGTGCGCGATCGAGCGCGGCACCCATGAGCAGGTGCGACGGAGTCGCGCCCTGCCGCGAATGATGGTCGCGCAGCACGTACATCTTCGAGATCTCGCTCACCGGACGCTCGGTCACGACCGCACACACGTCGGGGTGCGTCGGATCGCCATGCAGCACCAGCGCGTAGCCGAGGATCGGTCCGCCGACACCGTCGCGCGCGACCAGGACATCTGCAGTCGGATCGGCGATGTGATCACGAAAGGTGTTCTCCCGCAGTTTGTCGGCGACGAAATTCTCGATGTCGGCCGGTGCGGCGTGCGGCGGGCACGCGAGCGGGAACGTGATGGCGGCGACCTCGGCGACTCCCGCCGCCGCTGCGGGGTCGGTCACGACCCCGACGGTGACATCGGCGATACCGGGATCGGTCACGACAGTGGGCGAGCCGGATCGGCGGTCCAGGCGTTCATCGATCCGTCGTAGACCGCGACGTCGTCGCGTCCGAGGCTGTGCAGTGCGAAAGCCGCTGCGGTGGCGGCGATCCCGCCGCCGCAGTAGGTGACCGGGCGTACCGACGGATCGAGGGCGCCGGCGTCTGCGAACAGTTCGCGCAACTCCTCGAGCGGCCGGAGCCGACCCGCGTCGTCAACCAGTTCGGCGAACGGGACGTTGACACTGCCGGGAATGTGGCCGCCCGCGAACGATTCCCGGTCGAGCGCGTTGACCAGCAGGACGGAGGACTCGCCGGTGGCGGCCGCGACCTCGTCGGTGGAGACGATCCGCTGGGGCCGGCGGCGCGGGGTGAACGAAGCCGGGGTGGTCGTGACCTCGCCGGTCTCGACCGGGAGGCCGGCCGCGGTCCAGGCGGCGTATCCGCCGTCTAGGACGAGTACGTCGTCGAAGCCCTCGAGTCCGAACTGCCACCACAGTCGCGTGGCCCAGATGCCGTTGGCGGTGTCGTACACGACGACGGTGGAGTCGTCGCCGATGCCGAGGCGGCCGACCGCATCGGCGAAACGCGCGGAGTCTGCTGCGGCGAACGGTGCCTCGCCGTCGGGGTCGCTGAGGTCGGTGATCTGATCGGCGAAAACCGCGCCGGGCAGGTGCCCGGCCAGATAGGTCTCCCGACCGGAGGCGACGTGTGCGCCGTCGGCATCGAAGGTCAGATGGACGGTGGCGTCGACGATGCGGAGGTTCTCCTCGCCGAGGCGGGCGGCGAGATCGGTGGCGGAGATGAGGGGCGTCATGACAGCCACGGTAGTCCCGTCAGTCGACGAGGGGTTCGGCGACGAAATCGTCGAGGTCGACACTGCGCGTCCGCGCCCAGTAGTCGACGATCCGCCATGGCAGGACGGCGACGACGCGTCCGTCGGGGTTGCGATACCAGTTGGTCATCGCCGGATGCGTCCACACCATCTGCGCGTGGGCGCGGTCGACGGCGTCGTTGTATTCCTCGGTGACGTCACGTCGGACTTCCAGTACGCCCAGCCGGTTCTCGATCATCGCGCGGAGAGCGTCGCAGACATAGCGCACCTGGTATTCGAGGATGCTGATGAAGCTGCCGCCGTGTCCCAGTGCGGTGTTCGGCCCGGTGAGGATGAACAGGTTGGGGAAGTCGGGTGCGGTGATCCCCAGGTAGGCGTACGCGTCGTGATCACCCCACGCGTCGACGGTGTTCTGCCCGCTGCGTCCGACGATGTCCATGGGGTAGAGGTAGCGGTCGCTGTGGAATCCGGTGGCGAAGACGATGATGTCGAAGTCGTGGGCGGTGCCGGTGCCGTCGACGAGTCCATCGGAGGTGACCCGTTCGACGCCGTGTGGAACCAGCTCGACGTTCGGCCGGCGCAACATGCGAAACCAGCCGTTGTCCAACAGCATCCGCTTGCCGAAGGGCGGGTAGTCGGGAGTCGACAGGTCGATGAGGTCGTCGCGGTCACCCAGTTCGCTGCGCAGGTAGCGCAGGTAGAACTCGCGGTGACCGTGATTGACGGCGTTGATCGACGCGGTCGGCTCGGGCCAGTCCGGGTCGATGCGCAGGGTCGAGTGGACCTTGTCGTTGAAGATCCACGACAGTCGTGCGCGGTACCACTCCCGGTACCCGGGGAGGTTGTCCATCAGCCAGTGCACGTCGTCGCCGACCGGGGCGAAGTAGTCATCGTTCGGCGCGATCCACTGCGGCGAGCGCTGGAAGATCGTCAGCGATCCGACCCGATCGGCGATGGCCGGCCCGATCTGCATCGCGCTGGCACCGGATCCGACGATGGCGACCCGTTTGCCGGTGAGCGCGCCGGGCCCGTCGAGTTCGTCCGGCCATTGTGCGGAATGGAAGATCGGACCGGTGAAGTCGTCCATCCCCGGAAGTTCGGGAAGCTTGGGGCGGTTGAGGAGACCGACTGCGCTGATGAGGATCCGGGCGGTCAGGGTGTCCTGGTGGCCCTCGCGGTTACGGACGTGGACCGTCCAGCGCTGGGTCTCGGCGTCGTAGGCAGCCGATAGGACCTCGGTGCCGAAGCGGACGCGATCGCGCACCGCGTGCCGGTCGGCGAAGGCCTGTAGGTAGCTCTGCACCTCGTCGCGCTTGCCGAAGTGCGTGGACCACGGGTGGTCGAAGGACGAGATCGAGTACAGGTAGCTCGGCGTGTCCACGCCGGCGCCGGGGTACCGGTTCTCGTACCACGAGCCGCCGACCTCGTCGTTCTTCTCCAGCACGGTGTGCTCGACGCCGGCTCCGGCGAGTTGCGTGGAGATCAGCATGCCGGCCACACCGGCGCCGATGACCAGCGCGTCCATCGACGTGGCGAGATCATCGGGCAACGCCGGCAGATGCATATCCCGGAGGTCGCCACGGACGATCTCGGTCATCATCGGCGCGAATTCCGGGGCCACCTGCTCGGCCGCGGTGAACGACATCAACGATGCGACGAGTGCCTCGTCGGCCGGCTTCCGCGCAGGCCGGCCACGGTCGTACCAGTCCTCGAGGGCGTCGACGACCGCCGCGCGGATCTCCTGCTGGACGTCCTCTCCGAGCCCGCCCGAGGAGTTGTCGTCCATGCCTCGGCTCCGCGTCGGGCGGAATCGATCGGCCATCCACCGGTGGTCACCCGTCATCTCCACGAGGACCGCGAGCAGGGTCGGGATGTTGCCCGCCGCCACGAATGCCCGGATCTCCGCTGTGGTCGGTCGCGTCTCCGGACGCAGCGAAACAGATGTCATGGATAAAACTAACCACTGTTAGTAGTGCGTCGTCAACACCGCGTTTTGCTTGAACTGACGGGCCTTGACGGCGAAAACGAGCTGTGTCACTGTGTCCTCAGTCATACTAACAACGGTTAGTGAGCACGGAGGATTGACATGGATCTCAGCGAGGCAATGCGCACGACGGGCACCTGCCGCTACTTCAGCGACCGCCCGGTGGAGGACGAGGTGCTGTACCGGGCGTTCGACGACGCGCGCTTCGGCCCGCAGGGCGGCAACCGCCAACCCGTCCGTTGGGTCGTCGTCCGCGACGAGGTGACAAAGAAGGCTCTCGCCGACCTGTACCTGCCGTTCTGGGAGGGCTACTACGCCGCGGTCGTCGAGGGGTCGAAGAAGGTCGGCGCCATCCCCAAGACCGTGGAGAGCGCCAACTATTTCGCGCACCACCTCGCCGAGGTGCCCGCCCTGATCGTGGTGTGCGCCGAGATGGACGGACTGCACCCGACCGACCACGAACTGGGCAGGCTCAGCGTCGTCGGCGGGGCGTCGATCTATCCGAGCGTCCAGAACCTCACCCTTGCGCTCCGGCAGCAAGGCGTGGCCACTGCGCTGACGACCCTGCTCTGCGCCGCCGAGAACGAGGTGAAGAACCTCCTCGGCATCCCCGAGGGTTATCTCACCGCCGCCCACATCGCCGTCGGCTATCCGCGTGACGACTTCCCCCGCAAGCTGTCCCGGACCCCGGTCGAGGAGATCGCCTTCCTCGACCGCTTCGACAACCGGATGTTCGCGTGAGCGCCCCCGCCGTGAACCCCTCGACGCGCGCCCTGTCTCCCGCTCAGACCTCGATGCTGGGCCGGGCCACCATCGGTGACCAGCTGCGTCGCCTGGCCCGGTCCCAGGGTTCGACCCCGGCGATCGTGGCCTACGACGCGGAAGGCGGACGTACGTCGACGTCGTACGCGGAGCTGAACACGATGGCCAACCGGGTCGCCCATGTGCTGCTCGACCTCGGCGTCGGGCGCGGGGATCGCGTTGCGGTGATGAGTCGTAACCGGGTCGAGACGGTCGCCACCTACTACGGCGCCCTCAAGGTCGGTGCCGCGTATTCCGGCGTCAGTCCCATGTTCCGGGAGGGCGAGGTCGCCCAGCAGCTCCGGCACCTGGAACCGACGGTGCTCGTCGTCGAGCAGCCGCTGTCCGCGTTGGCCGGCCCCATCGCCGACAGTCTCGGCATCTCGGTTCTCGTCGTCGGCGACGACGAGGCGAACTCGTGGAACTCGTTCGACGAGTCCGTCGCGGCGGCTGACGATTCCGAACCCGACTGCGAGGTCGACGAACACGACCTCGCGATGATCGTCTACACCAGCGGCACCGAGTCGACGCCGAAGGGCGTCGAGATCGCCCATCGGAACTACCTCATCTCCACCTCGCCGGCGTACACGTGGGGGCTGCGCTGCCGCAACGACGACGTGTGGCTCTACGTGATGCCGTTCCACACGATCGCCGGGATCGGCTCGCTGACCTCGTTGACGCTGCTGGGCGCCACCCTGGTGCTGCCGGCCGCGGTCGACCCGGCGACGGCGTTGCGGATGATCCGCGACGAGAAGATCTCGGTGCTGGCCCAGACGCCGACCTTCTTCATCGCGCTCGCCAACCACCCGGACTTCGGAGCCGACACCGTCGGTTCGGTGCGCCGCTGCCTGACCTACGGCGGTCAGGTGTCGCCGCACGCGGTCGACGCGTGGGCCGCGGCGACCCCGGAATCGGTCTGGGGTACCTACTGGGGACAGTCCGAACTCACCCAGCTCGGCTCCGTCGGCTGGTTCCGGCGACTCGAGGACGTACCGGACCAGGACCCGACCTGGATCGGCAAGCCGGTCGGGCATCTGGAGGTCCGGGTCGTCGACGCCGACGGCAACGACGCCGAAGAGGGCGAACTCCTGTGCCGCACACCGTCGGTCATGCTCGGCTACCACAAGGACCCCGAGCGCACCGCGCAGGTCTTCGAGGGTGGCTGGGTGCACACCGGTGACATCGTGCGCATCGACGCCGACGGCAACCTGTTCTTCCGCGACCGGCGCAAGGACATGATCAAGACAGGCGGATTCAACGTCGCGTCGCAAGAGGTCGAGCGAGTTCTGCAGGCACATCCCGACGTCGAGCGCGCCGCCGTCGTCGGGCTGCCCGACCCGTACTGGTCGGAGGCGGTCACCGGATTCGTGGTGCTCCGCGCCGGCGCGGAACACACCGGCGCCGACATCCGTGAGTACTGCCGGACCGACCTGGCATCGTACAAGGTGCCCAAGGAGGTCCACGTGGTCGACGCGTTGCCGACCGACGCTCAGGGCAAACTGCTCAAGCGCGAGTTGAGGAAGGCCTATGGAACCGGTCAGGGCTGAGATCGACGCCGACGCGGCCACCGACGAACACCGGACGCCGCCGGCGCGGCGGCCCCGCCGACGCCGCGACGAGATCGTCGAGGCCGCGGCCCGCTACTTCGCCGATCACGGCTACTCCAACGCGGGGATGCGTGACATCGCCCAGGCGGTCGGTATGCGGGGCGCGAGCCTGTACAACCACTTTCAGTCCAAAGAGGAAATTCTCTACGCCATCGCGCTACGAATGACCGAGGATCCCCAGCAGGACCTGCTGCTGCTCGATGCCGAGGGTGGTCCCGTCGAACGGCTCACGAACCTGATCGAGGCCCACGTCCGGCGTCTGGCGCGGCACCGGGTGGAACACCTTGTCGCCCTTCGGGAATTGTCGGCGCTGACACCCGAGCACCGACGGGTGGTCACCGACTATCGGAAGTACTACCAGCGTCGAATTCGCGATGTGATCGCCGCCGGCGCCCGACTGGGGCTGTTCGAGGTCCGCGATCCACACCAGTCGGCGATCGCGGTGCTGGACCTGATGAACGGGATCAGCTGGTGGCTGAACGACTCTCACGATGTCGACCAGTTGGTCCGCGATTACGTCGACTTCACGATCGGTGGCGTTCTCCACCATCGTCCGACGTCGTGAGCGGACCACTCGCCGGCGTGCGGGTGGTCGAGATGCCCGGACTCGGGCCGACCCCGCACGCCTGCATGCTGCTCGCCGATCTCGGCGCCGACGTCATCCGGATCCGGCGGCCCGGCCCCGATCTGCCCGGGCCCGACGGTATCCCGGATGCCGACGCCGGTCTGTACCGGTCGCGACGCACGGTCGACGCCGACGTCAAGGACCCCGACGACGTGGCCCGCATCCGAGAGCTGATCCGGCGCGCCGACATCGTCGTGGAGGGCTTCCGTCCGGGCGTGATGGAACGCCTCGGCCTGGGTCCCGAGATCTGCTCCGACGCACCGCAACTCATCTACGCGCGCATGACCGGGTGGGGTCAGGACGGGGATCGTGCCGCGAGCGCCGGACATGACATCAACTACCTGGCGGTCACCGGTGTGCTCGAGGCGATGGGTCCGACCGGTGCGCCGCCGGTGCCGCCGCTCTCGCTCGTCGGCGACTTCGGCGGGGGATCGATGTTGCTCGTCGTCGGCGTGCTGGCCGCTCTGCACGACCGCGCGCGGACCGGCCGAGGCCAGGTCATCGACGCCGCCATGGTCGACGGTGCCGGACTGCTCGGCGCGCTGCAGTGGTCGTGGAAGGCCGCCGGACGCTGGGAGTCTCGGGACCAGGGCAACCTACTCGACGGCTCGGCGCCGTTCTACGCAACGTATCGGTGCGCCGACGACAAGTTCGTCGCCGTCGGCGCGCTCGAGGAGAAGTTCTGGCGGAACCTGATCGACACCCTTGGTCTCGGCGACCTGCCCGACCGGTGGGACCGGGCCTCGTGGCCGGTGATCAGTGCGGCATTGCAAGCCCGCTTCGGGTCGCGTACGCGCGACGAGTGGGGGAGTGTGTTCGACGGTGTGGACGCCTGCGTGACACCGGTTCTCGACTTCGACGAGGCCGCCGCAGACCCTATCGCGGTGCAACGCGGTTCCTTCGTGCGCGTCGACGACGCAATCGCCCCCGCGCCGGCACCGCGGTTCTCGCGGACGGTGCTGCCGGCGCCCTCAGGTCCGTCGGCGGCGTCGTTGGGGGAAATCGTGGACGAGTGGTCGGCGGGCAACTGAAAGGCCGATGAGCCAACGAAAAACCCCCGGAGCGATCCGGGGGTTTTGTCGTGGTGCGCGATACAAGGATTGAACTTGTGACCTCTTCCGTGTCAGGGAAGCGCTCTCCCACTGAGCTAATCGCGCGGGTATGGAATTGTGCAGCTGTGGAGGTGGCGACGGGAATCGAACCCGTGTACACGGCTTTGCAGGCCGTTGCCTCACCACTCGGCCACACCACCAGATGCGAGTCGACTCGCGCCGAGCGGATGACGGGATTCGAACCCGCGACCCTCACCTTGGCAAGGTGATGCGCTACCAGCTGCGCTACATCCGCATGCCCACGAGCGATCTTGTGGATCGTGCTGCTCGCGGTGCGAAGAGAAACTTACGCGATGGTTTCCGAAGTATCCAAATCGCCTGGTCAGAGGCGTGGCCGCGAGTGAATCCCCAGCGTGTGATTCGCTCCCGTGCTGTGGAGGAGGGTTTGTGACGTGGCCCACCGCGGTGATTTGGGACTTCTGCGCAACCCGTGTAATCTTCTGGCTCGTGCGCAGGCGCCCCCGGCACTGACCGAAGGCGCCCGACACGGTCCCGTGGCTCAGTGGAAGAGCGTCCCGTTCACACCGGGAAGGTCGCTGGTTCGATCCCAGCCGGGACCACAAGGTCAGACCGTTTTTGCAGGTGGTCGTGCAAATAGCGTGCACTTTCTGCACAAGAGTTGCACGACAGCAGCGCGTTCCCGCGCGGTGATCCCGAGGCGGTGCAGGTGGTCGAGTGGCTTTCTCTCGTGGTGTCGCTCATCGCCGCCGCAATTTCCGTTGTCGCATACAGATCGACGTTGCCACGACTCAAAGTCACCGCCAAGGGGCCGGTGATTCTTGTCGGTCAGCCCACGCTCAGGGGGGCTGTGCAGGTCCGTGTCGACAACAACGGAGGCGGTTCTGCGCTCGTGCGCAGCGTGGTTCTGCGTTCCGTCGACAGCCACCAGGTCGCAGGGCCGGACAACGATCTTCCGAACCCCGCGCGTCCCTACACGTTGGAGCCGCGCGGAGGCACTGCATTATGGAACTTCGACACGCAGCGCTTGGCGCACGAGGCAGCCGGTGATGTTAGGGACACACCGCTTGTCGTCCGTGCGGAGGTCGAGATCGGCACGAAGAAGTACCGCTCGGGTCGCGTCACGCTCAACCTCCCGGGTGAGACTCGATCTCACCTCGACCGTCGAACACGATTTAAGTGGTGGGTGGAGTCGTGGATCAGTCCTCGTGTGAGCGTGCAGGGTGCTGCGTATAGCGAGCCCCCGGCGCTTGATGCCGAGTTCGTCGAGTACCGAGTCGAGACATCGGGGCGTGGAGTCACGAGACGGCATAAGCTGACGTTGGTCGTTGAGCACGCGGGCAACCGCCGTGAGCGCGTGAAGGGTGTCGATCAGATTGACCTCCCGCGATTGCGGCCTCGCAAGCGAAAGAGCAGCGTGACCCTTCCTGTGGTGGACGATTCAGCGCGTGAACCAGGCGACGAGTACTGGTGGATCATTACGCGTCGCGATGGCGTGGGTACAGGTCACGGCATCGGGGCAGTGACACGCTCAGAACTACCGCGCATCCGTAGAGAGATAGAGGACTTTCTCGCGGGTCAGACGACTGACTCGTCGTAGTGGTTGCAGGAGCTGTCTCCCGAGGGCGCGTTGCGCTGTACTCGTGACGAAAAAATAGTCCCGAGCGAGACGGACAAGATTGTCGGTGAGCCGGTCTACTGTGGCCGCGTGGAACCACTGGAAACCACGGGCGAGTTCTGGTCGCCCGACAACGACGCCAGACGTATTGAGGGAACGCTGACTTGGGAGCCGGGGTCTCGGGCGCGGCTCACGCTCAGGTCGCGAGTCATCGACGAGTTGGCAAGTCCTGTTGAGTTCACCGAGAACGGATTCTCGATGACCGTTTCCGGCGACCCAGCGCGGGTTGTTGCTGATGGCGTCCCGCGTGTGTTGCTTGGCGATACCGAAGCTGGCGCCGTGACGTGCGTCGACTCATATCTTCAACACCTCCCGAGGAATCTATTCGACTTCGAGACGCCGCCGCTGCAGCAGGTCTGGGACCCGTACACCCTTATCGTCGGCGCTCATTTGCCAGCGGGTCATGCCACCAAGCTCGACGCCGTTAGGTTCATCCTCGACAGCCCGGGATGGTGGACGCAGCTACCCGTCGTCGGGTCAGCGGTGGGCGATGCTGGTGAGGTCACGTGCGAGCGCACCGAGGACGGACTGACTTGGTTGGAGTTTCGCCCGACTTCACCGACAGTTTTCCGTTCCGCTCAGCGAGTGGTCTACTCCATGATCGCACTCGTCCAGTTGGCGGTCGACGCGTCCCTGACGCCGCTGCGGGTGCAGGTCCGCGAGCCGGGACACATCACTTGGTTGGAGGTGAAGACGCGAGACCTGGACCCGAGCAAAACCTCGTGGCCCGATTCACACAACCTGCTCTCTCCGTCGCTCCTGACGTTGGAGCGCATCGCACGGTGGCTGGCGATAGAGAAGACGATGGACGGGTTGTCGTCTGCTGTAGCCGAGCCCGTCACAGGCACTGCGATCCAAGTTCAAGCATTGACGGCGTGCTCGCTCATCGAGGGCATCCACAAGCGAATAGTGGGTACCGATTGTCACTACGCGGTGCGAGCCCGTGAGCTTCAAGAGACCGCCGAGGGGATCGCGCCCGGGGTGACGGAACCCGTTGTCGACTGGCACAAGCTCGTCAAACAGGTCCGAAATAACCTGGCCCACCACGAGACCGGATTGTCGTTCGAGCAGCACTTTCTGGACTGCATGATCGCGGAGTCTTCGGCGATCTGGGTAATGCGTCTGTGTCTGCTGTCGCACGCTGGTTTCACTGACCAGGAGATTGCGGACGCGCTGAGCGACCACCAGCGCTACGAGTTCTACCGCGAGAACTTGAAGATGCATGTGAAGGAGCGGAACGACTTGACTGTATCCACTTCTGGCTCGCCGTAATCGGTTCTGTCCCTGCCTCGTTGCTGCAGAGCTACGGCGCTGCTGCGTCGCTGCGCCGGTGCTGTGCACCCTCGATCTCTACCGTGGTGTTCGACGCTGGCGGGAGATGCCTCGACCCGTTGCGTGTCCACTGACGACGCACGAGATCGAGGAGACGACGCTATGTCCGACTACGACGAGAACGAGGCCGCGATCTTGGCGGCGCTCGCGCACACACCGCCCGGGAAGCTGGTCCCGTGGTCGCGGGTCCGCGACACACTGCCCGGTGGATTCTGGCCGCGTCTGGGTGCACTTGTCGCGCTCGTCGAGCGTGGCGAGGTCGAGACGGTCAAGGTTCGGGGCCGCAACTACATCACGCCTGCTGATTCGTTCAGCCGAGCTGCGCACGCAGCTGCGGGCAGCCACCCGATGGTGCTCGTATGAGCACGGTGATGGATGCGAGCGTGGCGTCGCTGGTCGGCGTGCGAGCACTGCACACGCAGCGAGAGGGTCACCGTCCACCGACGCCTGCGGGTCTGGCGCAGCGCATCGTCCCCGGCTATCGGGTGACGCCTGCTATCGCGCTCATCTCTGACGTTCTGCGAGAAGCGATTACACAGCCCGGGGGCCGTTACGTCGTCACGATGCCCCCGCGTGAGGGGAAGTCGACGCTGGTGTCTCAGGGCGGGCCGTTGTGCGCGCTCGCCGACGACCCCGACGCTCGCGTGATCCTCGCGTCCTATGGCGACGACCTGGCCCGCGAGCACAGCCACGAGGCGCGGGCGCTGGTGTCGGAGTTCGCGCAGCTGCTCGGGTTCACGCTTGCCTCTGACAAGACGGCTGTTGGTCGCTGGCGGGTGGAGGGTGCGCGGGGTGGTCTGCTGGCGGCTGGCATCCTGTCGGGCATCACCGGGTTTGGTGCCGACCTGCTCATCGTCGACGACCCGGTGAAGAACGCGCAGGAGGCCGACAGCGCCGCTCACCGACGCCGCGTCATCCACGAGTTCCGTTCCACGCTGATGACTCGGTTGTCGCCGGATGCGAGTGTGGTGCTGATCCAGACGCGCTGGCATCCCGAGGACCTCGCGGGCACGCTGCTCGCTGAGGAGCCCGACAGATGGACCCATATCAATATCCCGGCGATAGCGGCTGCTGGCGTGTCCGACGCGCTGAGCCGTGCGCCCGGGGTGGCGATGACGAGTGCTCGTGGACGAACCCTGGCGCACTTCGACGACCTGCGCGCCAGTGTGGGTGAACGGACGTGGCACGCACTGTTCCAGGGCGTCCCCGCACCTCCCGAGGGCGGGTTGGTGTAGCGAACATGGTTCGACCGCTGGCGACTCGCGCACGCTCCCCAGTCGCCGGTGATGACGGTGGTCGGCGTCGACCCGTCGGATAGCGGTCGGGGTGACAGCTGCGGGCTCATCGCGGCGTCGATCACGACCGAGGGAGTCGTAGCCGTGATCGCGGACCGGTCGGCACCGATGACGAGTGACGAGTGGGCGAGGGCGGCAACCCAGCTCGCGCACGAGGTCGGCGCGTCCGAGATCGCGGTGGAGGGCTTCGCGGCGCGGGAGACCTATACGCGGGTGGTCTCGGACGCGCTCGACCGCTACCAGCGCGCACACCCTCACACAGCACACCGGCCCCGGGTGACCTCGTGGCCCCCTCGTGGGTCGGGTCGCGGTGGTGGGGATGCCATCGCGCGGTCGAGTGCGCTGCTGCAGGCCATCGAGACGGGCACGTGCCGGATCGCCGGCCAATTGCATGGCCTGGAAGATGTGGCGGTGCTGTGGCAGGCGGGCCAGCATCAGCCCGACCAGCTCGCCGCGCTGGTCGTCGCTCACGACGTCCTCGTACACACAGCTGGGCGACCCGTCGAGTTCGCGGTTCCCCGGGGACGGCTGGGTGATCCTGCGCCCGTGACGTCGATGGGTGCGTACTTGCGTCAGCGTGTCGACCGGGGGAGGCCCGCGTGAGGCGTCGGTCAGAACGTCGGCTCGTGGCGCTTGGCCGTGAGATGCTGGCGCGGGGGATGGCGCAGCCTGTCGCTGCGAACGAGTGCGGGTGCGCCAAGTGTGTTGCTCGCGCAACCCCGTTCAGCGAGAACGAAATCAGGGCGACGCTCGCACAGCTCGACGACCGAGACGCAGCCCGGTACGCGATGGGTGCTCAGCGGCTGCTGGGGTTCCAGTGGGTCGACGACTCGCAGGCGTGGGTCCCGAGCTTCATCAATTCCGTGTGGCTCGACGAGCATGGCGAAGGGGCCGAGGGCGCGCGGGTGCTGCGGATGCCGCTGCCGTCCGACGTCGGGGGCAGTGTGTCGGCTGCTGGGCAGCTGTGAGCGTGGCGACCGCTCCCGGTCCAGTTGAGTCCTTCGATTGGCCTCTCGGGACTCGGGCGGCGGACCGGGAGCGGCCTTGGGAGTTGAGAAACCCTGAGGTTTCCCGCGCCACTCCGTGACGCGCTCCATGCGCGTCGGCATCGACGGTAGCGGGCAGCGGTGCAGGGCCGCGCTCGACGAGTTGAGTTCTGCAGACGGTACCGCCGAGGCGGTACCTATTCTGGGGGACGCTACCGGTCAGCCGGTAGCACTTTCGCGAGGTGGCCGGGTCGACGCTACCCCCGCTGGGGTAGCACTTCCGAGAGGTGCCCGAGTCGACTCCTGCAAGCGATACCACCGAGGTGGTATCACTTTCGGCCCCGTTGCCCACTGACGCTCAGATCGCTCCCGAGAGCGGCCCTCCGCCGGTGGAGACGCCCGACGAGGGTTGATACCGCCGAGGCGGTATCACTTGACTGCTTCACCGCCGCAGCGAGTGCAGACCCGTGCGGAGTCCTGAGATGTAGGAGTCACACTGCCGCCCACGTGGAACGCGGAGGGCGGCGAGCACTGTGCCTGGACCGACTTCGCGGCGTACCGAAAGCTCGTGGGCGACGTCGAGCACGGCGGGCACACGCGTTCGAGGGTCAGTGCGACGACGTCGGTCGGGATCGGTCGACCACTTGCGGTGAGCGTCGCGTAGTCGAGGTGACCGTACCCGTCGAACGCCCTGAACAGGTCAGACGTGGTCGGTCGATGGCCTGCCGTGTGCATGGCTTCCGCGACGGGGCCAGCGGTGATGACCTCGGCGCGCAGCTCGAAGTCGTCGCTGTCGTACTCGGTCAGCCCTGCGTGGTGGCTGTTACCCGCTACCAATGCTGAGCGGCTGACCGTGGGACCGTCCCACAGCATCGACGCAACCGCGTGTCCAGCCTCGTGAACCGCGACGATGTCTAGCTCACTCATGACGTTTGGTGTCCTCTCGTGGTGTCAGATTCGAGCGAGAGCAGCGACGTCGGGTGACGTTCGAGGGTGACGCGGCCCGAAGCCAGACCATCACCCTCGAACGCACCTCGCGAGACGGCGGAACTCCCATCACGCCGCCCGCGTATCGCAGCGGGTAGTCAGGTAGCGATGCCCAGACCGTCGAGTAGCGCCCGCGCGTCTCGCTGCTCAGCATCCGAGCGCGTCGAGGTCAGGGTGCGGGCGCTAGCGGCGGTCAGGGACTCACCGCTGTCGATGCGCTTGCTGAGTTCACTTGCTGCGCCGTCCAGCTCGCGCACCAGGTCCTCGACGCGCTCGGAGATGCTGGGTCGTCCACGAAGTGCGGACGCGGACGGCGGGTGGGCACGGCCAAGAAGGTCGCTCAGTCGCTCGTCGTAGGTGTGGGCGTGCTCGACGAGGACCCCGACCCACTGCCCGCTTGCGACGTCGGTCGACGACAGCTCAGGGTCGGCGGGACGGCCAGCGAGGGTGACCAGGGCATGCTGCGCACCGCCACGCTGCTCGACGGGCAGACCGCGCGTCCGTGCTGCGGCGTCGCGTTCTGCGAGCAGCTTGGCGATACCTGCGACGACCGAGCCCACAGCTGCACCCAGCTCGCGGACGGCGGGCGTCATGCGCTGGGTGGTCGACTCGTCGCCAGAGCTGATGCGGGCCGCGAGAGGGTCACACAGCGCCGCGACCTCGCCACTGAGCGAGAACGAGGCACGGTAGACGGTGGGCAGGCTCTTGCGTCGGCGGGCGCGCAGCTCGTCCTGGGAGTGCTCGGGCGGGGGCGAGAACTCGAACTCGCGTCGGGTGCGGCGGGTCGTGGTGTTCCTCATGCGGTCGCCACCGCCTCGCGCAGGTGCTCGACGAGGTCGTCGAGGTTTGCGGGCGCGATCTGTCCGCGTTCGGCGTCGAGGACTCGCCGACAGCGCCAGTAGGCGAGCGCGGCGCGGCACTGCTCGACACGCGGGTCGGTGTCGGGCACGCCCCGAGACGCGAACGCGGCCAGTCGTGCCTGCCATTGGGGAGGCGTCAGCGACGCCGGGTCGGTGGGGAGTGCGGTAGCTGAGGTCATGTCGCAGACGGTAGCGAGCGGGGGTGCATCGCACCCGGGCTCTGGGCCGCGCTCGACGAGTCGACAGCACGGGAGGGACTGGGTCAGAACACAACACAGCCCCGGGGATCGAGGAGAAACCCGGGGCTGTGCTGTGCTGATCCGACCGGCCCGAAGGTAGAGAACCTGTACGGCGAATCGAGGTAGAGACTAGCGAGCTGGGGTGCGAGTACTGAGTCGGCTACGCGGCTGCATGAACTCGGACGTCACCTCCTCGCGGCAGGTAGAGGTGCGCGAGGCCGTCCGAGTCGAGCGTCAGCCGGTACGACCCGAGAGCGACCTCGGGGTCACCACTCTGGTGCGCCTCTCGAAGCGCATCGGTGTCGACAAGCTTCACCGGCCATCCCTGACCAGGCTTCCAGGCGAACTCGGGTGCGATTCGCTGACCGACTAGGTCCTGAACCCATTGTTCGGTCGTGGGCGCTGGGATCACTTCCCAGCGGTTCGGGTCACTCGCGGCGGGCACCACGCGTTCGGCGTTCGCGCCGAAGGTGATGACTCCGTGAGTGACGCCGAGCAGTACGTCTGCGTACTGCTCGACATCGGGCAGCGTTTGCCCGCGGTGGTAGGGCCAGACTCCGACTGTGTAGTGGGTCCTGTCGGCGTCAGACATGTCGGCCTTCACGGTCTTTCCGGTGTTGACGAGTATCGCCATGGTCTTGCTCCTTGATTGTGATTGATGAACTGGCGTGGGCGCGCTTCCCGCAATCAGTTCTACACCCTCGTAGCGAGAAGATCAACAGCCTGGCCGCATGAAGTACGGGAAGTACTAGATCTGGGCCTCAGTCGTGGCCGGTGTCGAGCTGAGCGCGCGGTCTCGTGCGTTGTAGATCGTCGAGCGGTTCACGCTGTAGTCGCGTGCCAGCGCGGCTGCCGACTCGCCCTCGTCGAGACGTCGGGCTACCTCTGTGGCCTGCTCGTCGTGCAGCGAGGGCTTGCGGCCCTTGTACTTGCCTGCGGCCTTGGCGACGGCGATGCCCTCGCGCTGGCGCTCGACGATTAGCGAGCGCTCGAACTGGGCCACCGCTCCCATGACCTGCATCATGAGGACCGCGCACGGGTCTGCATCGTCGCCGGTGAAGGTGATGTCCTCCTTGACGAACTGCACGGTGACGCCGCGCTCGGTGAGGTCGTCGACGACCTGCAGCAGATCGCGCAGCGAGCGCGCGAGACGGTCCATCGAGTGCACCACGAGCGTGTCGCCCTCGCGGACGTAGTCGAGGCACGCGCTCAGCTGAGGCCGCTTCGTGTCCTTGCCCGACGCGTGGTCGGTGAACGTTCTGTCGAGCTGCAGCCCGTCGAGCTGTCGTGCTGTGTTCTGGTCGAGCGTGCTCACTCGCACGTATCCGACTGTCTGTCCGTTGCCCATATCCGTTGCCTCCGTGTCGCTTTAGGGTCTAAGACTTAGACTACGAAGGGGTTGAACAAAGGGCTACCGGCTCTAGGTCGACGCACAACGGCGACCGTGGAGGGGTTGTGTTGGGGCGTAACCTACTTCGACCCACCGGGCTCGGACTGCTGTGTCTCGCTGCCGGTCTCGCTGCTCACAGCCTCTCGACGTCGTGCGACCGCGAGCCATTCGCTGAAGCGACTCATCACCGGAATCCTCGTCACGATGGCTTTGAGCGGAGGACTGCTAGCGGGTGCCGGCGGGGCGTCGGCGGCACCGTCTTCGGTTCAGCGCGAAGGCGGACCCTGTTATCAGCACGAGTACGGCATGGACTCTGCCGACGGCACGCTGTACTGCTCGCCGGAGGGCGATGGGTTCTGGCGCAGCTACGCAGTAACCAGTGCGCCCAAGGTCCGAATCGGCACACCCTGCCCGAAGCTCGGTGCTCGCGCGATGGTCTACCAGACCGACGGCATCGCCACCTGCCGCCAGTCGAGCAGCGCCGGTTTGCGGTGGCAGTGGTAATCGCCGCACCAGCGTTTCGTCCGTTCGGCATCACCGACCTGCGTCAGTATGGACTGCATCCCTGAACGAACACGGGCCGGTATGGCTGTCCCGCAACCGCATCGACGTCGTCGAGAGCCCGGGCCAGCACGACGACCGCGGCGTCCGCGGACCGCTGCAACGGCGCGGCGAGGAGCGCGTAACCGTGTCGCATCGTCACCGTGGCGACGATGCGCGCCTGCCAGGCCGGCGCGTCGGCCGGCGGTGACTGGATGCCGTCGAGAACGCGGCAGGTCGACCGCTGCGCGAGCTCCTCACCGTCGGTCCCGGTCGAGAGGTCGACGAGTATGTCGACGACTCGCCGCTGGTCGGGTCGGAGCGCAGTGTCGTCGGGGAGTGGCCAGGGGTCGAGCCGCGGGCGCACGTCCTCGGACGTGGTCTCGAGTGCGATGTGGATCGGTGGAACCGGACCGTCGGCGGTGCTCGACGAGGTGTCGCGCGTCATCGCGACCGGCTCGATGCCTTCCCCGACGCATGTGACGGTCAGCGTCGACGATGCCGCGATGACCAGTACGACTCCGAGGGTTGCTCGTAGTGATGACATGGTGTCGTCCCCAAGGTGATCTCGTCACCCACCGAGGACAACGGTAGTCCGGCACGGACCGTCGCGATCCAGCTGTCCACCGAACAACCGACCACGCCCCACGGCGTTGCGCGTGATGCAGCTCACAGACAGGGCGTACGCTCGCCGCGTGGCCGCGAAGACTGCCGTCGAATCGCCGGAGTCGTCTCGTTCTGTGCCCGCACGGATCCCGATGGCGGCGATCGTCGTGGCGGCCGTCGTCGCGGTCGGGGTGATCGCCTGGCACATCGCGGCGTTCCCGATCACCAACCCGTTCTACGGGCTCTTCGAGAACGCCACTGATGCCCGCGTCTATCGCGCGGGCGCGGCCACCGTGCTCGACGCGGGTCCGCTGTACGACGCACCCGTCCTGTGGCGTCTGCACTTCACCTATCCGCCGTTCGCTGCGGTCGTGTTCGTCCCGCTGGCTCTGCTCACCGAGGCCGTCGCCAACATCGTCTGGTGGACAATCGGTTTCGCCGCGCTCACCGGCGTGATCGGGATGTGCCTACGGAGCCTGCACTACCGGCCCGGTGGTCGCCTGATCACGTTTGCCGCCCTACTAGCGATCTCGTCGACCGCCCTCGAACCGATCCGCACCACCACCTGGCTCGGACAGGTCAACTTCCTGGTGATGACCCTGATCCTCGTCGACCTGGTGTTCCTCTCGACGACATCGCGGTGGCGCGGAGTCGCCATCGGCATCGCCGCCGGGATCAAACTGACACCGCTGTTCGCCGTCGTCTACCTGTTGGTGACCCGCCAGTGGCGCGCGGCAGCCACGGCGCTGGCGACGTTCGCGGCGACCGTGATGATCGGATTCCTCGCCGTCCCCGCCGACTCGTGGGCCTACTGGACCCGCCACCTCACGGACACCGAACGCATCGGCCGGGCCGACTCGCCGGCCAACCAGTCGGTGCGCGGATTCGTGTCGCAGATGTTGTCCCACTTCGACATCGGGCGGTTCGCCGAGCCTGCACCCGGCGGGCCCGTCTTCGTCGCGCCGACGTGGCTGTGGCTCCCGCTCGCGCTGGTCGTCGCCGCGCTCGGACTGCTCGCCGCGGTGGTTGCCCACCGCGACGGTCGCGACCTCCTCGCGGCCACGATCGTCGGGATGACGATGTGTGCGGTCTCACCCTTCGCGTGGGGACATCACTGGGTCTGGTGCGTGCCGCTGTTCGTCGTCGCGCTGGATCTGGCGATGCGGCGGGGGAGTACGGCTCGCACGTGGTGGTACTGGCTCGCGCCGGCCGGCGTGGCGACGCTGACGTTCACCTGGTGGCGGCACTGGTGGGACAGCGGGCCGTACCTCACCTCCGACCACGCCATCGCGTTGGGGCTTTTCATGATGCCGCGAAACGGTGACGACTCCGTCGTGGGCGATCTGCTCGTCGTGCTGTATTCGGGCTGCTATCCGCTGCTTCTCGCGGTCACCGTGTCCGCGACTCTGATCGACGGCGCGCGGCGGAGGCGACGGCGCCGCTCGACCACCCTGCCGACGCCGGAGGCCCACACCTGCATCGCGTAGCCTGGACGTCACTTTCCAGGCCGAGACGAACACCGGGCCGAAGTGCGCAGCGGGCCGAATGAACGAGGTGGGAGACGATGCCGACACAGGGGGCGAGCGAGTCCGGAGTGAACGAGACGTCCACACCGAGCGGCGCGCGGACGTCGGCCGACGCGGACCGCGGGTCTCTCCGGCATCGCCTGCGCATCCGCGCACGCCATCGTCGCTACGTCGTGCGCAGCAACCCGAAGTGGCACGGCATGTACCGCATCGCGGTCGGGACCATCGGCACGATCGTCCTGCTGTGCGGAATCGTCGCGATCCCGTACCCGGGCCCGGGCTGGCTCATCGTGTTCCTCGGACTGGGCATCCTGGCGTCCGAGTTCGACTGGGCGCACCGGTTGCTGAAGTTCGCGCGGGCGAAATACGACGCCTGGATGGACTGGATCGGTCGGCAACACTGGTCGGTACAGGCCGTCTTCTGGCTCGCAACCTGTGCCATCGTCATCGCCACCCTGTGGGTTCTCGGCGCGCTCAACACCGTCGCCGGGTGGGTCGGCCTCGACTACGGCTGGCTGGCGAGTCCCATCTTCGGCTGATCTCCGACGCCGCAAGGTAGGGGTGCACTCCACGACGACCCGTCGCGGATACCATCAGAGTCGCAAACGTCCGACCCGGACGCGTCTTCGCGTGTCCGCCCCAACCCGAGGAGCGCCCCCGTGCCCGACGACGTCCAGGTGACCAGCCCCGCCACGATCCGTGTGCCGGCTGGGACGACCGCGGGCACCGCACTGCGCGAGGCCGAGCTGCCCAACAAGGGCCCGGAGGCCATCGTCGTCGTCCGTGACGCGGGCGGGGACCTCCGCGACCTGTCGTGGGCACCTGACGCCGATACCGATGTCGAACCGGTCGCCGCGAACACCGAGGCCGGCCGCAGCGTGATCCGGCACTCCACCGCACACGTTCTCGCGCAGGCGGTCCAGGAGCTGTTCCCCGAGGCCAAGCTCGGCATCGGCCCGCCGATCAAGGACGGCTTCTACTACGACTTCGACGTCGCCGAACCCTTCACCCCCGAGGACATCACCGCCCTCGAGAAGAAGATGAAGCAGATCATCAAGTCGGGTCAGCGGTTCTCGCGGCGGGTGTACGAGTCGAAGGACGAGGCCCGCGCCGAACTGGCCGGCGAGCCGTTCAAACTCGAACTCATCGACGACAAGGGCGCGGCCGACGACGCCGAGGTGATGGAGGTCGGCGGCGGGGAACTGTCGGTCTACGACAACCTCAATCCGCGCACCGGAGAACGCATCTGGTGCGACCTGTGCCGCGGACCGCACGTCCCGACCACCAAGTACATCGCGGCCTTCAAGCTGACCCGCAGCTCGGCGGCGTACTGGCGCGGCGATCAGGCCAACGCCGGTCTGCAGCGCGTGTACGGCACCGCGTGGGAATCGTCGGAGGCGCTGGACGCACACCTGGAGATGCTCGCCGAGGCCGAGAAGCGCGATCACCGAAAGCTCGGCGCCGAACTCGACCTGTTCAGCTTCCCCGACGAGCTCGGCTCGGGACTCCCGGTCTTCCACCCGAAGGGCGGCATCATCAAGCGCGAGATGGAGGACTACGTCCGCGCGAAGCACATCGAGAACGGCTTCCAGTACGTCGGCACCCCGCACATCTCGAAGGAACATCTGTTCCACCTGTCTGGCCATCTGCCGTACTACGCCGACGGCATGTTCCCGCCGATCCACGTCGACGAGGAACGCAACGAGGCAGGGGAGATCACCCGCCAGGGGCAGGACTACTACCTCAAGGCAATGAACTGCCCGATGCACAATCTGATCTTCCGGTCGCGCGGACGGTCGTACCGTGAACTGCCGCTGCGGCTCTTCGAGTTCGGTCACGTCTACCGCTACGAGAAGTCGGGCGTCGTGCACGGTCTGACCCGCGTCCGCGGGTTCGCCCAGGACGATTCGCACAGCTATGTGACGCCGGAACAGGCCAAGGACGAGATCAAGCATCTGCTCGATTTCATCCTCGGGCTGCTGCGCGACTTCGGCCTCGACGAGTTCTACCTCGAGCTGTCCACCCGTGACGACTCGCCGAAGTTCATCGGTTCCGCGGAGCAGTGGGCCGCCGCGACCGCCATCCTCGAAGAGGTGTGCGTCGAATCAGGTCTCGACCTCGTGCCCGACCCGGGTGGTGCCGCCTACTACGGACCGAAGGTCTCGGTTCAGGCGAAGGACGCGATCGGGCGTACCTGGCAGATGTCGACCATCCAGTACGACTTCAACCAGCCGGCCGGATTCGACCTCGAATACACCGCCGCCGATGGCACCAAGCAGCAGCCGGTGATGATCCACTCGGCGAAGTTCGGCTCCATCGAGCGGTTCTTCGGCGTGCTCACCGAGCACTACGCGGGCGCGTTCCCGGCGTGGCTCGCACCGGTCCAGGTGGTCGGCATCCCGGTCGCGGAGGCGTTCGAGGGACACCTATTTGATGTGGTGGCCGACCTTCTCGCCGCCGGTGTCCGCGCCGAGGTCGACGCCTCCGACGACCGGATGCAGAAGAAGATCCGCAACCACACCACCGGCAAGGTGCCGTTCATGTTGCTGGCCGGCGAACGCGACGTCGAGGCCGGGGCGGTGAGCTTCCGGTTCCGCGACGGCACACAGGTCAACGGCGTACCGGTCGCCGATGCGGTGTCGGTGATCGTCGAGTGGGTCCGGAGCAGGCGCAACGAGTCGCCCACCAAGGAGTTGGTCGAGGCCGCGCTCGGCGAGGTGGAGACGGTCGTGGTGGCGGGGGCGCTCGATGAGTGACGCCGCGTTCGGTGAGGCGCCCGGCGAGATCCGAGACGAGGGTGTCGGTGTGGCGGATCGCCTGCAACGGCTGTGGAGTCCCCACCGGATGACCTACATCGCCGACCCGCAACCGGCCGAGAAGACGGGGCACCCGTTCCTCGACATCCCGACCATGAGCGATGAGGACGGTCTCATCGTGGCGCGTGGTGACACCGTCTACGCGGTGCTGAACCTGTACCCCTACAACCCGGGGCACACCATGGTGGTGCCGTACCGGCAGGTCGCCGACCTCGAGGATCTGACCGCCGCGGAGTCCGCGGAACTGATGGCGTTCACGCAGCGGATGATCCGCACGATCAAGGCGGTGTCGAACCCCAACGCGTTCAACGTGGGTCTGAATCTCGGCTACGCGGCCGGCGGTTCGTTGTCCGAGCACCTCCACCAGCACATCGTGCCGCGATGGATGGGCGACGCGAACTTCATCACCATCGTCGGCGAGACGAAGGTCATGCCGCAGTTGCTCCGGGACACTCGCGGACTGCTGGCCACCGCCTGGCAACGGCTGGACGACTGACCCCGCTGTGAGCGATCGGGTGCCGGTGCGATCAGGTGAGGCGATGTCAGACGAGAGCGATCGGGAAGCGCTGAGCCACGACGCGGCGCGAGATGGGGGAGGAACTCGGCGATGCTGAGCATTCTGGGTCGGGCATCGGTCTCGAAGGTGACCCTCCCGATGGGTCGGGCGCTCCTGCGGACCGGGCTGACGCCGGACTCGGTGACGGTGATCGGCACGCTGGCCGGCGTCGCAGCCGCCCTCACGCTGTTCCCGATGGGGGAGCTGTTCTGGGGCACGCTGGTCATCTGGCTGTTCGTGATGTTCGACATGCTCGACGGCGCGATGGCCCGTGCCCGGGGCGGCGGCACGCGATTCGGCGCCGTTCTCGACGCGACCTGTGACCGCGTCGCCGACGGCGCCATCTTCGCCGGCCTCGCCTGGTGGTGCGCGGTCACCGAACCCCACGACCTGCTCCTCGTCGCGACCCTCATCTGTCTGGTGACCTCCCAGGTCATCTCGTATGCCAAGGCCCGCGCGGAGGCGAGCGGCCTGTACGGCGACGGCGGTCTCATCGAGCGGCCCGACCGGCTGATCATCGTGCTCGTCGGCGCCGGTCTCACGGGTCTCGGCCTGTGGTGGGCCATCCACGTCGCGATGTGGTTCCTCGCGGTCGCCAGTGTCATCACCGTCGGGCAGCGGATGTGGTCGATCGCGCAGTCGCCGGGTGCGCGGGACCTCATCCCCATCGCCTCGGAACCCGCAGACACCGGGCCCTCAGACACCGAGAACGGCGATGCCGAACCCTCGTCCGGCTCGGACGGTCAGACCCCGCCCGCGGGACAGCGATGACCGATCTCGGCGCGATGGCCGCCGATCTCGGGTACCGGGCCGGCTGGGCCGCCGTTCGCTGGGCTCCGGAACGCGCCGCGCGGGGTCTGTTCGACCGTGCCGGCAGCTACGCGGGTCGTCGTGGCGGTGGCCCGGACCAGTTGCGCCACAACCTGGCCCGTGTCCTGGGCGTGGAACCCGCGCAGGTGCCCGACGACCTCGTCGCCGACGCCATGCGCTCCTACGCCCGGTACTGGTGCGAGGCGTTCCGCCTGCCGACGCAGGATCGTGCGACCGTCACGTCCACCGTCACGCTCCCCGACGAGGACCGGGCCCGACTGGACGCCGCGCTGGCGAGGGGCAAGGGAGTCATCCTGGCGCTGCCGCACACCGGCAACTGGGACATGGCCGGTGTCTGGCTGGTCCACCATTACGGCAGGTTCGCGACGGTCGCGGAACGCCTGAAGCCGGAGTCACTGTTCAACCGGTTCGTCGCCTACCGGGAATCGCTCGGCTTCGAGATCTTCCCGCTGAGCGGTGGCGAGCAACCCCCGTTCGGGCAGCTGGCCGACCGGCTCCGCGCCGGCGGCATCGTGTGCCTGCTCGGCGAACGCGACATCGCCCGGCACGGGGTGCCGGTGACCTTCTTCGGCGAGCGAACCCGCATGCCGGCGGGGTCCGCACGGCTGGCGATGGAGACCGGTGCCGCGCTGATGCCCGTCCATCACTGGTTCGAGGAGGCGCCGTACTCCCGGATGTGTTGCGGGGAGCAGATCGACGTCTCCGGTGGGATCGAAACGGCCACCCAGGCCCTCGCCGACGCCTTCGCGGTCAATATCGCCGCGCATCCGGCGGACTGGCACATGCTGCAGCCGCTCTGGGAGAGCGACTGGACCGACCGTCAGCGCGGTCGCGTGGAGCAGGACGGGACGCCGACATGACGACGACCAGGGGAGTGCTATGCGAATCGGAATGATCTGCCCTTACTCGTTCGACGTGCCCGGGGGTGTACAGGCCCACGTCACCGAACTCGCCGACGTCTTCCTCGACCGGGGCCACGAGGTCAGCGTGCTCGCCCCGGCCGGCCGCGACACCGAACTGCCGGACTACGTCGTCCGGGCGGGGCCCGCGCTGGCGATCCCGTACAACGGCTCGGTCTCCCGGGTGAATTTCAGTCCCAAGGGCTACCTGCGCTTGCGTCGCTGGGTCGCCGAGAACGGATTCGACGTCCTGCACGTCCACGAACCGAATTCGCCGAGCATCTCGATGCTGTCGTTGATGGTGGCCTCCGGGCCCATCGTCACCACCTTCCACACCGCCACCTCGAAATCGTTGTGGCTGAGCGTGTTCCAGGGAATCCTACGGCCGTATCACGAACGGATCGCGGGCAAGATCGCCGTCTCCGAGCTCGCGCGTCGCTGGCAGATGGAGTCACTCGGCTCCGATGCCGTCGAGATCCCGAACGGCATCAACGTCGCGTCCTTCGCCGACGCCGAGCCTCTCGAGGGGTATCCGCACCCGGGTGGAACGATTCTGTTCCTCGGCCGTTTCGACGAACCGCGCAAGGGCATCGATGTGCTCATGCGTGCGCTGCCCGCGGTCGTGGAGAGGTTCCCGTACGTGCGGGTCCTGGTCGTCGGCGGCGGCAACCAGGCGGCGCTGCGGCGGCGGGCGGGTCCACTCGCCGAACACCTGGTGTTCCTGGGGCAGGTCGACGACGCGACCAAGGCGCGGGCGCTGGCCTCCGCCGACGTCTACTGCGCGCCCAACCTCGGCGGCGAGAGCTTCGGCATCGTCCTGGTCGAGGCGATGGCGGCCGGGGCGGCGGTGATCGCCAGCTCCCTGAACGCCTTCCGGCGGGTGCTCGACGACGGCCGGGCCGGGCGACTCGTCGAGACGGGTTCCCCCGATCAACTCGCCGCCGGCCTCGTCGAACTCCTCGCCGACCCGGAGGCGCGCGGCGACCTCGTCGCCGCCGGACGTATTCGGGCCGACAAGTACGACTGGTCGCGGGTGGCCGACCAGATCCTCCGGGTCTACGACACCGTCACCGTGGGAGCCGGTCCGGTCGTGGTGTCGGACTGATGGCCACCTGGATCGTCCTCGGCGTGGTGGCCGTGCTGCTCGTGGCGGGATGGGCCTACCACACGGCCAACCGCCTCGACCGGCTCAACGTCCGCGTCGATCTCGCCCGCCAGGCGCTCGAATCGAACCTCGACCGGCGCGCGGTGGTCGTGCGTGCGGTGTCAGCGGAGATGATCGCCGGCGACGGCGCCGCGAACTCCCGCACGTCCGTCGACGACGGCGTCGCCGCCCAGGCGCGAGAGCTCGCCACGCTGGCCGATCGCGCCGAGCGGGCCGCGCCGTCGGCACGTGAGGACGCCGAGAACGCGCTGTCGGCCGCACTGGCGCGCACCGACCCGAATCGTCGGTCCGCGGCCCTCGTCGTCGAACTCGCCGACGCCGAGACGCGGGTGATGATGGCGCGTCGGTTCTACAACGACGCCGTGCGTGACACCAGGGCCCTCGCGCAACGACGGCCCGTTCGATGGCTGCGGCTCGGCGGCCACGCGGCACCCCCGGAGTACTTCGAGATCATCGAGCGCGTCACCCCAGGCCAGGCGGACTGATCCCTCGTCGGGGGCCCTCGGCCCCTCACCTAGACTGGTGGGCATACCGCCGCCGCGAACGCGGCAGGTCGGGACTGCGACACGAGGAGATCTTCAGTGAGTCACAACGGCGCGACCGTTCCCGAGGTCGGCCAGGGCACGGCCCGGGTCAAGCGCGGCATGGCGGAGATGCTCAAGGGCGGCGTGATCATGGACGTCGTGACCCCCGAGCAGGCGAAGATCGCCGAGGATGCCGGCGCGGTGGCCGTCATGGCTCTGGAGCGGGTGCCCGCCGACATCCGTGCCCAGGGTGGGGTGTCGCGGATGAGCGATCCCGACATGATCGACGGCATCATCGCCGCCGTCTCGATCCCGGTGATGGCCAAGGCCCGCATCGGCCATTTCGTCGAGGCGCAGATCCTGCAGAGCCTCGGGGTGGACTACGTCGACGAATCCGAGGTCCTGACCCCGGCCGACTACAGCAACCACATCGACAAGTGGGCCTTCACCGTGCCGTTCGTGTGCGGTGCGACCAATCTCGGTGAGGCCTTGCGCCGGATCACCGAGGGCGCGGCCATGATCCGCTCGAAGGGCGAGGCCGGCACCGGCGACGTGTCGAACGCGACGACCCACATGCGCAAGATCCGCGACGAGATCCGGCGTCTGACCTCGTTGCCGAAGGACGAACTGTACGTGGCCGCAAAGGAATTGCAAGCTCCCTACGAGCTGGTGGTCGAGGTGGCCGAGGCCGGCAAGCTGCCGGTCACGCTGTTCACCGCGGGCGGGATCGCCACCCCGGCCGACGCCGCGATGATGATGCAGCTCGGCGCCGAGGGTGTGTTCGTCGGATCGGGGATCTTCAAGTCGGGCAACCCGGCACAGCGGGCCGCGGCGATCGTGCAGGCGACCACGTTCCACGACGATCCCGACGTGCTGGCGAAGGTCTCGCGCGGCCTTGGTGAGGCGATGGTCGGCATCAACGTCGACGACATCCCGCAGCCGCACCGCCTCGCCGAGCGCGGCTGGTGACCGCTTCGTCCGAATCGTAGGTGGTCAGACCGACCGCCGGCCGCCGCGGCGCCCCGTCTCAACACGCCGGAGACCGAACAGTCGACATGCGTGGCGGGTCAGGGGCTTCGCGGCGGTAGTATCTGCTGATCATGGATGCGGCGACCATCGTTCGAGACGCTTCGGTCTCGGGCACACACATCGTGGGTGAATTGCGGCTCGAGTGGTCCGCCGCGTGCAATGTGGGGCGAGTCCGGGAGACGAACGAGGACGCGGCACTCGCGCTGCCGGGGATGTACCTGCTCGCCGACGGCATGGGCGGGCACGACAGCGGCGAACTGGCCAGCGAGGCCGCACTGCTCACCTTGTCGGAGGCCACCAGCGCGGGTGAACTCAAGGCGACCCAACTGCAACTCGACGATCTGTTGCTCGCCGCCCAGCGGCGCATCGGCGAGATCGACACCGAGACCGAGCGACGCGCGGGTACCACCGCCACCGGCATCGTGCTCGTCACCCACGAGCAGAGCCCGCACTGGCTGGTGCTCAACATCGGCGACTCGCGGACCTATCGCTTCCAGAACGGGTCGCTCAACCAGCTCACCACCGATCACTCGCAGGTCCAGGAATTCATCGACGCCGGATTCCTCACGCCCGAGCAGGCCCGAACCGACCCGCGCCGCAACGTGATCACGCGTGCGCTCGGCGCGGGCATGGTCGACCCGGTCGCCGATTACTCGAGTACGCCGGCATTCCCGGGGGATGTGCTGCTGCTGTGTACCGACGGTCTGACCGGGGAGCTGCCCGACGAGGAGATCGGTGACATCCTGCGCAATGCGGAGGACTCCCGGCAGGCGGCCGAACGGCTCGTCGACGCCGCCCTGGCGCTCGGCGCGCACGACAACGTCACCGTCATCGTCGTGAGTGTCCACGAGTCGGTGCCGACCCTCACGATGCCCGCGCTCGACGACTCGGCGCAGGGAGAGGCCGCCGGAGCTGCTCCGGCCCCCGACCCGAGCTGATCGGAGGACTGATGACCACGGGTCAGGACCGGGCCGAGACATCCCCGGCAGAGTCCGGCGACGCCGCGCTGGACGCCGGGGCGACCTACGTCGAATACTGCGGCGAGCGCATCGCGCTCGACGCCGACCGACGGTTCTTCATCGGCCGCGAAGCGGATCTGTCCATCGACGACAACCCCTATCTTCATCGCCGATTCCTGGTGATACACAACGAGAACGGGCTCTGGTGGCTCACCAATCTCGGCACGCACCTGTCGGCGAGCGTCTCGGCGGGCGACGTCGGGTTCTCGGCGACCCTGGGCCCCGGTGCGCGGATGCCGCTCGTCTTCGGTGAGACGACCATCGTGTTCACCGCCGGCCCGACGACCTACGAGCTGAGTCTGTTCGCCCGCGCACCGCAGGTGAAGTCGGTGACGCGGCCGGAATACAGCGGCGGGCACACGACGCAGGGCGTGCCGACGCTTACCGAGAGCCAGAAACTGCTCATCATCGTGCTGGCCGAGGAGATCCTGCGGCGTGAGGGGACCGGCTCGAGTGCCATCCCGTCGTCGGCGCAGGCGGCGCGCCGGCTGGGCTGGCCGCTGACCAAGTTCAATCGCAAACTCGACAACGTCTGCGACAAACTCGATCAACTCGGGGTGAGCGGAATGCGCGGTGGGGGCGGAAAACTCGCGAGCAACCGCCGGACCAAACTGGTGGAGTACGCGGTGTCGTCACGCATCGTCACGCGAGAAGATCTCCCCCTCATCGACGCCGAGGCGGCCCGAAACGCGGCCGACTGAGTCAGCCGCCGCGTCTGCACGTCGCTGACCTGCGGTTTCACCGTGGGTAGTTCTCCCCACGGGTAGGGGAGTTCTCCCCATCGACCACCCGGGCCGCAGCCCATAATCTTCATCTCATCGCCGGGAGAACCCGGAAGACCACCGGTTGAATGAGTGAAGAGGAAGCACACATGACTGCGATCGCCCATCAGGCCCCCCAGCACCTGCGCTCGGTCAGCGCTCGTCGTGACGCGGAGGCCATCGCCCGCCGGAAGGAAGCCCTGGCGCGTCTGGCGGCTCGCCGGATGCCGTTGCCCGGCCACCAGATCCAGACGCCGCGCGCGGGTCAGCCGCTCGGCCTGGGCCATCGTCCGGGACACCCCCACCTGCACCGTGCGGTCGCCGTTCCCGCGCTCACCGAGGTCCCCGAGGTCGCGGAGGCCACGGCCGACCGGGCCAAGCCGAATCTCACCTCGCGCGAGGTCGAGGTCCTGCGCACCTGGATGCTCGTCGACTCCAAACCCGCTGTGGCCCAGGAGCTCTACATTTCGCTCGGTACGGTCAACACCCACCTCACCCGGATCCGGGCCAAGTACGCCGAGATCGGCCGTCCCGCCCCGACGAAGGCATCGCTGGTCGCCCGGGCCATCCAGGACGGGATCATGACCCTCGACGAACTCTGATCGCCGGCCGCGCTTCGGCGGGCAGGGGAGTGCCCACCGGCGCCGTGCGCGATACTGGTCTGCGTGGCAGCCATCGAGGACATACTCCAGGTCGAACAGATCGAGACCGACATCTACCGCGGCGGTGCGTTCCCGAGTCACCTGCAGCGCACCTTCGGCGGCCAGGTCGCCGGTCAGGCCCTGATGTCGGCGACCCGCACGGTGTCCGACGAGTTCGACGTCCATTCCCTCCACGGTTACTTCCTGCGTCCCGGTGACCCGGATCGTCCGGCGGTGTTCCTCGTCGACCGCATACGCGACGGACGGTCGTTCGTCACCCGGCGGGTGACCGGCATCCAGAACGGCGAGGCCATCTTCACCATGTCGGCGTCGTTCCACGTGCGCACCGACCAGGGCTACGAGCACCAGGACCGGATGCCGCCGGCCCCGCAACCGGACGAGCTCACCGACCGCCTCGACGAGCTGGCCGAGGAAGAGCGCGCGGTGTTCAAGGAGTGGCGCAACTTCGATCTGCGCATCGTGCCCCCGGAGAAGATGGTCACATCGTCGTATTTCGCTGCGCAACAACGAGTCTGGTTCCGCTACCGCCATCGGCTGCCCGACGACACCGTCTTCCACGTCGGCACGCTGGCCTACATGAGCGACATGACCCTGCTCGGGTCCTCGCGTGTGCCCCACCCCGAATCCAATCCGCAGGTCGCCTCGCTCGACCATGCGATGTGGTTCATGCGGCCGTTCCGCGCGGACGACTGGCTCCTCTACGACCAGACGTCGCCGTCGGCGGGCGGTGGTCGCGCCCTGACCCAGGGACGGATCTTCGATCGACAGGGCCGCCTGGTCGCGGCGGTCACCCAGGAGGGGCTGGCGCGCACCGGCCGCGTGATGCCCGACGACCAGCACGCCCGGACCGATCGGTGAGCGAAGGGAACCGGCCGCGGATCGGGGTTCTGGCACTGCAGGGCGATGTGCGCGAGCACGTCTTCGCGCTCGAGGCGGCCGGCGCCGACGCCGTGGCGGTGCGACGCCCGGCCGAACTCGACGAGGTCGACGGAATCGTCATCCCCGGCGGTGAATCGACGACGATGAGCAAACTGCTCGGCATCTTCGACCTGTTCGACCCGCTGGTGGACAAGCTGTCCGACGGCCTCCCGGCGTACGGGTCGTGCGCGGGCATGATCATGCTCGCCTCCACGATCCTCGACACCCGGCCCGACGCACGGCATCTGGACGCCCTCGATGTCACGGTGCGGCGCAACGCATTCGGGCGTCAGGTGGAGAGTTTCGAGACCGACCTGGAGTTCACCGGGATCACCGACGCCGAGGGCGCCGCGCCGATGCGCGCGGTGTTCATCCGGGCGCCGTGGGTCGAGTCCGTCGCCCCGGAGGTCGAGGTCCTGGCGCGTGTTCCCGGCGGCCCGGCGGCCGGGCGGATCGTCGCGGTGCGTCAGGGGAACGTGCTCGCGACGTCGTTCCACCCGGAGGTGACCGGCGACCGGCGCGTACATGAATACTTCGTGGAGATGGTGCGTCGGTAAGATCGTGCCGAACCAGCGGTAGACCACGAGCCCGGCACGCCGGGAACAACCCAACAGGGCGCACCACCAACAGGGCGACCGGATACAGGTAGAAGTGCGCCGGATGCGGGCCACGGCCCGCCGCACGTGCCGGCGCCGGGAAAGGAATCGACGGACATGAGCGGCCACTCCAAATGGGCCACCACCAAGCACAAGAAGGCGGCCATCGACGCCAAGCGCGGCAAGATGTTCGCCAAGCTCATCAAGAACATCGAGGTGGCGGCGCGGACCGGCGGCGGTGACCCGGCGGGTAACCCCACACTGTTCGACGCGATCCAGAAGGCGAAGAAGTCCTCGGTCCCCAACGACAACATCGAACGCGCACGCAAGCGCGGCGGTGGTGAAGAGGCCGGCGGCGCGGACTGGCAGACCATCATGTACGAGGGCTACGGGCCCAACGGCGTCGCCGTGCTCATCGAATGCCTCACCGACAACCGCAACCGTGCGGCCGGCGAGGTCCGGACCGCGATGACGCGCAACGGCGGCAACATGGCCGACCCGGGTTCGGTCTCCTACCTGTTCACCCGCAAGGGCGTGGTGACGCTGGAGAAGAACGGACAGACCGAGGACGACGTCCTGATGGCCGTGCTCGACGCGGGCGCCGAAGAGGTCACCGATCTCGGCGAGTCCTTCGAGATCGTCAGCGAGCCAAGCGATCTCATCGCCGTCCGCAGCGCGCTGCAGGAGGCCGGGATCGACTACGACTCCGCCGAGGCCAGCTTCCGCGCGTCGGTCGAGGTCGCGGTGGACGCCGACGGCGCACGCAAGGTGTTCAAGCTGATCGACGCCCTCGAGGACTCCGACGACGTCCAGAACGTCTACAGCAACGTCGACATCAGCGACGAGGTCCTCGCCGAACTCGAGAACGACTGACAGCCGCCGCCTCTCCGGTGTGTTGATCACCGGACTTGTCCGTCCTCCCCGATAAGATCTCGAACAACTGTTCGCAGATCACCATGCCTGGGAGGGTACGAGTGCGCGTCATGGGCGTCGATCCGGGTCTGACCCGGTGCGGTATCGCGCTGGTCGAGTCGGGTCGGGGGCGGACGGTGACCGCCCTCGACGTGGACGTCGTGCGCACCCCCAGTGACATGGAACTCGCCGAGCGGTTGCTCGCGATCTACACCTCCGCGTGTCACTGGCTCGATGTTCACCAGCCCGACGTGGTGGCCATCGAGCGGGTCTTCGCGCAGAACCAGGTGTCCACGGCCATGGGGACCGCGCAGGCCGGCGGCGTCATCGCGCTCGCGGCGTCCCAGCGCGACGTACCGGTGCGCTTTCACACCCCGTCGGAGGTGAAGGCGGCGGTGACCGGCAGCGGACGGGCCGACAAGTCTCAGGTCACCGCGATGGTCACCCGGATTCTCGGCATGCAGACCAAGCCGCGTCCCGCCGACGCCGCGGATGCGCTCGCGCTCGCGATCTGTCACTGCTGGCGCGGACCCATGATGGAGCGGATGGCAGCCGCACAGAAGCAGGCCGACGCCGCCGCGGCCCGGCACCGCGCGCGGGTGGCCCAGGCACGAGAGGGGAGTCGCGCATGATCGCGTCAGTCCGCGGACCGGTGCTCGAGATCGCGCTCGACCACGCCGTGATCGACTGCGGGGGAGTGGGATACCGCGTGCTGGCGACGCCCGCGACGCTGTCCCGGCTGCGCCGCGGTGACGAGGCGACGCTGCTGACCTCGATGATCGTCCGCGAGGACTCGATGACGCTCTACGGCTTCACCGAACCCGACGCCCGTGCGCTGTTCGCGCTGCTGCAGACGGTCACCGGCGTCGGCCCGAGACTCGCGATGGCGACCCTCGCAGTCCTCGAGCCGGATGCGTTGCGACGCGCGCTCGCCGAATCCGACACCAAGTCACTGACCTCGGTACCCGGCATCGGCAAACGCGTGGCCGAACGGCTGTGCGTCGAACTGCGGGACAAGGTGGACCGGCCCACGGGAGAGGCGTCGACCGGTGTGACCGTCGTCGGCGGTATTCGCGAGCAGGTCGCCGAGGCGCTCGTCGGGCTCGGGTTCACCGCGGGCCCCGCGGAGAAGGCGGTCACGACGGTACTCGCCGAGAATCCCGACGCCGATGCGTCCACCGCGCTGCGTCACTCGCTGTCACTGCTCGGCAAGGCGTCGTAGATGGGCGGCGATCCGGACGACGTCGACGATCGGGACGTGAGCGCGATGCCGGTGCGCTCCGACGGCGACCTCGACGCCGGTCTCCGTCCCCGGTCACTCGCTGATTTCATCGGCCAGCCGCGGGTCTGCGAACAGCTCGAACTGGTCCTGCACGGGGCCAAGGGCCGCGGTGGCACCCCCGACCACATCCTGCTGTCGGGACCGCCCGGGCTCGGCAAGACGTCGCTGGCCATGATCATCGCCTCGGAGATGGGCGCCGCCATCCGGGTGACCTCCGGTCCGGCACTCGAGCGGGCCGGCGACCTCGCGGCCATGCTGTCGAACCTCGTCGAGGGCGACGTGCTGTTCATCGACGAGATCCATCGCATCGCGCGCCCGGCCGAGGAGATGCTGTACCTCGCGATGGAGGACTTCCGCGTCGACGTCGTGGTCGGCAAGGGCCCGGGAGCGACCTCGATCCCGCTCGACGTCGCACCCTTCACGCTGGTCGGGGCGACAACACGGTCGGGGTCGCTGACGGGCCCGCTGCGCGACCGGTTCGGGTTCACCGCGCACATGGAGTTCTACGAGCCCGACGAACTCGTCCGGGTGCTGCACCGCTCGGCCGGGATCCTGGGCATGGAACTCCGCGGCGACGCCTCGGGCGAGATCGCGCGCCGGTCGCGGGGCACGCCCCGCATCGCGAACCGGCTGCTCCGCCGGGTCCGCGACTACGCCGAGGTGAGGGGAGACGGGTCGATCACCGTGGACGTCGCCCGCGCGGCGCTCGCGGTCTACGACGTCGACGAACTCGGCTTCGACCGTCTGGACCGGGCGGTCCTCGACGCCCTGATCCGCGCCTTCGGCGGGGGGCCGGTCGGGGTGTCCACGCTGGCCGTGGCCGTCGGCGAGGAACCGGCGACCGTGGAGGAGGTCTGCGAGCCGTTCCTTGTGCGCGCGGGCATGATCGCGCGGACGCCGCGCGGGCGGGTGGCCACCGCCGCCGCCTGGCATCACCTCGGACTCACCCCGCCCGCCGGTGCGATGAACGCCACCTTCGGGGTGCGTCCCCGTGACGTGGCGGCCGACACGCTGTTCGACGACCTCTAGCCGGATCTTCGACGACCGTCGAGGACACCGGCACCACCTGCGGGGATGAGCTCCGCGCAAGACGTGGCACACTGTGTGGAGCACAGCTGAGCTGATGCTGCCCGGATTCGTCCGGACAGGCCGCTCGCTCACGCCGTACCCACTGATACCCAAAGGACTGACTCGCACTCATGGACGCTCTGCTCTTCCCGCTTCTGCTCGCCCTGCTGGCCGGCTTCATGTTCCTGTCGATGCGGAAGCAGAAGAAGCGTGTGGCCGAGATGCAGGAGATGCAGAACTCGGTGTCCACCGGTACCCGCGTCCAGCTGACCTCCGGTCTCTTCGGCACCGTGATCGACGCGAGCTCGCCCGACGTCGTCGATGTCGAGATCGCCACCGGCGTGGTCACCCGCTGGAACCGGCTGGCCGTCATGCGCGTCGTCCCGACGGATGAGGCCGCGGCCACCTACGCCGGCCACGTCGCCCCGGAGATCGAGTCCGACGACTACGGCGACGCCGACTCGGTCAGCCTGGACAAGCCCGCCACCGACAACGCGCGCGACAACGACAAGTAAGCCGCATCCGCGCCGCGTCGGACCACGACGCGGCGCGCCCGTCCGTCTGCACCGCCTCCGACGCGCTTCCGGCGTGTCCCGGCCAGGAGTGGACGATGGGTCATGCCGGTCGGGCTGCTCGTCGGCCGGTTGACGCTCTCAAGGAGACCTGAACAGCTGTGACAACTCCCTCTCGGACTTCGGGGAAGGGCCGGACTGCAGGGAAGCGGTCGCGACCGGCTCGAGAGATCCCGCCGTGGCGTCCGCTCGTGGCCTTCATCGGCCTGCTCGCGGTCGTCTACGGACTGATATTCTTCACCGGACCCCAGACCATCGAACCGAAGCTCGGTATCGACCTCCAGGGCGGTACGCGCGTCACGCTGACCGCGCGGACCGAGGACGGTCAGGCGGCGACCCGAGAGCAGCTCGATCAGGCCAAGCAGATCATCGAGCAGCGCGTGAACGGGCTCGGCGTCTCCGGTTCCGAGGTCGTCGTCAGCGGTGACAACCTGATCATCACGGTCCCCGGCCAGGACGGCGCGCAGGCCAAGTCACTCGGCCAGACGGCGCGCCTGTACGTCCGACCGGTCGTCGGGCAGCCGGCCATGGCGACTCCGCAACCGCCGAAGCCCGAGAGTGCCGACGATCAGGCCGACGCCCTGCCCACCGAGGCCGCGGCAGCCGCCATCGACGAGCAGCGCAAGCTCCGTCAGGCGCCGGGGAACGCGACCCCGCAGCAGCTCGAGGCTCTCCAGCAGCAGATGGCGAAGATGGACTGCTCGCCGACGGCCAACGACCCGCTGCTGGGCAACGACCGCCCCGACCAGTACCTCGTGGCCTGCTCGACGGACGGCTCGGAGGTCTACCTCCTCGGCCCGGAGATCATCGACGGTCGCGACATCAAGAACGCGAACGCCGGTACCGATCCGCAGACCGGCGAATGGGTGGTGACCCTCGAATTCGAGGGTGAGGCCGCCAGCTTCTGGCCCAGGTACACCGCCGAGCAGGCCCCCAACCGGACCCAGACCGCCTTCACGCTCGACTCGCGCGTCGTCTCGGCGCCGGCGATCAACGAGCCCATCCCGGGCGGTCAGACCCGGATCAGCGGCGGTAGCGCCAGTCCGTTCACCGAGTCGTCGTCGAACGAACTCGCCAACGTGCTGAAGTACGGCTCGCTGCCGTTGTCGTTCACCGCCTCCGACGCCGAGACGATCTCGGCGACACTGGGTCTCGCGTCGCTGCAGGCCGGCCTGATCGCCGGACTGGTGGGCCTGGTCGCGGTGTTCATCTACGCCCTGGCCTACTACCGCATGCTCGGCATCCTGACGGTGCTGTCGCTCGTCCTCGCCGGGGCCATGGTGTACGGCATCATCGTGCTGCTCGGTCGCTGGATCGGGTTCACCCTCGACCTCGCCGGCATCGCGGGTCTGATCATCGGTATCGGTATGACCGCCGACTCGTTCGTCGTCTACTTCGAACGAATCAAGGACGAGATGCGCGAGGGGCGCAGCTTCCGGTCCGCGGTGCCCCGCGGTTGGGCGAGCGCGCGCCGCACCATCTGGTCCGGCAATGCGGTGAGCTTCATCGCCGCCGCGGTCATCTACATCCTGGCGATCGGCGAGGTCCGCGGCTTCGCGTTCACACTGGGTCTCACCACGATCCTCGACGTCATGGTCGTGTTCCTGGTCACCCACCCGCTGGTCGTCTACGCGAGCCGTTCGACATTCCTGTCGAAGCCGAGCGTCAACGGACTCGGGGCGATCAGCGAGGTCGCCCGCCAGCGTCGCGTCGCCGCGCACCGGCAAGCGGGTGCGGCCACCGCCGGCACGTCTGCATCGTCGACGGACGCCGACCACACCACTGACGCCACTCGGGAGAAGGGGACCGTGCGATGACCGGGCCGGACAACAAGGCAACCGGCGACTCGGCCGTCCTCGACGCCGACAAGGCGCAGCCCGGCGCGGACGCCGACTTCGTCGCCGATCGCAACCGCTCGTTCCTGTCCCGGCTCTACACCGGTACCGGTGCCTTCGAGATCGTCGGGCGCCGCCGCATGTGGTACGGCGTCACCGCGGCGATCCTGCTGATCTGCCTGGCCTCGATCGGAATCCGCGGGTTCACCCTCGGTATCGACTTCGAGGGCGGCACCCAGATGTCGGTGCCGGTCGTCTCCTCGGAGATCACCGCGGAGTCCGTCGAAGAAGTTGTCACCGCGACCCTCGGCGAGGCGCCCGAATCGGTACAGACCGCGGGAGCCGGTGGCAGCCAGACGGTCCAGGTGCGCACCGAGACACTCGATCTCGCCCAGGCGGAGTCGGTGACGCGCGCGCTCGCCGACGAATTCGGTCCCGAACTCGCGCCCGCCGAGGTGAGCATCTCGGATGTGAGCTCGACGTGGGGCAGCGAGATCACCGAGCGCATGCTGATCGCGCTGGCCGTGTTCCTGGTCATCGTCTTCGTCTACATCGCGGTGCGATTCGACCGGGAGATGTCCATCGCGGCGATGGGGTCGCTGTTCTTCGACCTGATCGTGACCGCCGGTATCTACTCGCTCGTCGGGTGGGAGGTCACCCCGGCGACCGTCATCGGCCTGCTCACCATCCTCGGCTTCTCGATCTACGACACGGTGGTCGTGTTCGACAAGATCTCCGAGAACACCCGCTCGGTGCTCCAGACCACCCGGCGCACCTACGCCGAACAGGCCAACCTGGGTGTGAACCAGACCCTCATGCGATCGATCAACACCACCGTCATCTCGGTGCTGCCGATCATCGCGCTGATGGTCATCGCGGTCTGGCTGCTCGGCGTCGGAACGCTCAAGGATCTCGGGCTGATCCAGCTCGTCGGTGTCCTCGTCGGTACGTTCTCGTCGGTCTTCCTTGCCGCGCCGCTCCTGGCGACACTGAAGGAACGTCGCCCCGACATCGGCCGGCACACCGAGAAGGTCCTCCGACGTCGCGCCGGGCTCCCGTCCGACGAGCCGCGGCCGGTCCGGACGCGCCGAGGGGCATCCGCCGGGGCAGCAGTCGACACCGACGACGCGGACCGCGCGGTCCCGACCGGCAAACGCCGCCGCAACCGCTAGTCTCTGCGACGTGAGCGTTGGACGCCGGGAGTTCGTCAGGGTCCTGAGCCTCCTCGTCGGGCTCGTCACGGTCGCCGGGCTGGTGACGGCCTGCGGCGACGACGGGCCGCCGACGATCGACTACGTGGTCGACGCGCGGATCACGACCTACAACGCGAACACGGTGAGCGGCAACGCCGATGGCGTCCTCATGGCGACCACCCGGCTGCTGCCCGGCTTCAGTCTGCTGGGCCCGGCCGGCCAGGTCATCCCGGATCGCGACGTCGGCACGGTCACCCAGGTGCCCGGCCGCGTGCCGACCCTGCGGTATGACTTCAACCCCGAGGCGACCTTCTCCGACGGGGTGGCCCTCGACTGCGACGATCTCGTGCTCGCCTGGGCGGCGATGAGCGGACGGCTGCCCGGCTTCACCCCGGCGACCACCGCCGGCTATCGCGACATCGACTCGGTGAACTGCGCGGCCGGCGACAAGAGCGCGACCGTCACCTTCGCGCCCGGACGGGAGTACCGGAACTGGCTCTCGCTCTTCGGCGCCGGGGCGATGATGCCGGCGCATGTGGTGGCCCGCGTGGCCGGCCTCTCCGACGTCATCGACCCGATCCGGGCGATGGACCGGGCCGCCGTCGGACGCATCGCGGACGCATGGAACACCGGCTTCGACCTGACGTTCGGACCGGTCGATCACGCGCACTATCCGGCGTCGGGTCCGTATCGCATCGACCGGTACTCGCGCTCGGGCGGACTCGTCCTGGTGCCCAACGACGAGTGGTGGGGCGACAAGCCGGAGACCTCGCGCGTCGTCGTCTGGGGGCGCGGGACCGACGCGACCCGCCGGCTCCCCGACGGGCGATTCGACGTCGTCGACGTGACGGCCGGCCTCGTCGACGGTGACATCGCCGGTTCGGCGGGGGCCGCCGGGACGTCCTCGCCGGCGCGCGCGCTGGGCGTCGAGGAACTCGTCCTGGCGGGCCGCGGCTTGTTCGGCGATGTCCGGATGCGCCGGGCGTTCGCCTCCTGCGTCCCGCGAGCCGACCTCGCGCGCGATTTCGGCGCCGGCGCGCAGGTCTGGAATCTCCGGGTGCTCTCCCCGGCAGACAATCTGGCCGCACAGATGAACACCGAATTCGGCCAGGCCTATCAGCGGCCGGACATCGAACGAGCGCGCGGACTCGTCCGGGCGGCCACCGTGCAGGGCGCGGTACAGGATCCGGCCGGCGGCGAGGCGGCCGGTTCGGAGGTCGCGCTGCGACCGCGGACGGTACGCATCGGCTACGTCGCGCCGACTCCGCGCTGGCAGCAGATGACCGCGGCGATCGCGGCGTCGTGCCGCGCAGCGGGGATCGTCGTCGAGGACGCGTCCTCACCCGACCTGCGGCCCGACGCGCTGGGCCGCGATGTCGACGCACTCATCGTCGCCGGGGGCGCGTCATTCGCCGCGGCCGGTGCTGCCGACCCGAGCCGGGACGCCTACGCGTTGCGCGGCGGAGACCCCCTGAACCTGTCCGGCATCCGGGAGCCGATGGTGAGTCGGGGAGTGGATCAGCTCGCGACGACCGTCTCGGCGCCCGACCGACTCCGTCTGGCCCGGTCCATCGAGAACGCGACCTGGGCGACGATGCCGTCGGTGCCCCTCTTCGCGGCGCCGCGGGTACGGCAGTGGAAGGATCGGGTGGGCAACGTGGTGGCCGGTCTCGGCCGCGACGGCACCGGATGGAACATGGATCGGTGGACGATCCGTGGCTGAGCAGGGGAGTGAAGCGATGGGTGGTGTCGTGCCCGACCGTACGGCGGAGGCGGTCTCGCGAGCGCAGGCGGCGATCGCCGAACACGCTCGCCTCGTCGACGACTTCCCGGCTCCCGGAATCGCTTTCAAGGATCTGACACCGGTCCTCGCGGACCCGGAAGGGCTGTCGACGATCGTCACCGCGCTCACGCATGGTTGTTCGTCGATCGACCTCGTGGCCGGTATCGACGCGCGCGGGTTCCTGCTGGGCGGCGCGGTCGCGCGTGAGCTCGAGGTCGGGGTGCTGGCGGTCCGCAAGGGCGGCAAGCTGCCGCCGCCGGTCCTCGCCATCGACTACAGCCTCGAATACGGGCAGGCAACGCTTGAGATCCCGGCCGACGGCCTCGACCTCAGCGGGCGGCGTGTCCTGCTCGTCGACGACGTGCTCGCCACCGGCGGGACGGCGGTCGCCGCGGCCGAACTGCTCCATCGTGCGGGTGCGCACGTCGTCGGGGTCGCGGTGATCATGGAACTCGCGGGTCTCGGCGGCCGGGACACGATCGCCCGTGGCCTCGGACCGGACGTTCCCGTGCATGCGGTCGCACTGGACTGACGGCGTCGACCCGGTCATGGGCGGGCCGCGACTAGAATCGGCTGAGCCCGCCCGGCAGGCCGGACGGGTCACCGTATGCCGACAGACAACCGTGAGGAGGACCGCTGATGCCCGATGAATCCGACACGGCGCAGCGTGGCGTGACCCCCGCGGGTAACCCGGACGCCGGAGCGACGTCGGCCGAGACCGCCGACCGGCCGAACGCACCGGCCGCGGTCGGCTCCATCCAGCCGGGTGCGTCGGCCTCACGCCGGGTGCGCGCCCGCCTCGCGCGCCGTATGACCGCAACCCGCAGCCAGGTCCGGCCGGTCCTCGAACCGCTGGTCACGCTGCACCGCGAGATCTACCCCAAGGCCGACGTGGCGTTGCTGCAGCGCGCCTACGACGTCGCCGACGAACGGCACAGCGGCCAGAAGCGCAAGTCCGGCGATCCCTACATCACCCATCCGCTGGCGGTCGCCACGATTCTCGCCGATCTGGGCATGGACACCACGACCCTCATCGCGGCGCTGCTGCACGACACGGTCGAGGACACCGGCTACTCCCTGCAGGCGCTGGAGAAGGACTTCGGACCCGAGGTCGCGCACCTCGTCGACGGCGTGACCAAGCTCGACAAGGTCGCCCTCGGCAGCGCCGCGGAGGCCGAGACCATCCGCAAGATGATCATCGCGATGGCGCGCGATCCGCGCGTTCTCGTCATCAAGGTCGCCGACCGGTTGCACAACATGCGCACGATGCGCTTCCTGCCGCCGGAGAAGCAGGCGCGCAAGGCCCGCGAGACCCTGGAAGTCATTGCGCCACTTGCTCATCGACTCGGCATGGCGACGGTCAAATGGGAACTCGAGGACCTGTCGTTCGCGATCCTGCACCCCAAACGCTACGAGGAGATCGTCCGGCTCGTCGCCGACCGCGCGCCGTCCCGCGACACCTACCTGGCCCGGGTGCGAGCCGACATCAACAATGCGCTGGCCGGTGCGCGTATCAACGCAACCGTCGAAGGGCGGCCCAAGCACTACTGGTCGATCTATCAGAAGATGATCGTCAAGGGCCGCGACTTCGACGACATCCACGACCTCGTCGGGATGCGCATCCTCTGCGAGGAGGACCGTGACTGCTACGCCGCCGTCGGTGTCGTGCACTCGCTGTGGCAACCCATGGCGGGGCGCTTCAAGGACTACATCGCCCAGCCGCGGTTCGGCGTCTACATGTCGTTGCACACCACTGTGATCGGACCCGAGGGCAAACCGCTCGAGGTGCAGATCCGCACGCACGAGATGCACCGCACGGCCGAGTTCGGGATCGCCGCGCACTGGCGCTACAAGGAGAACGGCTACCGCAAGTCGGGCAAGAAGTCCGACACCGCCGAGATCGACGACATGGCCTGGATGCGCCAGCTGCTCGACTGGCAGCGGGAGGCCGCGGACCCGGGCGAGTTCCTGGAGTCGCTGCGCTACGACCTCGCCGTGCGCGAGATTTTCGTGTTCACCCCGAAGGGCGATGTCATCACCCTGCCTGCCGGGTCGACCCCGGTCGACTTCGCCTACGCGGTCCACACCGAGGTCGGGCACCGCTGTATCGGCGCGCGCGTCAACGGCCGGCTGGTCGCGCTCGAGCGCACGCTCGAGAACGGCGAGGTGGTGGAGGTGTTCACCTCCAAGGCGCCGACCGCCGGTCCGTCGAAGGACTGGCAGACATTCGTGGTCTCGCCGCGCGCCAAGGCCAAGATCCGGCAGTGGTTCGCCAAGGAGCGACGCGAGGAGGCCCTCGAGGCCGGCAAGGACGCGATCGCCAAGGAGGTCCGCCGCGGCGGGCTCCCGCTCCAGCGGCTCCTCAGCGCGGAATCGATGTCGACGATCGCCCGCGAGTTGCGCTACACCGACGTCACCGCGCTCTACACCGCGGTCGGTGAGAACCACGTCTCCGCACGGCATGTCGTCAACCGGCTGGTCGCCTCACTGGGTGGCATCGAGGACGCCGAAGAGGCGATCGCCGAGCGGTCGACGCCGTCGACGATGCCGACCCGGGCACGTCAGGGCGGCGACGCGGGCGTCATGGTCGACGGCATCGACAACGTCGTGATCAAACTCGCCAAGTGCTGCACCCCGGTGCCCGGCGACGACATCCTCGGTTTCGTCACCCGCGGCGGCGGGATCAGCGTGCACCGCACCGACTGCACCAACGCCGAATCGCTTCGGCAGCAAGAGGAACGAATTCTCGACGTGTCCTGGGCCCCGTCGCCGGAATCGGTGTTCCTGGTGGCGATCCAGGTGGAGGCGCTCGACCGGCACCGGCTGCTGTCGGACGTGACCAAGGTGCTCGCCGACGAACGCGTCAACATCCTGTCCGCGTCGGTGACGACGAGCCGGGACCGGGTGGCCATCAGCAAGTTCACGTTCGAGATGGGCGACCCGAAGCACCTCGGGCACGTGCTCAACGTGGTGCGCAACGTCGAAGGCGTCTACGACGTCTACCGGGTGACCTCGGCGGCGTGATCGGGAGGCTCTGTTCTGATTCGCCAGCCCACTCCCTCTGCTCCCTGAGGTGCGAGCGAAGCGAGCCACGAAGGGCCGGGTGAGCTGCCTCGCCAGGCCCTTCGTGGCTCGTCGCTCGCGCTCCTCGCACCTCAGGGATCACGGGTTTCGAGGTTCTTTTGGATTAGGGATCAGAGTTCCCGGCGCCTAGGAGACTGCTGAAATAGTCGGCGTCGTTTCGGTGTGGGGTGAGCGGGTTTGCCTGGTGGGCTGGGATCCTGGTGAGTATGCAGGGTGAGCCGGATCGTCAGGGTGAGTTTCTGGATGTGAACTCGGTCGTCGGGCATTTGCTGGCCGAGGGCAGTGTGTTCGCGTTTTTGGCTGCTCATCGCGAGCAGTTGTTCCCTGCGGAGATGTTCGCGGACCTGTTTCCCAGCGGCCGGGGCCGTCCGTCGATCCCGCCGGCCACGATGGCGTCGGTGATCG